>CAZHGN010000040.1:0-14148 GCA_964532155.1 uncultured Acidiphilium sp.
TTACGGCTACGTTTACGTCGCGCAATGCTCGATGGGCGCTAATAAGCAACAATTCCTTAACGCTATTACCGAAGCCGAGAGCTACGACGGGCCGTCGCTTGTAATCTGCTACGCACCCTGCATTAACCACGGTATTAACATGACCAACTCGCAAGCTGAAGAAAAGAAGGCTGTCGAGGCAGGATATTGGCACCTTTACAGATACAATCCGTCGATCGTCGAGGGTAACCCCTTCTCGCTCGACAGCAAGGATCCCACTTCCAGCTATCAAGAATTCCTTATGGGTGAAACGAGATATACCAGCCTTAAGAAGGCTCAACCCGAACTCGCCGCTGAACTCTTTGAAAGAGCCGAGGAAGAAAATGCCGCAAGACTCGCTAAATATAAGAATCTTGCAAAGAAAGACTAATACAAATTAAAATAAAATAACCGTATTAAGGCGACGTCCGATCGGGCGCTCGCCTTTAATATGGAAGAACGGAGAATAAAATGGCAAGTATTTTTGAAGCAGGAATGCTTATTTGTTTCGGTTGCTCGTGGCCTATCTCGCTTTATAAAAGCATTAAAGCAGGTACCGCAAAAGGCAAAAGCATATTTTTTACCGCAATCATCATGCTCGGTTACGTCAGCGCGTTGATCGGTAAAATCATCACTTCCGTTGAAACGGGAGAGGCGCTCCCCTATACCTTCTATCTTTACATATTGAACCTCGTTATCGTTTCTTGCGATTTTGTCGCAACGCTCTTTAACATGCGTAAAGATAAAATGAAAGCGCTCGAGGCGGCTAAAGCCGAATAATATCGAAAATTAAAACGACCGACGGATATCACCGTAAAGTGAACCGCATCGGTCGTTTTTTTATTCTTTAATTGCGTTAGGTATTATCGGTTTGGACAACCAGTCGTCCTCGCAAGAGGTTACTTGCGTATAGCCGTAGCGTACGTATTTCATTCTTTTGGTTACCGCACCGTTTGCTTCGGCTTTTACGTACAGCCCTTCGGCAAGCCCCGAAAGGTCCGTTTCTGCCAACGCGCGCTCGGCGTCGAGTCCGCGTTTTTCGACTTCGCTAAGCAGACTTTGTTTTGGATTATCGCTTACGTATAGCGATTTTTGGAGCAATTTTAAAAGCTCGTCTTTATTTTTAAACTTGCCCTCGCCCAATACAGGCACGCTTTTAATGCACGAGCCGCCGAGTATTTCGCGGCGGCGCTCGGTTGATAAAAATATTCCGCTTTCCCTATCTAATACGTCGAATTCGAGAAAATAGTCGGGCAACATATCGTAATAGACCTTGTGTTTGGCGTAAAGCCATTCTCCGTACATTATGTACCGTCTGCCCAAAAGTTCGTAAAGTTCGGCTTTGTGCGAGGCGGCGAACACTTTTAATAAATCGTAATGCCGCTCCCTATAACCGCCGGTCAAAAAATGCCCTCTGCTTTGAAGTAAAAGTTCGCCGCTTTCCGAAAAAGAAATTGCCGAGTTTGCGCCGTCCACCTTTTCTTCGACGACGAGATAATCGTCGGAAATCTCGGAAAAGGGAATTTGGGATATATCTTCGTCGCCCGGTTGAAGTTTGGAGCCGCTTATGTGCGGAGTGCGCGGATATTTTATTATTCTTTCCATACTACGCCTTTTTATTTATACGTTTTCGTTGCCGAAAAATCACTTCGGCGATTTTTTGTTTTTGTATTACTGCGGTTTGTATTTGCGCCGTTTTTTACATTATATCACAAAGCAAGGATATAGTCGACAATTTTTGATAATCTTTATATAATCTTAAAAATAACTAATTGTGCAAAATAGCCGATAATCGCCCTATATCCTCGTTTTTTGTTGTTTTGAGCTAAAAAACGATTTTAAAATTACGGTGAAAAAAAGGTAAAAAAACAATTACCTTGTGCATATTTAACGAAAAAACTTTACAATCTCGGTTAAATGTGATATACTCGACGGAGCTCGAATGATTTACACCACGTCGGCGAATGCAAAACGAGAGCCTCGATTAAGAGGAATAAGGATTTTTAATGATTACTGTAGTAGAGGTTAACAATAAAAAAGAACGCAAGCGTTTCCTCGACTTTCCGTATACCCTTTATAAGGGTAATCCATGCTATACTCCGCCTCTGTATAGCGAAGAAAAGTTGCTGTTTAGCGATAAAAACGTTTATCACGATACTTGCGAAAGCGTATTTTTCAACGCTTACGACGACGGCGTTCAGGTAGGTCGCATACAGGGCATTATTCAGCACGCTTCCAACGCGAAAACGGGCGAAAACCGCACGCGCTTTACCAGATTCGATTCCATCGACGACGAACGCGTTGCCGCAGCGCTCTTTAAAGCCGTTGAGGATTGGGCTGTTTCTAAGGGATGCGATATTTTGTGCGGTCCGTTGGGATATTCCGACCTCGAAAGAGAGGGCTTACTTATAGAGGGCTTCGATCAAACGAACACTTTTGAAGAGCAATACAACTTCGAGTATTACGGAAAACTTATAGAATCGGTAGGTCTTAGCAAGGAAGTCGATTGGATAGAATACAGGATATTCAAACCCAAGGAAAGAAACGAGCGAGTGAAACGCATTAAAGAACGTGTGCTTGAAAGATACGGCTTACATATGGGCACGGCTTCCAATATTAAAGAGTTTATTCAAAAATATAAGGACGGAATATTCCACGTTCTCGACGAAGGTTATAAGGATATTTACGGCACCGTTCCTTTTACCGACAACATGAAGCAGCAAATGATAGATCAGTTTAATCTTATCATTAAGCTCGATTACATCGGCGCCGTTCTCGATAAAGACGAAAACGTCGTGGCGTTCGGTCTTTGTTTCCCCGCGATAGGTGACGCGCTTAAGGGCGGAAACGGCAAACTATATCCTAAGGCGCTGTTAAATCTTTTAAAAATAGCAAACAATCCCAAAAGGCTCGATCTCGGGCTTATAGCCGTACTTCCGAGCTATAAAAACCTCGGCGTGAACAGCATCGTCATAGACGGTCTTATCGAACTTATGATGAGAAAAGATATCGAATACTGCGAAACGAATCTTATGCTCGAAGATAATTACGCCATTCAGGCGCAGTGGAAATATTTTGATTTTATTCAGCATAAACGCCGCCGCTCTTACGTGAAAAAAATTAAATAACAATTAAAGCGCGCCGCTGTATAAGCAAAAAGGCGTGCTTTTTTAATGCGCAAAAACGGACGATTTAAAAGGGCTTAAGAAAAGGACGAATGCATGCAAAAACATGTATCGTCCTTTTTCATTTTCTTAAATGACTACGTCGCGTTTTTTTAATAACGCATGCGATTATTCGGTGAGAATGCGTTCCGTTTCGACGGCAAACGGCGGTGCTTTTTCGAGCTGCGCTTTATAACTTTTTTCAAGCGTTTCAGCCCAAGCGGCGTCGCCTTTAACGCGGCGGTAGGCGTAATGTGCGCGAAGAACGGATACGGTGTTTGGCGCGGTTGCAAAGAAGTCTTCGGCTAAATCGTAAAGCTCGTCTTTTTCAACCCCTCTTTTTGCCAAATTGAAAACAAGTTCGGGGTATATAAGATTAAACTCCGCGTCGTTTAACCGATCGACGGATATCGAGCGGCTAAGTTCGTTTGCCGCAGTTTTGCCGTTGCCGCCGTGTACGGTAAATAAATAATGCAAATATAGGGCTATAGGCTCGTTATCGGATATAAACTCATCGTTTTCGGTCGGCGTTTCGCCCATTTGAATTTGCCTTTCGACGTTGGAAGCATAAGCTAATACGCGGGCGTATTTTCCGTTACCGAACGCAACGGAGCCGTCCGAACTTTTATCGGTCGACAAGGCGTTAAGTGATAAAATATAATAATTTGCGGCTTGCCCTGCCGAAATAAGGCAAATAGGCTCCGCATGCCCGGTTAATATGGAAACGACGACGCTTATTATAATTGCCGCCAAAAAGAACACGAGCGAATAGAGTAATCCGTGCGCCGCGATCGACTTAATTTGTTTTTCGTCCGTTTCTTCGGTCGGCAAAAACGAAGTTTCGCCTGCTGTTCTTTTAAAAAGGGTAAACGGTATTATTTTTGCGTTTACGTAATCGACCGAAAAAATACCGAGGTTTACGAAAACAAGGCGCATTTTATATTTTTTAGCCGCCGCAACATGCCCTGCTTCGTGCACGGCAACGCCCGTAACATAGTTTAAAATAAGACCTATAATGCTGAGGATAACGGCTAAGAGCGGTCTTAAATTAAAAAGAAAAATTGTGAACGCCAAAACCACTAAAAACAGTATTGCGCTCATAATAGCGGGCAATAGGTCGATTATCGATAGTTTCTTTTTGTTTCTCATTTGTTTTCACCGATTATATATTGATAATATCCCTCGAGGTTGTCGTTTTCGCTTACGACGGCTTTTTCTTTATTCATAAAGCGAAGAATTTCGGAAATTATTGCACTGCCCGAATGGATTATCTCGGCGCGTTTTAAGTTGAGGTTAAAATCCCTTTTTATATCTTCCGCAGTTTTTGAATAAAGCAAGTCGGTAAATTCGTCGAGAGCCGCGAGCGTTATTATTCTTCCGTGATTTTTTTCCCTGTCGTATTCCGAGTCGCCGCTGAGCATATAGGAAAGGGACGTTGCAGTGCCGCCTATAAGATAAACGTCGTCGGTTTTCGGTAAATCTCCGTATTCGCTCAGGCGTTTTTTTATGTATGCCCTTGCGCCCTCCCTGTTTTTACCGAAGAGATCGGTAAGCGTTACGGCGCCGTCTGCAAGCGAGTGATCGTATACGATTTTGCCGTTTGTTTTAACGGCGATTTCGGACGAGCCGCCGCCGACGTCGATAACCGTTCCGTCCGCGCCGGTCAAAGCGCCGTTTATACCGAGCGCACCTTCGGTTTCGCCGCTGACCACGTCGAGCGCGACGTTATAACGATTGAAAAATTCTTGGGCGAACTCATTGCCGTTTTCGGTGTTCCGTACCGCCGCCGTCGCAAAAGCGTAAACGGTTGCGCCGTATTCTTTAGCGTGGTTTATAAGCTCGTCGATACCCGAAAAGGTGCGTGCGACCGACTCGGCGCAAAGCTTTTTGTTTTGTATGTTTTTTGAAAGTTGAGTAGTGATTGTTTGCCGAAATAAAACTTTTCCGTCCGAAGAAATTCTTACTCGGACGGAATTGCTGCCAATATCTATTATTGCTACGTTAGTCATTTTCACTCTTGTCGTCGGGGTAAACGTATTTAAGCTCGCGTGCGCGCTCTTCGATTTTCCATTCGCTTATCCAAAGATCGATATCGCTCGTCAGTTTTTCTTGCTCCTCTTCGAGCTCGGCAATCTGCGCTTCGAGTTTTTCTATTTTTGCGCGGCGACCGTTTATGCTTATCATTTGATAAACCATGACCGCTATGAGAATGAATAGCAAGAGTACCATTGCCGACGTGCTTGCCGCTATTATTCTGCTTTTTTGTTCGGGTTCCATAACGTTTTTTTCTCCGACTCGAGAATTTTTTTATAAACGTATTATATAACTTTTTGAATACAATTGCAATAATTTTAGCGAAGGTTTTTTTATATAACCAAAAACCGATTGCAAAAGCCGCCGTCATATATAGACGAATAGACGGAAAAACCGCTCTGTCTTTAACGAATACCCACCAAAAAACAAGCAAGCATCCCCGAACGGCGCCGAACAACGCCGATAAAACGCGCGGCGTTTTTGCAGAGTAAACGGCGGCTATTCCGTCGAACGGAAAGGTTATTACGCCGCCCGAAAAACCCGCCGCTGCCAAAACGAAGGCAATTAGCAGTTGACCGTCCGCCTCGAAGGTCATTTTAAAAGCCTTTTTAATATGCTTTTATCGCCGAAAAATCTTATTTCGCTTACGTTTCCGTCGATAAACAGCGTTGCCGTTTGCTTGGAAAAGCCCGATATTTTCAGCCCCGCACCGGTAACGGTTATCTTTTTGTTATCTAAAAGGGTGAAAGTTATTCGCTCTTGGGTAACGCCGTTCACCTCGCCTACTCCCGAAATGCAAGCCTTTTTTTGATCGGTTACGGTAAGCGTTTGCGTATTCTTTTCGTCCATATTAAAACCTCGTAATATATTACGCGAAGAAGACGCCGTTTATTACCTTTTTAAACGCAAAAAGGCAAAATAAAGGGCTATAGCACCGTTATCGCGCCATAGCCGAAAAATTTTATCGATTAAATTTTTAAATCGCCGTCTTTAATCCAGCCCTTTTTGCGCATAAACTCAGAGGTGAAATAGCATACGACGGCAGGAAGAACGAACATTAGCAAAACTATTCCGAGCCACATAATCCACGGCTTGACGACTCCGCTCGATGCGTTTATCGTTCCGAAAATGCCAACCAGACCGCTCGTACCCATGCCGCCGCCCGAACCGTCGCAACGCAGTTTGAAAAGGCAAGTGGAAAGCGGACCTGCAATCGCGCTGGCGATTACCGGCGGAAGAAATAAAATCGGCTTGCGCATAACGTTTGGTATTTGAAGCATGCTCGTGCCGAGTCCTTGAGAAACGATTCCGCTCCAGCCGTTTTCTTTAAAACTCATAACGGCAAAGCCGACCATGTGACAGGCGCAACCGACTACCGCCGCGCCTCCGGCGAGATAAACCGCATCCGGAACAGCTCCGTTGTAAGAGCCGACGATAGTTATCCAAATGGCAGCCGACGAAGTGGGAAGTGTTAAAAGCATGCCCATAACCACCGCAATGACCACACCCATAAGGAAGGGGTAAAGTTCGGTTGCGAGCTTGATACCGTTGGCAATTTGAGCGATTAGCCAAATAAAGGGATAGGAAACGTAAACGCCGATTGCCGCGCAAGTAATGCAAGTGAGGGGAACTAAGAGGATATCGAGCTTGGTTTTGCCCGAAACGAACCGCGCGATTTCGACTGCGAGAAGAGAGCAGACGTACGCGCTGATGGGGTTGCCCGGACTTGCCTTAGTGAATAGATTTGCCGCGATATACGCAAGGTCGTGCCCGCCGAGTATTTCGTTGGCGTAAGCGCCGACAAACCCTGCCACCGCTGCGGAAAACATAACGAGTTTATCTGCCTTTAAGCCGTGCGCTATACCTATTCCGATTCCGCAACCCATAGCAAGGCTTGCAAAACCGCCGAGCATTGCGAGAAATTCGCCGAACGCCGTTCCTTTAAAAAGGTAATTGCCGATTGTTTTGACTATTGTTCCGGCAATAAGCGTTACAAAAAGCCCTTGCGCCATGCCCGAAAAGGCGTCTATAAACCAGCGCTTGCAAAGGTTTTTGACGATTTTACCCAACGTCTTGTTTTCATTTGTCCGTTCTGCGTTTTGTGTATCCGTTACAACTACTTCTTTTTCTTCCATTTTTTTCTCCGTTAAAGACCGTTGCTCGCAGTCGTTTTTATTGTTTATACTTCGATTTTAACGAGTTCGTTTCCCACTAAATCGCAGGAAGAGAGATAATATAACACCGAATTGCGTTTTACAATCTTGTCGGCGCGCACGTCTTTTCCGTGTAAGTGTCCGTAAACGACGGCGTTAACGCCGTTTTGTTCTATCAAGTCGATTATTTCATTGGGCTCGCGCCGAACGTTGAACGGCGGATAATGCGTCATGCAAACGAGCTTATCCCCTTCTTCTTTGAGTTCTTGCGCTTTAAAAAAGGCGAGGCGCAGTCTTTCGATTTCGCGAAGATAGAGTTTTTTATCCGATTCGCTAAAATCGGGTGAACCGGGAACGAGCCAAGAACGCGATCCGCAAAAAACGTAATTGCCGATGCGCACCGCGTCGTTTTGCAACATTACGCACCCTTCGGGCACGGCTTCGCGTATGCGACTTATGCTTTTCCACCAATAGTCGTGGTTGCCGCGGATAAAGATTTTTGTGCCCGGCAGGTCGCGGAAGTATTCCATATCCTTGAGTGCGTCGGCGGTGTTCATTGCCCAGCTTATATCGCCGGATATAAGAACGACGTCGTCCGAGCCGACTTTTTTTAGCCAGTCGTCGCGTATTATTTCGAGATAGTTGTTCCAACAAGAGCCGAAAACGTCCATCGGCTTGGGATTTGCGACCGACATGTGAAGGTCGCTTATTGCGTATATATTCATTTTCGGTCACTCCGCCGTATCGTACTTCGATATTCGGCGTTATTTTGCCGAATAGATTTTTGAACCCTTAACCGATTTAATCTTTTTTAATCCTTCACCGAAGTAAAAAAGGTAATACTTTGTGGTCGGATTTGTCATTCTGAAAAAGAGATCGTCCGTTAAGATCTTGTTATTGTTATAATCTGCGCTCGGCTTATTTTCGAGCTCGATTGCGTAATATTTTGCCGTTATTCCGTTATCGCCGACGTATTCCGCAAGGTAAACGGAGATAAGCGACTCGCCCCAATACTTTTTAAGTTCGTTTATAATTTCGTTTTCGACGGCGCCGACGGTCGGTTTGCAGAGTGTAATGCGGTTTATATCCGTAAGAGCGTCTTCGTCGATAAACGCTTGAGTTTTTTCGACGACGGTTTCGCGGTAGTCTTTAATTAAGTCGGCTTTACCCGTGCGGAGCGCGTAGACAGCCAAGCGGTCGTACGCCTCTTCGAAAAAAGCGGAGGTTTCTGCGGCTTTTTTGAACATTGCAATACATTCGTCGTCGTATTCCCAAGAGAGCAGCATGCCCGCAAGAAAATACGCGAGAGTGTTATCCGAGCGCGAAATCACTTGCCTTGCAATGGCGAGCGCTTTGGCGTTATCGTAGCCGACGTATGCTTGAGCGAGTTCAAGCTGCTCGTTATCGCTTGCGAAAGCAAAACTATCGCCCTCGGCTTCGGCTTTTTTGAAAAGTTCCGTGCGGTAAACGTAGTTTTCCGAGCGTATAGGCAGATATTCGTTAAGGTCATAACCGTCATGAAGCGTTTTATCGGCAAAATTCAAAAGCGCTTCGACTTCGGCAAGATAGTTTTCGTCCGTTTCCGTTTTATCGACGTCGAACGTTTCGATCCTGCACGCTTCCCTGCGCATTTTGAAAGTGGGGTGAGTGTCTATACGTTGCGGCAGTTCGTTATTGAGCGTGAAAAACCATCTGTCTCTATACTCGACCAAGCGGCGCTTAAAGTTGTCGAGTTCGCGGTGCATAAAATCGTCTACCGGCTTTTCGTCGACGTAAGTGTCGTAGCTTGTTTCTTTCCATTCGTAACCCGAATATATGTAAAACAGTTCGCCCTTTGCGATAGCGTTTACGTAGTTTTGAGCCATTCCGCACCGAACGACGTATTCGTCCGCGCGAGCCTCGTGCGCTCTCGACGAAACCTCGCGGTATACGTCGATATCGAGTTTTACAAACGATATTGGCGCACCTAAAAACAACCAGCCGCCCTCTTTTTCGTGGAAAGAGTCGTGCCGTACCCGAAGTTGAATATCCGAATTGCGCTCGTGTGCAAATTCGTGCATAATAACCGCTTTTAGTTCGTCCTTCGTCATTAACGCAACTTCGACCGGATTGAGAAAAATGCACATTTGTTTTTTATATTGGCTTATTCCGATCGTATCGCTTGAGAAAAACAGTCGTACTTGCTTGTCGATTTCGGCGTTGCTAGCGCATTCTTCGACTAAGCCGTAAAGAAGGGGAAAAGAGTCTTTCGGCAGTTCTCTTTTGGCATCCGGTTCGTTTAGAGTCGGCTTGAATATCAAAAAGCGCACTACCCCTTGCATAAACGCAACGGCAAAAATCGCAAGTAGTAAAGATGCTCCGCTGTCGTCGTTTGAAAGCGGAATGTCCGAAACAGCCGTCGTAAAGGTCAACGCCGCAACCAAAACGAGCAATAAAACGGCATAAGATATCGTAAGCTTTATATTGCGATCGATTTTTTTCTCGGCTTTTTGGCAGTCGCGTTCTATAACCGATTTTTTCGCTTCTAAATAATCGTTTGCTTGTTTTACCGTGAAGCTTTTAAGCCTTCGCGTTTGAAAAACGTAAACGAGAACGTTGATTATTGCCGCAAGACCCGTAACAATGCCCGAAACTATTGCCGCACGAGAATATATTGCGTTTTTCGGCATGCAAAAAAAGCCTATTGCCCAAGCGCCGCCGTAAACTATAACTGAAATAAGCACCGAAATTATGGTGCAAATTATAAGATTTTTGTCTTTTTTCATGTGTCACCGCCAAACGGAAATAATGAGGTAAGCAAAAAGCAATGCCGTTTTTCGTAAAACCTACAACCGCCGCTCGCCCCGAAGTGTCGGTGCAAGCGGCGTGCCGTAGTTGATTATTTATTACCGTTTTTTTCGATAAGCTCGAGTATTTCCACAATACGGTCGAGATCGTCGCGTGTGTAATAGTCTATGTATATTCTACCTTTTTTATCGTTGCCTATCGCGCTGACCTTGGTCCCGAAATCGCGCTGCATGCGTGAAACCATATCTTTAAGCTCGACGCTCATTTGCGCCTGCATTTTTTCGCGCTTTGCTTTTTTGGTGTCCTCGGGGGGATTATAAAAATCCCTAACGGCTTGCTCGATGTCGCGGACGGAAAGTTTTTCTTTTACCGCTTTTTCGGCAATTGCCGATTGAACGTTTTCGGGAAGAGTGACGAGCGCGCGCGCATGACCTGCGGACAGCTTATTGCTCTCCACAAGCTTGATTACGGGAGCCGACAGCGTTAAAAGTCGCATCGTATTGGCTATAGCCGAACGGCTCTTGCCTATTCTGCCCGACAGTTCTTCTTGAGTCATGTCGTAGTCGTGCATGAGCTGCTGCATGGCGGTTGCCGCTTCGATGGGGTTAAGGTCTTCCCTTTGCAGGTTTTCGATAAGCGAAATTTCCTTGACCTGCCGCTCGTCGTAGTCGCGGATTATTGCCGGAATGGTCGTTTTGCCTGCAAGCTTGCTCGCGCGGAAACGGCGTTCGCCCGCTATAATCATGTAGCGATCGCCTTCGCGGTTTAATACGATAGGCGTGATTACGCCGTGAACGGATATTGAATCGGCGAGTTCTTTAAGCGCGACGTCGTCGAATGCTTTACGCGGCTGATTGGGGTTGGCAAATATCTTTTCCAGTTCGATTTCGTATACGGCGTTCGCTTGTTCTTCCGACATTTTCTCGGTATCGTAAGCGTAACGGCTGTATTCGCTGCTCGTGTCGCCGAATAAAGCGGACAAGCCTTTGCCTAATCCTTTGTTGACCTTCATGTTTTCCTCCTCCGTGAATTATTTTGCGGTTTCCCTTAGAAGAAATTCGTCGGCAAGTGCGACGTAGGCTTTTGCGCCCGTCGATCTGGGATCGTGGAGCATAACCGGTTTGCCGTGGCTGGGCGCCTCGGAAACTCTAATATTTCTCGGTATAACGGTGTCGAACATCTTTTTACCGAAAAACTTATGTATTTCGGCGTTTATTTGCTTGGAAATAAGCGCGCGACCGTCGTACATGGTTATTACGACTCCGTATATGGTGAGCGACGGATTAAGATGCTTGTTTACCAGCTTTACGCTGTTTAAAAGTTGGCTTAATCCTTCCATTGCGTAATATTCGCTCTGAATGGGGATTATTATTCCGTCGCTTGCCGAAAGTGCGTTTATCGTTAGGAGCCCGAGCGAGGGCGGGCAGTCTATCAAAACGTAATCGAAGTCGTTCGATATTTCCTTAAGCGCGGCGTCGAGTCGTTTCTCCCTTGTCGGAAGATATACGAGTTCTACTTCGGCGCCGGCAAGGTCGATGCTTGCCGGAAGAATATCGAGACCGTCTATTTGAGTTTTTAAGATTGCCGCTTTTACAGGCATTTCCTCAATTAAAACGTTGTAAATCGAGCGTTCCAAGCGGTTTTTGGAAAAGCCCAAGCCGGTCGTGGCGTTACCTTGCGGATCGGCGTCGACTAGCAGGACTTTTTTACCCCTGAGGGCGAGCGCCGCCGCCATGTTTACACAAGTCGACGTTTTGCCAACGCCCCCCTTTTGATTGGAAAATGATAGTATTTTTGCCATGAGCCCCTCTTAATTAATCGTTTTTATCGTCTTTCTTGTCGTCACTTAAGTGGAAAGGATCGCGACGGATTTCCTCTGCGGATTTATCCATATAATCCATGATTTCTTCTACGCTCTTGCCTTCCATAAGCATATTGACTTCGTCGGAATATATGGTTTCACGCTCGACGAGCAGTCTTGCCATTTTGTCGAGTGCATCCTTGTTGTTAGCGAGCATTTGGCAAGCCTTTTCGTGGGCTTCTTTAATAAGCGTTTCGACTTCTTCGTCGATAAGTTTTGCAAGCGCTTCGCTGTAAGTCGTTCTCGTTTGATAATCGCGGCCGACGAAAATTTGGTCGTCGCTTCCGTAGTTTACGGGACCGACTTTTTCGCTCATACCGAGTTCGGTTACCATTGCGCGTGCGATTTTAGAAGCTTGCTTGATGTCTCCGCTTGCGCCCGACGTATAATCTTTTATAACGAGCTCTTCTGCGGCTCTTCCGCCCATTGTCATTACGAGATCGTCGAGAAGTTGGTTGCGGCTGGTGTATTGGTTATCCGATTTGGGGCGAGTCAGCGTGTAGCCGCCTGCGTTTCCGCGAGGAATAATGGTTACTTCGTGAACTTCGTCGCAGTGCGGAAGAAGTTTTGCAAGTATAGCATGCCCCGCTTCGTGGTATGCGGTAATGCGTTTGTCTGTTTCGGTTACGAGTTTACTGCTCTTTTTCGGACCCATCATAACCTTTTCGATTGCTTCGTATAAGTCCTCGTTGGTGAGCGCCGTTCTGTTTGCGCGCGCCGCGAGTATCGCCGCTTCGTTTAAGAGGTTTGCAAGGTCTGCGCCCGAAAATCCTGCCGTCATGCGGGCAAGAACTTTAAAGTTTACGTTTGCCGCAAGCGGTTTGTTGCGTGCGTGAACTTTAAGGATCGCCTCTCTTCCGCGAACGTCGGGGAGATTGACGTATACTTGTCTGTCGAATCTGCCCGGTCTCATTAATGCGGGGTCGAGAATGTCGGCACGGTTAGTTGCTGCCATTATTATAATTCCTTCGTTACTGTCGAAGCCGTCCATCTGAACGAGTAATTGGTTTAGCGTCTGCTCGCGCTCGTCGTTGCCGCCGCCGAGCCCTGCGCCCCTTTGACGACCTACCGCGTCGATTTCGTCGATAAATACGATACAAGGCATAGCCTTCTTCGCCATTGCGAAGAGGTCGCGCACGCGCGATGCGCCAACGCCGACGAACATTTCAACGAAGTCCGAACCGCTTATAGAAAAGAACGGCACGTCGGCTTCGCCGGCTACGGCTTTCGCAAACAGGGTTTTGCCCGTTCCCGGAGGACCTACGAGCAATACGCCCTTAGGTATCTTTGCGCCGAGAGAGGAGAACTTCTTGGGATTCTTTAAAAATTCTACTACTTCTTGAAGTTCTTGCTTTTCTTCTTCCGCACCTGCAACGTCGGAAAAGCGAACTTTAATGTTTTGCGTTACGCGTGCTTTGGTCTTGCCGAAATCCATCGCACTCTTGTTGCCGCCTTGAGCTTGGCGCATAAAGACGTAAATCAAAAGCACGCCGATGCCTATCGTAAGTAGCGGCATAACGAGAGACGACCAAATACTGCCCTCGTTGGGATCGGCATAATCGACTACGTTGCCGTTAATGCTCTGGAACGCCATCAATATCTCTTCGTCGTAATCGCCGCGAGCGTAGCTCGTTGTGTAAGAAGGAACACCGTTTTTATCGTAGCCGATGAGGTTATAAGTCTTAACTTCTATCTTATAAATACGTTCGGTATCGGGTTTTGCGATTAGAACGAACTGTCTGCCGCCGTCGCCGGTATGGTTGAAAAGAATATTTTTCTTTAAACCGTCAATTGTTATCGTGTTATCCGTATCGTCAATAGTCGATTTAAGTGTTTCGTCGACTATGACTACGCCCATTTTCTCGTAAAATTCGGCGGTCGTTACGTCTTTGCCGATATTTCCGAAGAGCAGAAAGAGTATTATTCCGCCTATCACGAGAAAAATGACCGTATACAAGATCATTTTTGTTGATTTCTTCATATATCCTCCGATTTAAGATTAGAAAACTCGTTGTCCGGGAGATTATTCTATTTCCGATTTTCTGCATCTATTCTAACATATTATAAAATATTTATCAACACATTAGAGGTCGTTTTTTATATTTACACACAATTTTCTCTTTGCGCCCTC
>CAZHGN010000041.1:0-13659 GCA_964532155.1 uncultured Acidiphilium sp.
TCATCCCCTTTAGGGGTTAAGCTAAAGCCACCACTTTAGTGGTGGATATTTACTTTAGTCTTCAAATACGTTTTTGAACATGGAAAGGCGCTTTTTGCTCAAAAAGCTTGCGATAATTTTGTCGGTGGATTTAGGAAAAACTCTTCCGAAAAATTGCATTGCTTTGGCATCTGCGCCGAGCGTTACGTGCGTGCGTTTTTTGGCGAAGGCACGGAGCATTTTGTCGGTGAAGTCGTCGGGGGAACTGCACGCTTTTCTTACTTTTTCAAATTGTATTTCGTCCGAAAGGTCTTGGCTTCTGAAAATATCCGTATCGGCAAAACCCGGGCAAACGAGTGCGACGTAAACATCGGGTTGTTCGAGCGCAAGCGTTTTCGTAAAGCTTGCAAGCGCGCTTTTAGACGCCGAGTAGAGGGACGTGCCTATAACCTGCGCAAAGCAAGCCGAGCTCGAAACGTTTATTACGGCAGGGCAGTCGGATTTTTCTTTTATCATCGGCAAGATTGCGCGAACCGAATATACCGAGGCGAAAAAGTTTGTCGCAAAAACTCGTTCGGCTTGACCGCGCTCTGTTTTAGAAAAGGCGGAAAACTGCGGAAGTATGCCTGCGTTGTTGATTAAGACGTCGGGGAAGAATTCCTTGCTTTTAAAATCATCGGCAAGGGCTACCCATTCGTTTTCGTCGCCGACGTCAAACGCGCGATAATCGAATTTTTCGCCGAGTTCGTCCTTAAGTCGTTGCAGTTTTTCGGCGTTTCTTGCTATACCGAAAACCGTACAACCGTATCTTTTCACAAGTTTTTCGGCAAGATATTTGCCAAACCCCGAGCTTGCGCCCGTCAAAACTATCTTTTTTCCGCAATACCATTCTTTCATACCAATACCGCCGATTAAACGAAAATTTTATAAAACCTTTAAATTTTACGTTTGCATTATATCACTTACGTTTAAAAAATGCAAGCACAATGCTATACATTTAACCCCCTTTTTCACGGTTATAATTTACTCTGCCGCAAACTAAACCTATAACTTAACCCGAAAATTAACGTAAAAACTAACAGAAATTTAGCATTGAAATTTAGCCGTCCTTAAACGGTTGACTTTTTTTATTAATACATATATAATAAAATAATATCGACCGTTGCGATTTTTGCACCGAAAGGCGGTAGCGCAGGTCGTTTTTGTTTGAAAATTACGGAGAGTAAATATATAACATGCCAGAAAACGAAATTAAAACCGGAATATCAGAAGACGGCTGCACGGGAGTTGCCGTATTCGACGAACGCGGAGAGTTGACTCTTCCGATGATTGCCCTCAAGGGGCTTGTAATGTTCCCGAACGTCAACACGTCTTTCGACGTCGGTCGTGCGAAATCGCTTATGTCGCTTAGCGACGCGTCCAACGGCGATAAGCTTGTTTTCGTGACTTCGCAAAAGGATAGGGATGACGACGATCCCGCGCCCGACGATATTTACGACGTCGGCGTTGTTTGCAGAATTAAACGTTCTTTCCACTTCGAAAACGCAGTCAGCGCGCATGTCGAAGGGCTTTATCGTGCGCAAATTGTAGAGTATATAAACGTGGACGACCGTTTCACCGTTCGTGTGCGCGCGCTCGAGCCCGAATACGACGACGGCGCCGAGGTAAAGGCGGCTTTTACTCTTGCCAAGGATAAATTCCGCGACTCGCTTAAGGCGGGGGAGACCGAATCTCTTAAAGTAGATCGCATTTTTTCGATCACCGATCAAGACGCTTTTATTAACGTCGCGACGTTCAAAATAGACGCAAGCGAGGACGAAAAGCAAGAAATTCTTGCAACGCGTTCGGTTCTCGGTCGCACGGAACTTTTTATTACCGTGCTTACGGCAACCGAAGAAATCAAAAAAGCCGAGGCGCGCATAAACGAGCGAGTTCATCAAAACGTAGAAAAAGGGCAAAAGGAATTTTACCTGCGCGAACAGCTTAAGGCAATTCATCAAGAACTTGGCGACGACGAAAACGAAAAAGAAACGTTAAGGCAAGCCGTTCTCGATAAGCACTTGCCCGGCGAGGTGGAAGAAAAAGCACTAAAGGAACTTTCGCGCATGTCGAAAATGAGCACTACGATGCCCGACTATTCCGTTCTTCGCACTTATATCGACTGGATTTTAGACCTGCCTTTTAACGATAAAACGACCGACTGCGAGGATATAAACCAAGCCGAAAAGGTTCTTAACGCAGACCATTACGGGCTTGAACGCGTTAAAACGCGGATAATCGAATATCTTTCGGTTAAAAAACTCGTCGGCAAGATCAACGGCTCGATTCTTTGCCTCGTAGGTCCTCCGGGAGTCGGCAAGACCTCGGTCGCAAGCTCGGTTGCTCGCGCACTCGGGCGCAAATTCGTTCGCATGAGTCTTGGCGGGGTTAAAGACGAAGCCGAAATCCGCGGACACAGAAAAACTTATATCGGCGCAATTCCCGGCAGAATTATTTACGGCTTGAAGGAAGCGGGGACGAATAACCCGGTATTTTTGCTCGACGAAATCGACAAGATCGCATCCGATATTCACGGCGATCCTGCAAGCGCACTGCTCGAGGTTCTCGATCCCGAGCAAAACGCAACCTTCCGCGATAGATACCTCGAGGTGCCTTTCGACCTTTCCGACGTATTGTTCATTACGACGGCGAATACTCTCGACACTATCCCCGGACCTTTGCGCGACCGTATGGAAATAATCGAACTCACCGGGTACACGCAAGAGGAAAAAGCGGAGATTGCAAAACGCTATCTTATTGATAAATGTAAAAAGGCAAACGGGCTTGAAGGGTACGACATTTCTTTCAGCGAAAGTGCCGTTAACGCACTTATAGACGGATATACGAGGGAAGCAGGCGTTAGAAATCTCGAGCGTGAAATAGGCGCCGTGTGCCGCAAAATCGCTTGCGACGCGGCTAAAAGCGGCGTTAAAAAAGGTTATCGCATAACCGAAGGAAATATAGAAAAATACCTCGGCGCGCGCAAGTTCTCGCCCGATGAAGCCGACCTCGGTTGTGAAGTCGGCGTTGCTACCGGACTTGCTTGGACGGCTGTCGGCGGAACCACGCTTACTATCGAAGCGGTACTTACGCCCGGAAAAGGCGACGTCGTTTTGACCGGTAAACTCGGCGACGTTATGAAAGAAAGCGCACGTGCCGCGCTCAGCTACGTGCATTCCAACGCGCAAGCGTTCGGCATTGACGAAAAACTTTTCTCTTCGCGCGATATTCACTTGCACGTTCCCGAGGGAGCAACGCCCAAGGACGGACCGAGCGCCGGTATCACGATGGCTACGGCTATATATTCCGCCTTTTCGGGTAAACTCGTCAATAAAAACGTCGCAATGACGGGCGAAATTACCTTGAGAGGCAAGGTGTTGCCCATCGGCGGACTTAAAGAAAAGGCGCTTGCCGCTTACCGTCTTGGAATAAGAACGGTAATTATTCCGCAAGCGAACGTAAAAGACCTCGAGGAAATTCCCGAAAAGTATCGTAAACAAATCGAATTCGTTGCGGTAAGTTCTGTTACCGAAGTGTTTAAAAAAGCCGTATGCGGTTTTAACTGCTAAAAAGGCAAAAGTCGCGCTATAGGTCGATTATTACGCTATTTTTTCTACTTAAATATATATAAAACGGGTAATTAAAATGATTATTTCCGATGCAAAATTTTTAAAATCAGCCGCGGATAAAAGCGGCTTTATGGAATTTGACAAGCCGCTCGTTGCCGTATGCGGAAGGAGTAACGTCGGTAAGAGTTCGTTTATAAATATGATCTCTAACCGCAAAAAACTTGCCAGAACCTCTAAAGATCCCGGACGTACGAGACTTGTAAACTATTTCGACATGGGCGAATTTGTACTGGCGGATCTTCCGGGGTACGGCTTTGCTCAGGTTTCCAAGGGCGAAAAAATGAAATGGGCTCGCACGATAGAAGATTTTTTCGCCGGCAAAGGGCATATATCGCACGCCTTGCTGCTGTTGGATATCAGGCGCGAACCGAATGCCGACGATATCGACTTTATTAATTATTTAAATCATTATATAATTCCGTTCACCGTCGTTTGTACCAAAACGGATAAACTGTCGAAAACGCGTATTAAGCCCGCCGTAAAATCCATTGCCGATTCGCTTACTCTCGGCGTTGGCAACGTTCTTGCCGTTTCCAACTCATCCGGCTACGGAAAAGACGCCGTTTATTCTCGTTTCGACGAGATTGTCGCCGCTTATGCGCTATCCGCTAACGGCGCCGACGACGAGGACGACGTCGACGACGAATAATAAATTTTTTCCTAACCAATAGAACTGCTCCGTTTCTTAACGATTCGGGGCTTTTTTCATATACTTTTCACTTATTTTAGGCGAAAAATGTTTGACAATGAAGGAATAAAAGTATACAATTATGAATATTCTAAAATTAGAATGTTTATTTTTGAGGTGTGAGATGGGTGAACAATTTTCAATGTCTAAGGTTTTCGATCATGCGAGTAAAATGATTAAGGCGTATCATAATCAGCTTCAGCCGCTTTGCAAGGAATACGATATGCCGCCGCTTGCGCTCGATATACTGCTTTTCATAGCGAACAATCCCGACAACGCGACTGCGAAAGATATATGCATTATACGCGGCGCAAAGCCGGGCATCGTGTCGGTTCATATCGAACGGCTCGTAGAATACGGACTGCTCGAGCGTGCTACCGTAAAAGGCGATAGGCGAAAGAACTATCTAACGCCTACCATAAAAGCCGATGAAATAATAGCAAAAGGGCGTTTTGTGCAAAAGTTTTTTGCCGAAAGGCTGTCGCAAGGAGTGAACGACGACGATTTTGCCGTGTGGAAGCGGATTATCGAAACGATCGATAAAAACTTGGAGAGTTTAAGCGACTAATCTAATTAAAAGGAAGTAAAGTAATGTTAAAACTGTTAAGGCAAATGCGCCCGAAAGAAGTTATTATGGCGGCGATTTGCTGCGTATTCGTTGCCGGGCAGGTGTATTTCGATTTAAGCTTACCCGATTATATGAAGCAACTTACCATTCTGCTCGAAACGTCGGGAACGACGAACGAGGTGCTTGTTATCGGCTTAAAAATGCTCGGTTGCACGGTTATAAGTGCCGTGCTTGCTATATCTTGCGGCTTTTTAGCCTCTAAAACGGCTTCGGGCTTCAGTTACGCCGTGCGCGAAAAACTTTTCTATCACGTCGTGGACGCGAGCAAGAGCGAAATGCAAAAGTTTTCGGTGCCAAGCCTTATAACCAGAACGACCAACGATATAACTCAAATTCAAATGATAATATCGATGGGGCTTCAAATGATGATAAAAGCACCGATAATGGCAGTGTGGGCGGTAATTAAGATTTTAAACAAGAGCTGGACGCTTTCGGCTGTTACGGCAGGCTTCGTCGTCGCCATATGTCTTACGGTATTTTTGGTGATGTCGAGTTGTTTGCCGCGCTTCCGTAAGGTGCAAAAGATGACCGATAAAATCAACCGTGTCGCTCGCGAAAATCTCAGCGGAATAAATGTCGTGCACGCTTTTAATGCCGAGGATTATCAGAACGAAAAGTTCGACGGCCCGAGCAAAGAAACGTACGATTTGCAGATTAAGAACCAGCGTTTATTCGCCTTGATCAATCCGACGATGCAGCTTGGCATGAACGCGTTGACGCTCGTTATTTATTGGCTGGGCGCGGTAATAATCAACAATATTCCGATTGCCGACGCGGCGGGAAGAATTGCGATGTTCGGCGACGTAATGGCTTTCAGCACGTACGCAACGTATATCGTTATGTCGTTTATGATGCTTGTTATGATATTTATGCTTATGCCGCAAGCGCAGGTTTCAGCCGAGCGTATTAACGAGGTCTTGAATGAAAAAGCGTCTATCGTCGAGGGCGAGGTCGAGCATGGCGTTACCGTCGGCGAGGTAGAGTTCAAAAACGTAAGCTTCAGCTATCCCGGTTCTTCTGAAAACGAAATTTCCAATATCAGTTTTAAGGTTAAAAAGGGCGAAACGTTAGCGATTATAGGTGCGACAGGCAGCGGAAAAACGACTGTTATTAATCTTATTCCGCGCTTATACGATTGCACCGAGGGCGAAGTGCTCGTCGACGGCGTTAACGTGAAGGAATATAAGCTTGCCGCATTATATAACAAATTGGGTTACGCAACTCAAAAGGCGACTCTTTTTTCGGGTTCGATAACGGATAACGTCTTTTTCGGCGAGGGAGCAAACGCGTTTGACGACCAAACGCTTGCCGACGCGCTATCGGTTTCGCAGTCGGAAGAATTCGTGTCGAAACTTCCGGAGGGAACAGATTATCATATTGCGCAAGCGGGGCGCAACGTTTCCGGCGGGCAAAAACAACGCTTGTCGATCGCGCGTATTCTTGCGCGCAAGCCCGAAATTCTTATTTTCGACGATTCGTTTTCTGCGCTCGATTATCGTACCGATAAGGTACTGAGGCAGAGTCTTGCCGCGCGGTTTTGCGAAACGACGAAAATAATCGTTGCTCAAAGAATAGGTACTATTCGCAACGCGGATAGGATAATAGTTCTCGACCGCGGCGAAATTGTAGGCTGCGGCAGGCACGATGAACTTATGCAGTCGTGCGAGGTCTACCGCGAAATAGCAAGTTCTCAGCTTTCCGCTGAGGAATTGGCGTAAGGGGGTGCCGGCATGAGAAATTTTGAACGTAGCGAAAAAAGCTTGGGACTTGCCGCTAAAAAAATAGCAAGTTATATGCGCTCTCACGTCGCGTTAATTATCGTCGCGCTCGTTTTGGCGGCGGCGAGTGCATGCATAACCATTATCGGACCGGATAAAATAGGCGAGATAACGAAACTGATATCCGAGGGCATGATTCTCGGTATCGATATTGCCGCCGTTGCAAAAATCGGCGTTACGCTACTTTTGCTGTATTTTATGAGCGCCGCTTTCGGTTTTATTCAGCAGTATATAATGTCTACCGTAACGCTTAAAATGTCCTATCGGATGCGCGGCGAGCTTTCGGAAAAAATCAATAAAGTACCGCAAAAATATTTTAATACACACGCGCAAGGGGATATTTTAAGCCGAATAACGAACGACGTTTCCACGTTGCAGCAAGGTCTTACGAATAGTTTGCCGACGATAATCGGCGCCGTCGTTCAGTTTCTCGGCTGTTTAGTTATGATGTTCGTTGCCGAATGGCGGCTGGCTCTCGTTTCGCTCGGAATAACGCTCGTCGGCATGCTTATAACGGTCGTAGTGATGTCGCGTTCACAAAGATACTTTATTGCTCGGCAAGTCAGTCTCGGCGAGTTGAACGGATATATCGAAGAAATGTATACGGGGCACGACGTCGTAAAAACCAGCCGTGCCGACCGCAAGGTTAAAAGCGCATTCGACAAACTTAATTCTCGCGTGTACGACGCTAACTGGCGTTCGCAGTTTTTGTCGGGCATCATGCAACCTCTTATGAGCGTTATAAGCAACGTTGCGTACGTAGCCGTTTGCGTGCTCGGTTCGGTTTTTGTTCTGAACGGCACGATCGGAATAGAAGTTATAGTAAAATTCATTCTTTATATACGGCTATTTACTTCGCCGCTTACGCAAATTGCTCAGGGGCTGACTAACTTGCAAACGGCGTCCGCATCCGCGCACCGAATATTCGACTTTTTGGAAAGCGAGGAACTCGAGGACGAAAGCGACAAAACCGCAGTGCTCGACAGTCCGCGCGGCAACGTAACGTTTGAAAACGTCAGGTTTGCTTACCCCGATACGCCCGATAAGGTTATAATCAAAAACTTTTCGGCAACGGTAAAGGCGGGGCAAAAGGTCGCAATCGTCGGACCGACGGGTGCCGGAAAAACTACTATGGTAAATCTCCTTATGCGCTTTTTCGAAACTAACGGCGGTCAAATAACGATAGACGGCGTGCCGATCTCCGACTTAAAGCGCGAAAACGTGCACGAATTGTTTTCTATGGTGCTGCAAGATACTTGGCTGTTCGAGGGGACCGTTAGGGAAAACCTCGTGTATAATATGCAAAACGTGGACGACGCGCGCTTGAACGAAATATGCTCCGATTGCGGTCTGGATAAATTTATTCATTCGCTGCCTAACGGCTTGGATACCGTTTTATCCGAAAGTACCGTTATTTCCGCAGGGCAACGCCAGCTATTGACGATCGCGAGGGCAATGCTGCAAAACGCGCCCATGCTCATTTTGGACGAAGCGACGTCGTCGGTCGATACGCGCACCGAACTTATCATTCAAAACGCAATGGATAGGTTGACTCAAAATAAAACGAGTTTCGTAATCGCGCATCGTCTATCAACTATCAAAAATGCCGACTTGATTTTGGTTATGAAGGACGGCGACGTAATCGAAAGCGGCACGCACGAAGAACTTTTGCAAAAGGGTGGCTTCTATGCCGTTTTATACAACAGTCAATTCGATACCGTCGCATAAGCTTAGGTATTTAATAGTAAGGGTATTAAAAAACGGTGGGATTTTCTCCCGCCGTTTTTAATATAAAAGTGCCGATAATCGACTTATAGCGTGGTTTTTTATTGAAAATATTAGGGCTTGCCTTATCATTTTTGCCTCTTTGGAGAAATCCAAGGATGATAAAATACCCTTTTAGCGGAATAAATCCGTCATCGTGAAAAAATAGCTACGCGATGAAAGCTTGCTTTCCGAGATTTAGGGCGCGAAAAAGATTTGACAAACGTTGTTACGACGACGCGACGACGATGTTTTACGATGTTGGCGAAAGTGCGCCGTTAGCGTTGACAAAAGTTTTTGTTTAAAGTATAATATATCATGTTGCGTTTCGGCGTTGACCTATGGCGGCGTTTTACGGAGTTTGCCAACGCTTTGCTTTTTAGGCGTTGTCGGAATGCGTACGGAACGTTATTTTTCGGCGTATATTATCTCACGGGAGCAATTTAGGTGTCCGACGGCTATCATCAGAAAAAAAACGGTTCAAACAAGAAGAAAATAGGTATTATAGCATTTCTTTTCACCTCGTGCATATGGGGTTTTGCGTTTGTTGCACAGAAATCGGCGATGGATCACATTGGTCCGCTCACGATGAACGGCTTACGCAGCTTACTCGGTGCGATTTTTCTTGTTCCCGTCATATTAATTACCGACGTTATAAAGGGCAAAAAGCCTTCGCTTTTGGGCGTAAAAAGCAAAGAGGATGGCAAGTTTCTAATAAAGGGCGGCATATTATGCGGTATATTTATGACTGCCGCAAGCACTCTTCAGCAAATCGGCGTGCAGCACACTACCATAGGCAAGGCGGGTTTTCTCAGTGTATTATACATTGTTATCGTTCCCGTAATAGCCGTTTGTTTTGGCAGAAAAATCGGTTGGAACTGCTGGTCGGGGGTCGTAATTGCCTTGGTGGGAATGTTCCTTTTGTGCTTTAATTTAGCAGATCTTAGCGGTTTTTCCATAAATAAAGGCGATTTAATCATAATATCTTGCTCGTTTTTCTTTGCGGTGCACATTCTCGTAATCGACAAATATTCGCCCTATACCGATTCGCTCAGGCTTTCCTTTATGCAATTCGTAGTATGCTCGGTAGTTTGTTTGATTCTTGCGCTTATATTCGAAAAACCGCAGTGGGAAGGGGTAAAAGGCGCGTGGTTTTCGCTTTTTTATGCCGGCGTTATCTCTTGCGGGGTGGGGTATACCTTGCAAATGGTCGGGCAAAAGTACGTGCCCGCGCATATTGCGCCGATGCTCATGGCGTTGGAATGCGTATTCTCGCTATTTGCCGATTGGATTTTCTTTAAGCAAGTCATGAACGCGCAAGAATATATCGGTTGTTTCTTGATATTCGTTGCGATTATTCTTGCCCAAACGGATTTTTCCAAGTTTAAAAAGAGTGCGGAGTATGTTGAAAATGCCGATAAAGGCGGTGAAGAAAATGGCTAAAGACGAAAAATTACTCGTAATATCGGACGATTGCGCGCAAGTAAGCGATTGCGAATACGAAAATAGCGATTTTAAATCGGTCGTTTTGGGTAAAAACGTTTTTTCGATAGGCAAAAGCGCGTTCGGCGGTTGCGTTGCTCTTTCAAAAATTCAATTCAACGACGGTTTGGAGTTTATCGACGATTGGGCTTTCGGCGGCTGTGCAAAGCTTAAGGAAATCAAATTGCCGTACAGCCTTTTGCGTATCGGCAGTTTTGCTTTTTGCGGGTGCAAACGCCTTGCCGAAGTGTTTATTCCTTACCGCGCGGAAGAGGTCGGCGAGGGTGCCTTTTGCGGTTGCGAAAACCTCGTTAACGCTGTTATAGACGCTCGTTTTGAAAAAATCAACGGTCACGTTTTCGACAGTTGTCACAACCTTAAAAGGGTGGAAATATCGGGCAAAATGTCCTCGCTCGGCGATTTTGCTTTTCAGGCGTGTTACGCCCTCGAGGAAATATGCGGAAGCTTTACTTTCGACGAAATCGGCGAATACTCTTTCATCGGTTGTTCGGCGTTAAAAAGTTTTTATCTGCCCGAAACACTTAAAAGCATAGGCGAAGGCGCCTTTTCGGGGTGCGTATCGCTTAAACGTATGACTTACGGCGGAACGGTGGACGATTTTAAAAAAGTGACTATCGGTGCAGACGCCTTTTTAAAACTCGGGACCGACCGAATCGAATGCGCCGACGGCGATTTTATTTTAACGGTATAAACCGGCGCCGTTTTGAGCTGGCGCTAACTGCAATTTAAAATAAAACAAAGCAAATAGCGGCGTATTTTTTATATACGAAAATCAAGAAAAAGGGGAAGAGCAATGGAAAAAGTGGTAATAGTTATAAACGGACAAGGCGGTTCGGGAAAAGATTCGGTTTGCAAAATCGTTGCAAAGCGGTATAAAGTGCTTAACGTTTCCACCGTCGATCCCATAAAAGAAATAGCGCGTTTTGCCGGTTGGCAGGGCGAAAAAACGGACGTCGCGCGCAAAATGCTTGCCGATTTAAAGCAAACGTTTATTGCGTATAACGATTTGCCGCTCAACTACGTTTTAAAAAAGCAAAGAGAATTTGCCCTAACCGACGGCGAAATAATGTTCGTCCACTGCCGCGAAAGTGAGGAAATCAAAAAAATAGTCGAAAATTCCTTGCTCAAAGTAAAAACCTTGCTCATTCGCCGCCACGACGACGCTTTCAAGCATAAAAACAAAGCGTTCGGCAATCACGCCGACGACGACGTCGAAAACTACGAATACGACTACGTTTACGACGGAAATAACGACACGCTCGCCGATCTCGAAGCCGACTTCAACGCTTTTTTCGACAGGGTAATTTTTCCCGACTTAAACGCTTAATTGCAAGTTTTTGCGGCAAAGCCGTTGGATTTGCAAAGATTTTGCCGACGATATTGGTCGGCTTTTCTTTTGGGAAAAATCCGTGCGAATGGTTTTTAACTAAGCGGATTATAAAAATGCGCACAAACGATCGTTTAAAAATTTTCAAGGTCAAAACTTGCCGCTAAACGACATATAGCCCGATTTCTATTATAGCTCGCATGTAAAAATATCAAAAATTTTTCATAATTGTTCATAAAATTTTAACAAACGCCTTTTAATTTGTTGACAACGTCGCTATTAAAAAGTTATTATAATAAAAAGCGGTTAGATAATTAATTTTTGCGTAAGCCAATTTAGGTTGAATTTATCATACGCGTAAAAATGCAATCGGCGGCAGATATTTTGGCGCCGTGGCGAGAAAAATTAATATAATTAAAAGGGATATCCCTTTTAGCGTTTGCTGCGCAAACGCTATCCGCTTTAATTGCAAATTGCAATAAATCGCATTAATATTTATAGAACCAAAACAAGTTATAAAATTAAAAAACATAACGTTGTCGCGACGTAACAGTGCGGGTAAGACCGTACTGCGGTATATTCCCGACGATTTTTTTGTTTTTTAAAATAATGCCGAACGGTAATTTAAGGTATCAAAAAGGAGGGTTAAAATGGCAGAAAGTGTTTTACAAATCGTCGTAATCGTATTTATGATGTTTTTGTGCGCGTTGTGTTTGTTTGCCGTTGTAGTAATAGTGAGGGATATCGTGCACGAAAGTGCCGAAACGCGTAGGCTTCGCATTCGTGAAACCAAAGACGAGGCGAACAAAGCGGCTGTCGATACGCGCGCCGAAGTTCCCGAACCTGTTGCCGAAAAGGCAGTGGAGCCTGTGGTCGAAGAACCTAAGGCTTGTAAACCGGAGGAAAACGCCGAGCCCGTCGAAGACGGCGAGGCTTTAGCTTCGGAAGACGTTACGGCGACAGCCGTTGCGGAAGAGCCTATCGAGGATCGCGTCGAAGAAATCGTCGCCGAAACCGCCGAAGCGGAAATTGCCGCGACCGAGGTTGACGAAAACGCAGTCAGTTTCAGTCGAGTCAGTCTCACGATGGAAGAAAAATACGCGACTTTTTCCACCGAATATAAGCGGTTCTTCGACGATATAATAAAGCATACGCTTTCCAAAGAGGGTGTAAAAGAATTTAAAAAGCCCTCGTCGTACGACTATAAAATCGGAGCGTACAAGGTGTTGCGTTTGACCATCAAGCGCGGCGAAATAACGTGCGAATTCCATTTTATAGACAACGATTTTAATGCGTATGCAGGCGAGTCGGACGTAAAAATCAAGCAGTCGGCGACCGTTGTCAGGGTTCTTGAACCGTCTGCCGTCGGAGTCGTCAAGGACGGCGTCGATTTAGTTTGCAAGCAAATAGCCGAAGACAAGGAACGCAAAAAAGCGCTCGCACTTGCCAAACGCCGCGAAAAACGCAGACTTGCAAAGGGCGGCTCGGAAACAACCGAGAGAGCGCACGGCGCAAAGACTACTGAGCCTACAGTCGAATCCACGGTTACGACCGCCGCCGAAGAGAGCGAAGGTTAAAAGGATAACCGATAAGGGGTAAAATATGAATAATACGGAAAAAGCCGAGCAATCGGCAAAAAAGAATTTTGCGGAGTTCTTTCGCAATCCGTGGAATATCGTAGGTGTGGTGCTTTGCGTAATTCTAATTCCCATTCTTTTGCTCAATTGCATATTGATCGTAAAGGGAATGGTAAAGCCGGACGAGGTGCCGAGCATAGGCGGTTATTCGCCGCTTATCGTATTGACCGAGTCTATGGAGCCGGAAATTAAATCGGGCGACCTAATCGTTTGTCGCAAGACGGATATCTCCGATATTCGCGAGGGTATGGTCATATCCTTTTTCGATCCCGAAGGCAACGGATCGACCGTCGTTACGCACAAAATAAACACGATACAAACGGACGAGAAAGGCAACGTTTACTACCGCACGCAGGGCGTAAACAATAATATAGAAGACCGCGTACCCGTTCCGTCCGAAAACGTTATCGGCGTGTATACCGGCGTGCGCTTCGCGTTTATCGGTCGGGTAGTCATGTTTGCTCAGTCGCCTGTCGGCTTGCTCGTTTGCATAGCCGTTCCGGTCGGAATATTCGCGTTGTTTATATTCTTTAAAAATCGCCGTTCCAAAAAAGAAACCGTCACCGCTTCTCAAGATTCTATGGCGGAAATCGCCGCTTTGCGTGCCGAAATTGCAGCGCTTAAAGAGGTGCGCGATGAAAAGAGCGAAAAAACGGCAGAGGTTAGCGAAAACGTCGTTGAAAACAA
>CAZHGN010000042.1:0-9963 GCA_964532155.1 uncultured Acidiphilium sp.
CGAGAAACGATTGCCGCAAAAAGCGGTAAAAAGAAAAACGCCGCAAAAGAAATACGCCGCAAAAAGCGGTTCAAAAAAATGCCGCAAAGAGTGGTGCGAAAAAATGCCGACGATTAATAAAACCGAGTTGCGGTCGTGGCGGGCAAAAGCGGAAAGGGGCGGACTATGGAGAATAAACGCAAAAATTTTTTGTTGACGGGTGTTGAGGGCGGCGCCTGCTTTAGCGTTGCCGTGCTGATTAATTTGTTGTTGAGTCTTGTTTTTTCGGTTTTGCTGTTAGCGTTCGGCGCGACTGCAAACGAGGAGTTTATGAATAGCTACGGCTATACCTATTTGAACTTTATCGTTTCGCCCGTTGCCATAATCGCGACCGTTTGTTACACTTGCAAAAAGAGAAGGCTGGCGGTCGGGCAAACGGTAGGGCTAAGGGCGTTTGACAAGCGGTTTTGGCTGATTTTGGCGTTGCTGTTCGTCGGTTGCACGCTCGGGCTGTCGGGGCTGAACACTGCGTTCGTAGAATGGCTCAACCTGCTCGTCGGGTACGAGGCGCAACCGATTAACTTGCCGAGCGCGGGCTTTGGCAACTTTTTGCTTTGCACTTTGATCGTCTGTCTTTTGCCGGCGGTATTCGAAGAATTGCTTTTCCGCGGGCTCGTGCTCAACGGTTGCAAGCGCTTGGGCGACGTGTTCGCAACGCTTTTGTGCGGAGCGCTCTTTTGTCTGTACCATCACAGCCCCAATCAAACGCCGTACCAGTTTATTCTCGGGTGCGTTTTTGCTTTGCTCGCGATAAAGAGCGGCTCGATTATTCCGTCCGTGATTTTTCATTTTTTAAATAACTTTTACGTCATCGTCGGGTACTTTATTTGGGGTGACGCGCTCGAGCTCGCTCCCGTTCTCACGGCGGTGCTTATTGCTTTCGGGCTGGCGCTTCTCGTACTCGGGTTAATTTTCTTGATTAAATCGGAAAAGCCGCAGTCGGAAAGCAAGCTTAAAGAAGAGTATCTTAAAATCGCCGACCTCAAAGAGGAACGCAAGGCATTTGTCTTGTCGGCGGCGGCAGGCGTCGTCGTCTGCGTCGTGCTGTGGATTTCCGAACTCGTAACCTATATCGGGTAGGCGGTTTTTTGAAAGAAGGCGCGGTTTTTTAAGGAAGGAAAATGCCGATAATCGACCTATAGCGTGGTTTTTTGGGTTGAATAAGGAGATTGTATGTTTAAAATAAATCTTATTGTTGTGGGGAAGGTTAAAGAGAAATATTTTTCGGACGCCGTTAGCGAATACGCCAAACGCCTTTCGCGCTTTTGCGATTTAAAGATAATCGAATGCAAGGAATGCGGCGGCGAGGACGACTCGCCCGAGGTCGCTTTAAAAAAGGAAAGCGATGAAATTGCCAAATATTTAAAGGGGTACGTGTTCGTGCTTGCCATAGAGGGCGGTCAATACGATTCCGAGCGTTTTGCCGAAAAACTTGCCGCCGTTAAGGACGGCGTCGGCGAGGCGACGTTCGTTATCGGTTCTTCGTACGGTGTTTCGGCGGCAATTAAAAAGCGCGCCGACGAACTGATTTCTTTTTCTAAAATGACTTTTCCGCATACGTTGTTTAGAGTTATGCTCGTTGAGCAGCTTTATCGTGCGTTTATGATAAAGGGCGGCGGAAAATATCATAAATAGTCGATAATCGACCTATAGCGGGGGATTTTATGATAAAAACTAACGGACTTAAACAGTCGGCGGCTCAAATAGAAAAGCTTAAAGCGCTCGAAGCGGCACAATCCGCCGCAGACGAGCGTTTTATGGAAGAGGCGATTATAGAGGCGCAAAAGGCTTTTGCGCTCGGCGAAATTCCGGTCGGCGCGGTTATTGTTAAAAACGGCGAAATCGTCGCGCGCGCGTACAACCGTAAGGAAACCGACGGCTGCGCCGTTTATCATGCGGAGATAAACGCTATTGTTCTGGCGGCAAAGTCGCTCGGTTGGCGGCTTGACGGATGCGATATTTACGTTACTTTGGAGCCGTGCGCCATGTGCGCAGGCGCAATTTTATCTTCGCGCATTGCTCGCGTCGTATTCGGCGCAAACGAGCCTAAGTCGGGCTTTTTCGGGAGCGCCGCCGATATTTCGCAAACGTCGGGCGTTAATCATTCGGTGGAAGTCGTGCAAGGCGTGCTTGGCGAGCGTTGCGCAAAACTTATTTCCGATTTTTTTCAAAATAGGCGATAATCGACCTATAGCGGGGGATTTTTATTATTTTTTCAACGCGCGGACTCCTTCGGTCGGCTATGCCGACAGCTTCTTCTCGGAGAGAGCCGAGAAATGTTAAGTGTGAAGTGTTGAGGGTGAAGAGCGGAGTGTGGGCAACTTTCAGTAGAAATATCCCTTCATCGCAGTTGGTAGTCCGCATGCCTTAGGCGAGTGTGGCGGATTATTGAAAAGGGGTTGAACGGCGGCGGTATATCCGATAGAGCAGCGCCCGAATAAAAATCGCCGAGCGAAAATCGTTATTCGGCGGTCATTAGGTTGACTATTTTTGCTTTTTCATATAAGATAGGATTGTATAAAAAAGTCGGAGCGTGTCATAGAAACCGTCCGACTATAAATGCGGAGGTAGTTATGATTACGCACAGCACAGAGATCAAGATTTTTTCGGGTAATTCAAACAAGCCGCTTGCAGAAGCGATCGCAAAAGAGCTTAAAAAACCGTTGAGCGATATCGAAGTCGGGCATTTTTCCGACGGCGAGACGAGCGTTCATATCGGCGAAACCGTTCGCGGTCGCGACGTGTTTATAATCCAGTCGACAAGCGCGCCCGTCAACGAAAATCTTATGGAACTCCTCGTTTGTATCGACGCGTTGCGCCGTGCTTCGGCAGGTCGTATTACCGCCGTTATTCCTTACTTCGGCTATGCCAGACAGGACAGAAAGGCTCGCCCGCGTGATCCGATTACGGCAAAACTCGTTGCCGATATCATTACTTCCGCCGGTGCCGACAGAATCTTGACGGTTGACTTGCACGCACCGCAAATTCAAGGGTTCTTCGATATCCCCGTCGACCATCTCGAGGGCGGTCCTATTCTTTACAACCACTTCGCTCCTATGAGCGGCGAGGACTTCGTCGTGGTATCTCCCGACGTAGGCAGTGTTTCGCGCGCACGCACGGCGGCATCCATTCTTAATTGCCCCATCGCTATTATCGATAAGCGCAGACCGCGCGCCAACCAAGTTCAGATAATGAACATTATCGGCGACGTTAAGGGCAAAACATGCTTGCTCGTCGACGATATGATCGATACCGCAGGAACTATTTGCGAGGGCGCTCAGGCGCTTGCCGATTTCGGCGCTAAGGAAATTTACGCTTGCTGCACGCATCCGGTATTCTCCGGCCCCGCAATAGAGCGCATTCAAAAATCGCCCATCAAAAAGATCGTTGTGCTCGACACTATCGACCTGCCCGACGAAAAGCGCATTGAAAAAATAGAAATGCTTTCGGTTGCGAAGCTTTTGGCTAAGGCGATCAATAACATTTATCTCGACAAGAAAATGAGCGACGTTTACAAAAACACCGACGAAAAGCCCGAATAAAGCTTTTTCGGCGGGCGCCGCAACGGAGGCATAATGAAAATCATCTTCGGTCTGGGCAACCCCGGCGAAAAATACGCGTTAAACTACCATAATCTCGGGTTTATGGTGGTCGATATTCTCGCCGAGCGGCTCGGTTTATCCGTTTTTAAAAAGGAGAACTTCGGGCTTTCGGCGGCGACGTTTATCGGCGGTGAAAAGGTTATGTTCGTAAAACCGCTTACCTATATGAATGCAAGCGGCGATTGCGTTAGGGCGTTCGTCGATTATTACGGAGTCGATTTATCCGACATTCTCGTCGTTTACGACGATATCGACGTCGATAAAGGGCGCATTCGTTTTCGCGCGCAGGGTTCGCCCGGTACTCACAACGGAATGCGAAGCATTGTCGAGCGGCTCAAAACCAACGCTTTTTCAAGGCTTAGGGTAGGTTCTAAAAATACCAATCCGGATATTCCTCTTCTCGATTACGTTTTAATGAATATCCCCGCCGACGAAAAGGCGGTAATTCTGCCAGCCTTAAACAAGGCGGCGGATTGCGTGCTCGACTTCGTAAAGGGTACCGATGCGGAAAAGCTTGCTTGCGCCTATAACGGTAATTAATTTCCACGCCCGATTTTTTTGTCGGGCTTGGTTTTTATATGCGGAGCCTTGCAACCGAACGCAAAAGTCCGCCTATAGGTCGATTATCGGCGGTTTTTGCTAATTATTCAGACTATGCTGGAAAAATATATACAAGCCGAAAACTTAGGCGAAAGTTTTATTTCGCTTAAAAACGACGTCCGCAGCGGTATCCCCGGTGCGGTCTTTGGCGTACAAGCGGCTGAAAAATATCAGCTTGCGGCAATGCTCGATTTGCCCGTTATTTACGTTGCGCGCGACGGTTTGACTGCGAGAAACGCCGCCGTGGCGCTACGCGCGCTAAGCGGAAAGCGGGGCGTGTATCTTCCCGCCAAAGACGACGTTTTGCTATATAACAAGGCGTTTAATAAGGACGGATATTACGAGCGTATCGTCGCTATTTACCGCATGATGAAGGGGGTTGACTTCGTTACTTGCACGTTCGAGTCTCTCCTCCAGCTTATGCCGAGCAAGATCGATAGTATAGAGCTTGCCGTCGGCAAAGAATATCCGCTTGACGGCTTGTCTTCTCGCCTTATTTCTTTGGGGTATACGCGGTCGGACGAAGTGGATGCAAAAGGGCGTTTTTCCGTTCGCGGCGATATAGTGCATATCTTTCCCGTTGGGAGCGAAATGCCGCTAAGGATAGATTTTTTTGGGGACGAGGTCGAAAAAATCGTACGCTACGACGGCGAAACGACGTTCGAAACGGACAAAATCGTCATATTACCCACGCTCGATTTTATCGTCGAGCCGTCTGAAATACCGAATATAAAAAAGGCGTTAAAAGAGGGCGTCAAGCGGTTCGGTACTCAAATATACGCCAACCGCGCTCGCGATATCGAACGCGAGCTTTGCGAGATTTTAGACGGCGAAGTTCCGTCGATGGCGTTGTCTTTCGTGTTGCCGCTGCTTGGCTGTATGAACGGAAGCGTACGCGACTTTATGGGCGAAAACGCAGTCGTTATATACGACGAGGTCAAGCTTCTTTCGGACGGACTTACGAGCGTGCTTAAAGAGTTTGCCGACAGGCGCGTTGCCCTTGCCGCAAACGGCGAAAGTTTTTATTTTTCGGCGGATCAATACAAAACCCCAGAGCGGCTTTTTAAAGAACTCGATCTGCCGCGCAAGCTTGCCGTGCAAAGCCTAACTTCGCAAATAAACTTTTTTAATCCGCTCAAAACCTACCGAATAAATTGCACGCCGGTGCCGAGGTACGCGCTCAAGCCCGACGACTTTTTCGAGGCGGTTAAGGGGTGGAAAACTACCGGCTATAGGGTGATTGTCTGCTGTGGAAGCGCCGACCGCGCCGATAGACTTTCGCGTTATTTAGACGAGCGGCATATTTTCGCCGATTTGGGCGACAACTTCCCGATTGATTTTTCGGGCATTAAAATAACGAGTTTTTTCCTGCCTAACGGCTTTATATATCACGACGCTAAACTTGCAGTTATCGGCACTAACGATTTATATTCGCGCAAAGAACGCGAAAAACGCGTAAAACGCAAGCGCGGCGACGTTTACTACGCCCCCGAGGTGGGCGATTACTGCGTGCACGAGCGGCACGGTATCGGTATCGTTCGCGGAGTCGAGCGCATAACGACTACCGACAGCACCAAAGATTATCTTGCGATCGAATACCGCGGCGGCGATATGCTCTACGTCGGCGTGGACAGAATGGACTGTCTGACCAAGTACATGGGCGGCGAGGAAAAACCAACGCTTTCCAAGCTCGGCGGTCAAGAGTTCGAGCGCGTAAAGGAACGAGTCAAGGCGTCTATTGCCAAACTTACCATAAACCTTAAAAAACTTTATCGCGAGAGAAAGGAAGCAAAGGGCTTTGCATTTTTACCCGACGACGCGATGATGCGCGAGTTCGAGGATAGTTTTCCCTTCGAGGAAACCGAAGACCAACTTCAGTCCATCGAAGAAATCAAGCGCGATATGGAAAGCCGCCGCGTAATGGACAGGCTGCTTTGCGGCGACGTCGGTTACGGCAAGACGGAAGTCGCTTTGCGCGCGGCGTTCAAGGCGATAGAGTCGGGCAAGCAAGTGGCGTTTATCGCACCGACGACCATTCTCGTCGAGCAACATTATATGACCGCGATGTCGCGCTTTAAAGATTTTCCGATAAAAATCGCCGTGCTCGATCGTTTTCGCATTCAGTCCGAGCAGACCAAAACGCTTGCAGGGCTTGCCGACGGTTCGATCGACATGGTTATCGGCACGCACCGACTTTTTTCCAAGGATATTCGTTTTAAAGATTTGGGCTTGCTTATTCTCGACGAAGAACAGCGTTTCGGCGTGGAGCATAAGGAAAAACTAAAACTGCTAAAAGAGAACGTCGATACGCTTACCCTTTCGGCGACGCCCATTCCCAGAACGCTGCACATGTCCCTCTCGGGTATACGTGACATAAGCGTTATTAACACGCCGCCCACGCAGCGGATTCCGGTGCAAATATTCGTTACCGAGGAATCGGACGCGCTCATATACGACGCGCTCAGCAAGGAACTTGCTCGCGGCGGGCAGGCGTTCGTGCTTTATAACAGCGTGGAAAGCATCGCCGCTTTCGCAAAGCGTATTATGGATATTTTGCCCGAAGCGCGCGTTGTCGTCGGGCACGGTCAAATGCCCGAGCGGCAGTTGGAAGACAATATTCTTGCATTTTACCGCGGCGAATACGACGTGCTCGTCGCCACTACTATAATAGAAAACGGAATAGATTTGCCTAATGCCAACACTCTTATAGTCGTCGATGCCGACAAGCTCGGTTTATCCACTCTTTATCAGCTTAAGGGCAGAGTGGGCAGAGGCGACCGAATGGCGCGCGCGTACTTTACTTATAAGCAAGACAAGGTTTTATCCGAAGTCGCGTATAAACGTCTTTCCGCATTGACCGAGTTTTCGGAGTTCGGCAGCGGCTTTAAAATCGCCATGCGCGACCTCGAAATTCGCGGTGCGGGCAACGTGCTCGGCAAGGAACAGCACGGACATATGGATAAAATCGGTTACGAACTGTATAATCGTATACTCAAAGAACAGCTCGGCGAGTCGACTAAGACCTTCGAGACCGAAACGGATATCGGCGTTTCGGCTTTTATCCCCGAGGAGTATATTTCGAGCGAATCGCTCAGAATGGACGCGTATAAACAGATTGCCGAGATCGATTCGTTTGACGACGAAAAACGCGTAGTAGACAGTTTAAGCCAAAACTTCGGCGCGCTTCCGCAAGAAACGATTAATCTCGTGAAGATCGCTAAGCTTAAATCGGCGTGCTCGCGACTGGGCATTATCCGCGCGGAACTTAGCGACAAGGCGTGCAAGCTTACCTTTAAAAATCTCGACAGCCTTTCCGCTTTTTCGATAATGGACGCAATCAACGACGGAAAAACTTCGGCAAAACTCACGTTCAGCGAAAATCCCGAGGTTGTCTTCGATATTAAGCAAAAAACGCACGAGTATCTTTTGGATGAACTTATAGCGTTTTGCACTGCCGCTTTTGCAAGTTAAGTGGCGATAATCGACTTATAGCGCCATATTTGACGTTTTTATATACCATAACGGTTGAGGATGAAACTATGAAGGATTTAAACGGAAATAAAAAAATACGCCGTAACGGCTTTTATACAGGTGAGCGCGCGGAGTTCGCGGCGAACGACCTTTTTTATGAAAAATGTACTTTTACCGACGGAGAATCGCCGCTTAAAGAAAGCGAGCGAATAGAACTGAACGACTGTGTTTTCGGTTGGAAATATCCGCTGTGGTATACGCGGTCGGCTACGGTGAAAAACACGTTGTGGCAAAAAACCGCTCGGTCGGGCGTGTGGTACGCCGATAACATAACGCTTGAAGACTGTACGGTGGACGCGCCTAAGAATTTTAGGCGGTGCGAAGGCGTTAAAATAAGTAATACGACTTTTTCAGAAGCGCAAGAAACGCTTTGGTCGTGCGAAAACGTTACCTTAAACGGCGTTACCGTTTGCGGCGATTATTTCGGAATGAATTGCAAAAACGTCGAGGCGAGCGGTCTTAAAATAGACGGCAACTACTGTTTTGACGGAGCCGAAAACGTCGTGATAACGAACGCGGTGCTTAACTCTAAGGATTCTTTTTGGAACACTAAAAACGTAACCGTCAAGGATTCGGTAATCGTTGGCGAGTATATCGGTTGGAATTCTCAAAACCTTTCCTTCGTGAACTGCAGGATAGAGAGCGAACAGGGCTTTTGCTATATAAAAGGTTTGCGGCTTGAAAACTGCGATATCGAGGGCACGACGTTGTGCTTCGAATATTGCAGTGATGTTTACGCAAATTTAAAAGGCAAGGCGGATAGCGTGAAAAATCCTATTTCGGGTGAAATAACCGCCGACGAGTTCGGTGAAATAATTATGGAAAGCGACAAGGTGGACGTTTCGGCGACTAAGCTCGTTGCGCGTAAAAAGGCGTGAATTTTTTAATGCGTATCGCAAAATTTCAGCCGCGAATATACTTTTTGTGAGTTTTGACGGAGTAATTTATGATTTACGATTTCGATAAAATAATTGACAGGCGCGGCAGCGGCTCGCTTAAGTGGAACGTTGCCGTAAACGAACTTGCCCTTTGGGTTGCCGACATGGATTTCGAGGCGGCTCCGCCTATTCTGCGTGCCGTTAAAAACCGTGCGGAGCATGGCGTTTTCGGGTACGGAGAGGTTACCGACGATTGGTACGACGCCGTTATAGGCTGGTGGAAACGCCGTCACGGCTACGAGATTCCGAGACGGTCGCTCGTTTTTTCGACGGGAGTCGTTCCCGCCATTTCGTCGTCGGTAAGGCGGCTTACCGCTCCTAACGAAAAAGTCGTTTTGCTTACCCCCGGTTACAACATCTTTTTTAACTCGGTTTTAAACAACGGACGGCGCGTTGTCGAGTGCCCTTTAATTTACGAAAAAGGGGGCTATAGGGCGGATTTCGACGATTTGGAAAGAAAATTAGCCGATAAAGAAACCACTCTTATGATACTGTGCAATCCGCATAATCCAGTCGGTAAAATTTGGACGAAGGAAGAACTTGCAACCATTGGCGATTTATGCGAAAAATATTCGGTTACCGTTATATCGGACGAAATTCATTGCGATATTACCGAGCCGAGCGTTAGGTACGTGCCCTTTGCATCCGTTTCAAAAAATTGCGCTAAAAATTCGGTCGTTTGCATATCGGCTACAAAAGCTTTCAACTTGGCGGGTTTGCAGTGCGCCGCGGTGTATTCTGAAAACTCCAAACTTTTGGCAAGAGTCAACCGCGCTTTAAACACCGACGAAGTCGCCGAACCTAACGCTTTTGCCGTTTCGGCAACCGTCGCCGCCTTTAACGAAAGCGAGGCGTGGCTCGACCAAATGTGTGCCTATACGTCCGAAAACAAGCACTTCGTTAAAAAATTTCTTGCCGAAAACGCGCCTTTAATTAAGATGACAGAGTCTAACGCGACCTACCTTTGTTGGTTAGATTGCACCGCGCTCGTATCATTATCGCAAGCGGACGGCGATGATTTTAAAATGGGTAAAAAGCCTTTTAAAAGTTCTGCGGAACTTGCCGAAAAACTCAGGCGCGAAACCGGCGTTTATCTTTCCGAGGGCGGTCAGTTCGGGCTTGGTGGCGAGGGATTTTTGCGTTTGAACGCCGCTTGCCCTAAGTCGGTGCTTAAAACCGCGCTCGAAAAAATCTGCGATTTCGTAAATAGCCTCTAACCTTTTTTGTAAATAGTTTCTAATTATCTAAGTCGG
>CAZHGN010000042.1:10063-12612 GCA_964532155.1 uncultured Acidiphilium sp.
TTTCGTAAATAGCCTCTAACCTTTTTTGTAAATAGTTTCTAATTATCTAAGTCGGTAAAACGATTTGATTGGCTGCGCCTCGTTTTCGGGGCGTTTTTTCTTGCGCGCCTCTGGCATATCGATTGCATACCGTTTTTGAAAGGGGGCATAATACCCTTATGAAGATTAGCGGAATTATCTCTTACGTTGCGGTTGCCGTGGGCGCGCTGTTATGGCTTTTAATCGGATTATTCGATCTTAATCTCGTCAATGAAATTTGCGGTTACGGTTCGCATATCGCGCGGTATATATACGTCGGTATCGGTCTTGGCGGTATGTTTTTCGTCTACGTTTCCATTGCTTTTTCACCGCTGAAAAATCTTTAATCGGCTTAACAAGCGGATAAAAATCGTTTTTTTGTCGTGAGAGTTAGGTAATTTTTTGGTTTTTTGCGAAAAAACAAATAAAAAAACGGCTAAAGAGGCAAAAAATTTTTGAAATTGTATTGAAAAAAATTATAAAGTATAGTATAATGGTGGTCGTGATAAAGTGAGGGCGGTCGCCCTTTAGTTTTGTCCGCTGTCGGTTTTAGTGACAGTTTATGCATACTCGTTATTTGACAAATAACTTTAACCGTCGTAAATATTTAACTCCGTCCGTAATACACGGATCAGTCGCTTTGCGGCTAAATCACGCTTATTCGAAAAGGCTGTTATGAAGAACGATTTACCTGTTTATTTGTTTCACCAAGGCACTAATTACCGCTCCTACGATTTTTTCGGGAGCCATTTCGGCGAGGAAAACGGTAAGAAAGGTGTCTTTTTTCGCGTTTATGCAAAAAATGCTTTCGCCGTTTCGTTAGTCGGCGATTTTAACGATTGGGACGAAACCAAAAATCCCATGGAACGCATTACCGACGACGGAATATACGAGGTTTTCGTCGAAGGCATCAAACAGTTCGACAGTTATAAATACGCCGTAAAATCGGCAAAAGGCTGGGTGTTTAAAGCCGATCCGTTTGCTTTTCATGCGGAGACGGCACCTCAAACGGCTTCTAAGGTGTACGAGCTTGACGGTTACGATTGGCAGGATGCCGAATATCTCGAAAACAGATCGCAACGGAACGTATATTCCGAACCGGTCAATATATTCGAAGTTAACCTTGCGAGCTGGAAACGGCGCGAGGACGGCAGTTTTTTGAGTTACCGCGAACTTGCCGACGAGCTTGTCGGTTACGCCAAGCGTATGAATTATACGCATATCGAGCTAATGCCCGTTACCGAATATCCTTTCGACGGCAGTTGGGGATATCAGGTTACCGGATATTTTGCCGTTACGTCGAGATTTGGCACCCCGCACGACTTTATGTATTTCGTAGATAAATGCCATAAAGCCGGTTTGGGCGTTATTCTCGATTGGGTACCCGCACACTTTCCTAAAGACGAGCACGGACTTTACGAGTTCGACGGCACTTGCATGTACGAGTATGCCGACGAGCGCCTTCGCGAGCATAAAGGTTGGGGTACGCGCGTTTTCGATTTCGGCAAAACCGAGGTTCAGTCCTTTTTGATTTCTTCGGCGACTTTCTTCTTCGATAAATATCATGTCGACGGACTTAGAGTTGACGCCGTTGCTTCCATGCTTTATCTCGACTACGACCGTAAAAACGGCGAGTGGCAACCCAACGACGAGGGCGGCAATATCAATAAAGCGGCTGTCGCGCTGCTCAGAAAAACGAACAGCGCCATTTTCGGAAGTTTCCCCGGCATTATGATGATTGCCGAGGAGTCTACCGCTTTCCCCCTTGTTACCGCACCCGTAAGCGAAGGCGGCTTGGGCTTTAATTTCAAATGGAATATGGGCTGGATGAACGACGTTTTGTCCTATCTTTCCACCGATCCTTATTTCCGCAGTTCCGGGCATAACAAAATGACCTTTTCCATGATGTATGCTTTTTCCGAAAACTTCATTTTGCCCGTTTCGCACGACGAAGTAGTTCACGGCAAGCATTCGCTCATCGATAAAATCCCCGGAACTTACGAGGATAAGTTCGCTACCGTTCGCGCCTTTATGGGGTATATGTACTCCCATCCCGGCAAAAAACTCAATTTTATGGGTACCGAGATAGGGCAGTTCAAAGAATGGAACTATAAAGAGGGCGTGGAATATTTCTTGCTCGATTACGAAGCGCATAAAAAACTTCAATATTTCTTTAAAAAGCTCGGTGAGTTCTATACTCGCAATCCCGCGCTCTACACGCTCGAGCGTTCGTGGGACGGTTTCGAATGGCTCGTCGCAGACGATAAAAACAACGACGTTTACGTTTACGAACGCACTTCTTCCGACGGGCAAAAAATTATCGCCGTCGTTAACTTTTCCGGCGTGGATCAGGTCAATTATCGATTCGGCGTGCATAAAGGTAAATACAAGGTCGTTTTCGATTCCGACTCGGTATCGTTCGGCGGCTCCGGCACGTTCGCCAAAAAAACCTACTCCGCAAAACGCATTCCCTCTCACGGGAAGCGCCAGTCTATTGCCGTTAACGTGGCGAAACTGTCGTTTGTCTATCT
>CAZHGN010000043.1:0-12346 GCA_964532155.1 uncultured Acidiphilium sp.
TGCGTTTTTTATTATTTTCTTCACACAAAATATCGTATTATGCAATAAATGCAAAAACGACGCCTCAAAAATTGCGATTTTTCACGTATATTATTTATACGATTGCAATTTACTCATATCTTTAGTATAATCTATTATAATAAACTACTGCCGTACGGCTTTGTAATACGCTATGATTTACGTTATTTCAGATATTCACGGTGAATACGATTTGTTTGTTAAACTGCTGCGTAAAATCAATTTTTCGCCTGCCGACGAAATGATTATTTGCGGAGATATTATCGATAAAGGGCAAAATTCGGTTAAACTGATGCAATTTATACAATCTACGCCTAATTTTCGCTGTATCATCGGGAACCATGAATACGATTTTTTAAAACGTTATTGGGCGATTATGAAAGACTCGCCCGACGATTTTGAAACGGTATTGAAAAAACTCCAAGCTTATTTCCCTTACGACGGTCATATTCTCGATTGGGATACGGTCGACTGGCTGGAATCTCTGCCGTACTATATCGAAGAAGAAAAATTTATTTGCGTGCATGCGGGAGTTGCGTTAACTTCGGATAATCACGTGAAACCGCTAAAAAATACACTAAGAGAGCAATTGGTTTACGACAGAAATTTTAAAGAGCCGTACGTTGTTCCTTTAACGGAAAAATGCATTTTTTTCGGACATACGCCGACAAGTTATATTTCAAAAGAAAGCAAAATAATTAAATACCGACGCAACTCTCTTTCGACAAACACAATTGGCGATTATTATAAAATCCACTTGGATTTAGGCGTCTGGCTGCACGGAGTGCTGGGGTGTTTCTGTGTAGACACCTGCGAAGAGTATTACGTTGACGAAAAAAGCGATCTTTAACACGTATTTCTTTTAATGTTTTGTCAGTACGCGACGGCATATATAAGCAAAACTTTGCGGCATCACGCACCGTAAAGCGTAAAAATGCGAGCTTTTACAGCAAGACGACGGCTTTGTAAAGGTTTTGCCGAAAGGCAAAAATTTACCTCACGTATATATTCAAGCAACCTTTTTATCAACGACGAAACTATAGTCGGCTTTTTCAAAAGCGTTTAAACTTCAATAAAAACGTTGCGTTTATTATAATTGGTTCAATAATTCACAAAAAAAATCGGTTTCCGCTTAGGATTCCGATTTTTACTAATATAGATTTGTTCCGCTTTAATATAGATATGTTCCGCTACGGATATATCACCGCCGCAATGATTACCCTTCTGCTTCCCATACGACAACGAGCTCGGTGTCCTCGTAAAAGGTTTTATCGGTCAAAACGGAAGTTTCACCCGCCCTTTTAAAGCCCTTAAAAACGTAGCCTGTTTTTTCATAGACGGGCATTACTACATCGGCACCCGCCCTAAACTCGATTTTTTCTTTTCCCGAAACGAGAACGCCGCCGTCTCCGTCGAAAGTAATCGTACGTATTGGACAAGCGTAATACGTTTTTATCTTGCTCCACCCCAAAAACGCGCCTAAGGAGGAGATTTTTAATTGAGATCTATCGTAATCGATAACGTAACCCGTCATCGGATTCGGTGTGTATACCGGATTTTTATTCGTTATTACGCAAGTGCGCTCGTCAACACAAACGAATTCGCCCGTCTTGGCGTTTTGCAAATAAATCTCGTTTTTTGCGCTAATTTCGTAGTTTCCGAATATAAGTATACCCAACGCGCAAAGCACCGCCACCGCAGGCAAAATAATCAATATTATTCTCTTCTTAGTCATCGTTTTCCTCTCGATAGCGCTCGAACGCTTTAAGCTGCGGCTCGATCCAATAACAAAAATCGACACCTAAAAGCCTACTCTCTTGCGCCTTGATTTTTTTATATAAAGGCAAACCGTCTCTTACCCCTTCCCAAATATCGGCAAAACAAAAATCGAACTCGCCGCCGTTTAAACCTTCGAGATATTTAACGGCGTCGGCGCAAACGAAAGTAAACTTTTCCCTGCAAGGAAAAAACGGAAAAACATATTTTTTAAAAAGTTCGATTATACCTTCGTTTATTTCTACGATTACGATTTTTTCGACCGCCTCTAAAGATGCTATCATAAACGGATAATACCCCAGCCCCAAGCCGAGAACGAGAACACTTCCGTGAGCACGTTTAACGAACGGATCGATGGTTGCAGTCTCGGACGGACAAACGCTCATCCAAGGCATATTACCCTCGTAAATGGTAGGAAAATCGACCTTGCCGTCAAAAAAACCCAGTTTAGGAACAACAAGCCGCTCGCCGAAATCAGGCATGTCGTATTGAAAAACTTCGCCCTTTTCGTAATGTCCGTAGGTTAAATATAAATTTCCGCATTTAACGCTTTTATACTTTACAGAAGATAAGTAAGGATTATTACAAAAAGCCTTTGAATCAAATTTTTTCGTACAGGAAAAGAGTTTCGCCAAATAATCGTCGTCAACGCGAGCAAGCAGCCCGGTCGTTCCGCAAAAGGAACTTGCGACGTACAATTCTTCGGGGCATCCGCTATACATTCCCGCCTCTTTCATAACGGCAAGCGAGTCTTCGCCTATGGAATCGAGCATGGTTTTCAAATCTTCGTCGGTGTAATTAATGACGGGCGAATTGGTGTTTATATAATCGCCTATCGCCGCGCTTATATCCATTGAACGCTCTTTATCCATAAAACTCCTATAAGATCTCTTCTATCGACGGATCGAAATTTGCATATCCGTTGCCGTCGATCGTCACTACCACGTTTCCGACCTCGTCCGTCCTATATATCCAACAATCGTCAAGGTTTTGGAGCACGGCTGAACTCGGATGTCCGTATTCGTTATCCTTTCCGCAAGAAATTACCGCATATTCGGGCGTTATCTCATTGACAAAATCAATCGAAGTAGAATATTGGCTTCCGTGGTGTGCGACCTTTAACAAATCGACGTCGGGATAAGGCTTGTTTTTATAATAATTCAAAAATTCATTTTCGGTATACTCTTCGGCATCCCCCGTGAACATAACCGAAAAACCGACGTAACTTAGCATGCATAACGGCGAATAATCATTAGCCTCTTTATACGAAATATACTTAACGTCGGATACCGGCGTGAAAAAATCGAACGAATAGGCTTTTTCTGCGCCGTTATACGTAAAGGTCTGTGAAAAATCGGAATCCTTATTGAAAAAACTCCAGCCGCAACCTTCCTTATTAACTGCGTTTAAAAAATTAAAATAAGAATCGGTTTCACAAATGAAAGCGGAGTCTTGCAAAGACGGAAGATTAAAACTACCGGATAAACGCACGCTTTTTGCTCCGCCACAATAAATCATAGGTCTAAAGCAATAAGCAATATCGTATTTTTCAAAAACGGCGGGAAGCGCGCCTATATGGTCAGCATCGGAATGAGTTGCCAAAACCAAATCGATTTTAGTTATTTTTAACCCGTCAAGATAATCGATAACGCTTTCGGCGGCAGACTCCGCACCGCCGTCTATGAGCATGTTTTTGCCGTCGGGAAATTGAATAAAGGTACAATCGCCCTGTCCGACGTCTATAAAATGCACGGTTAAAAGATCGCTTGCGGCAGTAGAGAATTCGGTACCGAAAACGAAATTATCGCCTTTTGCGCCATAGTAATTATCGTCCGCACTGCGATTATAGAAATAATAAACGCAAGCCACAATCAACAAAATCGCAACGGCAATAACGGTTATTAGGTTTTTTAAAGAAATCCGTCTTTTGTTTTCTTTCATATAATTCGCTCACACCGATATAATCAAGCAAAGAATATTATTTTTCTATTACGTAAAGAATAGCGGTTTTTAAATAGAGACTTTCTTCGAAGCCGACTATGGACGCGTGATCGCGCGCCTGCTCCCTGAGTGCAACGAGTTTTACCGTTACGCCGCATTCGTAAGCGGCTTCCGCCACCATATCCAAAAATGCGTTCACCGAAATATGTTGCGAGCAACTGTTGGTTACGAGAATACCGCCGGCAGAAAGCAGTTTGAACGCCTGAACGTTTATATCCTTGTATCCGCGTAAAGCGTCCTTTACGGTGTCCTTAGTCTTGGTAAACGCCGGAGGATCGAGTATAATCATATCGAACCTCTCGCCCGATTTACGGTATTCGCGTAAAAGAGAAAATACGTCGGCGCACACCGTTTCTATTTTGTCCGAAAAGCCGTTAAGCGTCGCGTTCTTTTCAACTATATCGAGCGCGGCTTGCGAAACGTCCGCCGCAACCACCTTAGCCGCTCCACCCTTCGCACAGCAAAGAGAAAAGCCTCCTACGTTACAAAAACAATCAAGCACTTTCTTGCCCGCGGCGTAACTGCCGACTTCGGCTCTGTTCTCCTTTTGGTCAAGAAAATAACCCGTTTTTTGTCCGTTTTTTATATCGACTAAGAGTTTTAAGCCGTTTTCTTCGATTACGACCTCGTCGGGAACTTCGCCGTAAAGCAAGCCTTTCTTTTCTTCGAGTCCTTCTTTTTTTCGAATGGGAACGTCGCTCCGTTCGTAAATCCCCTTCGGGTTAAACAATTCAACGAGAATATCGACGAGCATGTCCTTACGCTTTTCCATTCCGAGCGACAAAAATTGACAAGACAGATAATCTCCGTATTTATCGACGATAAGCGCAGGCAAAAGATCGGACTCTCCGAAAACGACTCTGTAAGCCGAAGAGTACCCCAAAGACTTGCGATAATTTAACGCCGCCTTTATACGCCTTTTAAAGAACTCGCGGTCGATTTCTTCTTCTTTATAAGTTAAAACTCGAACGATTATCTTGGAAAGATGGTTTATATACCCCAACGCGACGAATCTTCCGTCGCACGCACTGACTCTGCATACGTCGCCTTGCTTGCCTGCGCCCTCGATTTTTAGCACTTCGTTTGCAAAAACCCACGGTTCGCCACGCAAAATGCGTTTTTCCTCGTTCTTTTTTAAATAAACGTTATACATACTCGTTACAGATAGAATATTTTCGCAAACTGCTGTTTTATGGAATTCCAACCGAAAATCAAATAACCGAGCACTACGAGCGAGCAGTACACGATATTGATTAGGTTGATAAGTTTAAAATTATCCAGCTTAAGCATGACGACCAACGAAGCGGTCGTTAAAAGCAGCGTAATTATCAAGAAGGAAAACATCCAAGACTTGTCCTTTTTGATAAAGATAATCATCAAAAGAACGGAGACAGCACACATGGATACCGACGGAAAAACGATCTCCGGGAACCAACTATGGTCTTTGGATAACATATCCGTCGTAAAAAGTATAAAAATTAGGCTTAACAGCTGAAATAATACTTTTTCGAAAATGCTTCTTTTGGAAATTATCGTATGAGCGACGAGAACCCAAACGTACAATATACCGCTTACGACGGTCAATGACCAAAGCACGTCGGGATTAACCATAAAATTGATTATAAGGCATATTACTACGGCGCATATCGTCATAAACGAGAACAGCTTAGTAATAAAACCGTTTCGCCTATTCACATGCTCGTTTAGAGAGCGCTCGGCAAATATCGGAGTAGCGCCCTCGCTCTCGCCCGACAGTTCCCTAAAGCAAAGCGGACAATAATCGCGCTCGCCGTCTACTTGCATTTTGCAGTTTTTACAGTATTTCATAACTCCGCCTCCCAGTAATTACTCGAAAGGGTGAAATTTACGCCGTCGGCGGCAATTCGACGGAAAAGATTACGCTCTATGTCGTTTTCGACGTAACCGCGCGCTGAAGTAACGTAAATCTTTCCGTTATAACCGATAACGCCGAGGTTTTGCTGAGCGCTCTTAGTCGGCCCTATGACGAAAGTTATATCTTTAAGTCTTCCGTTAAAACACTCGGGCGTTTTTATAAGACCGATATTGCTTATATCGCCCGACTGAAGGTTTTCGCCCACGTGCATATAACTTATTTTCAGGGCAATATCCTTTAAAAACAACGGAACAAGTTTCATTAAGAAGTTCTTTTCGATCTTAACGTTGGAGTGAATCATCTTTTCAATACGTTCGGTCTCAAGGCCTTCTTTGAACTGATTTTTGCAAAGAGCAATGCACTCTTCAAAAGATATTTCCTCGTGGAAATCGTGCTTGCACCTGACGTATAGCGTAAAGTTACGCATCGTTTTGGAATTAAAGCGAGTGCGCAAATTTACCGGAACAAGAATCTTTACGTCTTTATTCTTAACCGGCTTGCCCTTAAGCCAAGATTCATATATGGATATCATATACTGCGCAGTCAAGTATTCGGTAATGGTGGCGTCGTATTTTTTAGCGGCGCACTTAAGCTCGTCTACCGAGCATTCTCCGACTATTATACCGCAACCATCGTAGTCGTACGTACGCCCCTTAAAGCGGAAGGCGTCCTTTTCGAAAAGCGATATTTTGGCTTTTTTCTTATCGAATACCCTGAACGTATCCTCGGCCTCGTCGAGAAAATGCGGCGAAGCGGACGGACGTATTACCCCTTCGCTCTCTACGTCGTCACCCCTTAAAATGAAGTAGTTGAACAAAAGCTCGAGGAAAAAGTTTACTCCGCCGGTACCATCCGTCAAGCAGTGATGAAAATTGACGGTAATTATATTTTTTCGGTAAAAGACCTCGAACATATATCCGTTAGTCACTTCGGGGTCGATCTTGCGTAGATAATTCGCAGGTTGCGGCCGACAAATCGCCGGGCGCGGATTGCTTTCGAGATAATACCAGAAAAAGCCCCTTTTTAAAGAAGTTTTAAAGGTCGGCATCTTCTGTAGCTGTGAATTAAGCGCTTTTTCAAGCAATTCGGGATCGACCTCTTCGTCTATCCTTGCCGAAAAGGAAAAAACGAAAGGGCTTTCGGTCGTAGTATTTGGCGGATAAATTTTTGCCGCGTTGTCAAGTGGGTACCAATTCTTTTTCGACATACTTTCCTGTTTGACGGCGCGCCGTTAAACTAACGGTTTAGCCGACATTAATGCTATTCGGTAAAATATTTATATTGCTGTATAGTAACGGCGACGTCGTCCGACGTTCCGTTTCTTTCAATTCTGAACGTCACTTTCGTGCCGACGGTTATTTCGTCTTTCAGTTTATCGTAAAACCAATCGTAAACTTCTTGAGCCAAGTTGACGGATATCCACTCGCCGTCGTCGCCGACCTTGAACGATTTTATAATATCGCCGACTTTAATGCCCGAGCCGTTGCCGTAAAAGCTGCCGTCGGTTGAAACGTCGGTAAACTTAACGCTCTCCGGAACACCCCAAGCCGTTCTTACGTCCTCGACCTCGAAGCCGAGCTTATATCTGCCGTAAACGTAATGCTCTTCGTTGGAAACGATTTGCCCACAAACTTCTTTTACGGTAGAGACGGGTAAAACGTAACCGCTCCAACCGTTTTTGGAATCGATACTGCCGTTTATTATCCCCATAAGCACGCCGCCCTCTTCGGAAAACAAGCCGCCGCCCGATGAATAAGCGCTGACGTACGCGTCGGTTAAAAGATAGGATTCGTATTTACCCTCGCCGACCGAATAGAGATAGTTTTCCGCACTGATAATCCCGCGCGAAGCGATGAGCATGTTATTTCCGAGCGCGCTCGCAATGGTTATAACGCTGCTGCCGATTACAGACGCTCCCGCAGAGCTGAACGACTCGTCGCATAAAAATGCGGGTTCGAGCTTTTTGTCTACCCTCAAAACGCATAGATCTGTTTGCGGATCTGTTCCGATAAGGTTGGGCACGAGAGCATCGTCGCTCCCCGGCTCGTATACGCTTACCGAAGACGCACCGACTATTAAGTGGTGCGGAATTACGATATAACTAAAACTTGCGGACAAACTTTCGGAAAACCCCATGACCACGCCCGATGCCGACGTTTTCACGGTAGAGCCCTTGCCGTCCGAATAAGACGCTACGACCGTAACGACGCTTTTACTTGCGCGCGATATCGTTTCGGAAAGCGGCGCGTTAAAGTAATTCTCCATTAGCGTTTTATCTACGGTTACGATATTGACGGGCAGAGCGCCTTCACCCGAAGGGCGTATTACCGAAATATCACTCGAAGTACCGCCGTTGTCGGGAGTTACGTAATTTATGCACGCGCCGAAATTTAAAGCGGTTAATGCCGCAACGGTCAGCGCCGCTATTTTTTTGATTTTCATTTATTGCTCCGTAAACCGCATGCAACGTCGACGGTACAGACCGACGGCAAGCACGACGGCTCATATTATTTATGAACGTATTATACCATAAGTTTTACGAATTTTTCAAGTTTATTAAACACTCTTTTCGTTTTAGGTGAATAAAATGGATAAAAATTAAGCGAGAGCACCGCTTGCCCTCGCAAAAAAGCACTTATATTTAGCAAACGCCAATCGTTATGCAAAATAACGCGCGTAGCGTTTTTTATAATCCGTAACCTTTTGCGCGTATACGCGCGTTTCTTTGAACGGCACGATATCGAGAGTTTTTCCGTCGCTCGAATAAGCCGAATCGTTAAGCCAAGCAACCACTCTGCCCTCGCCCGCGTTATACGCGCACAACACCTCGTACTCACCGTCGAATTTTTCAAAAAGATAGGCAAGGTACGCCGTACCGAGTTCTAAATTACATTCCCAATCGAAGAGATCGACGTCTTTCTCGTAAAAAATCGTTTGAGCGATAAATTCAGCCGTTTCGGGCATTATTTGCATTAGCCCCTCTGCACCTTTTTCGGACAAGGCGTTCGGATTAAAACTGCTTTCGGCGCGAACAACGGCGGCAATCAGTTCGGGTTCCACTCCGTATTTTTGCGCGTAACCTTTTATTGCTCTCGAATAACGGTTAACTCCGTGCGGCTTACCAACGGCAAAAAACACGGCGGCAACCGCTATTATCATAACCGCAAAAGGTAAAACTATAAATAGGATTTTTTCTTTCTTAGAGTTCATTTATTGCCTTTCTTACCTTGCTTTCAAGCGACGGAAGGTCTCCGTCGTTTGATATAACGATATGTAAAGAAAGGTCGATTTTTTCGTAATCGGTCTGATTTTTTACTCTGCTTTCTATTTTTTCGTGCGGAACGCCGTCCCTTAGCGCGGCGCCGGATATTCTGTCTTCGAGCGGACGAGTTACGACGATAACCCTATCGAACTCGGTCTGCAAGCCGCTTTCGAATAAAAGAGGTACTTCATAAAAGACCACCCCTTTGCCCCCTTGCAAAAAAGCCTCGGCTGTAATTCGCGGATGAGTAAAACCGTTAAGTTTATCAAGGGCGGCTTTATCGCAAAAAACCTTGCTTGAAACGGCGGATTTATCGAGCTCGACATCGCCGCTCGGGCAATAAATCGGCGGCACTCCTATAAGATCGCATATTTGCAAGACGAACTCTTTCCGCTTAAGCAAGGTGCGGTAAACGTCGTCGAAACTAATTACTTTATAACCGAGACGGCCGATCATTGCGGCAACGGTACTTTTGCCGCTACCGATACCGCCGGTGATCGCGACTCTCATATTTTTTCCGTTATTATTTCGCATCATACCAATTTTTTCCAAAGTTTACGTTCACGGTAAGGGGCACCGAAAGTTCGGCGGCGCCTTCCATTTCTTCACGCAAAATAGTCTGAACCCTTTCGCAATCGCTTTCTTTTGCGTCGACGATCAATTCGTCGTGAACCTGCAATATCAAAAGCGCCGAAGGGCATTCCTCTTTCAGTCTGCGCGCAACGTTTATCATAGCGATTTTAATTATATCCGCGGCGGCGCCTTGCAACGGCATATTCATAGCCGCGCGCTCGCCGAACGAACGAATATTGTAATTGGACGAGGATATTTCAGGAATAAGTCTGCGCCGACCGAACGCCGTTTGAATGTAGCCGTGCGCTTTGGCGAACTCTACGTTGGAATCCATATACTCTCTAACTCTTGTATAAGTTGCGAAGTATTTACCGATATACTCGGCGGCAACGTTCGGCGATACCTTAATATTTTTAGCCAAGCCGTACTCGCTTATACCGTATATTATACCGAAATTGACGGCTTTTGCGCTACGGCGCTGTTCGGCGGTAACGTCGGATAGCGGAACGCCGAAAACCTCGGCTGCCGTCAGCGCGTGAACGTCCTCGCCCGCATTAAACGCGTCAATAAGCTGCCGGCAACCCGAATAATGAGCAAGCAACCGCAGTTCTATTTGCGAATAATCGGCGCCGACAAGCACGCGGTCGTCCGCTCTCGGCACGAAAAGTTTGCGTATTTCTCGCCCCTCTTCGTCGCGCACGGGAATATTTTGAAGATTTGGCTCCTTAGACGACAACCGTCCGGTGCTCGTGACCGTTTGATTAAATACCGTGCGTATAATCCCTGTAGATCTGTCGATTAGCGGACTGAAACCGTCTACGTATGTGGAAGCAAGTTTGGAAAGCTGTCTGTATTTTAAAATCAAGGGAATAACGGGATGCTCGTCGGCCATATCTTCGAGCACGTCGGCGTTGGTAGAAAACCCGGTTTTTGTCTTCTTTCCGTGTTTTAAGCCGAGTTTTACGAACAAAACGTCGCTTAACTGCTTGGGCGAATTGATATTGAAATCGAAGCCGACAAGTTCTTTAATTTCGGTCGCCAACGCCGAAATACGCTTTGCGTAAGACTTGGAAGCAACGTCGAGCGCTTCGGTATCGATTTTAAAGCCTGCGTTTTCCATCGAATAAAGAACGTCGGACAGAGGCAATTCGATATTGCGGTACAACGGCAACGCGCCTTCCTTTTCCATTATCTCCAAATAGTAGTCGTGCATAAACCAAAGTGCTGCGGCAGGGGTATCGAGATCGAGCCCCAAACGCTCGATCGCCGCAAAAACACCAAGTTCCTTTTGCGTATAATCAACTACGTATTTTTCAAGCATTACGTCTTCGCATTTAGCGGAAAACGCAATGCCGAGCCTATCAAGAAAATGCATTAAACTCTTTTTATCGTAGACGATAAGTTCCTTGCAAGACTCTTTATAGAATATCGGTTTTAAAAATTCAATAAGCTCTTCGTGGTCGACTCCGTCGTCCAAAAGATTTTCTTTTATCTTAAAAACATACTCCGTTTCGCCGTCGTATACGTGATAATTTTGAGCGATGACAAAGGATAATTTTTTATTGCAAAAAACATTTACGTCAGACGGAATATTCTTTATAATCTCGCGTTTTATGCCGATTTTTACATATTTTTCCAAAATGTTTTTTCGGTCGATATTATCAACTTTCTCGCCGGTATCATCCTCACCTTTACCCTCTTCGTTTTCGTCCTTTTCGTTTGCCGAGACATCTTTAGCGGCGTTAATTTCATCGTCCGATTTTTCGGCAAAAATCTTCTTCTTTAAAAAAGCATTGAATTCGAGTTCGGCGAAAAACGCGCGTGCGGAATACGGAAACGGAAAGAAAAACGCAAGGTCGCCTTCGGTCAAACCGAGGTCGGCGGAAACGTCGATAGTCGCAAGCATTTTAGACATGAACGCACTTTCTTTGCCGAGTTCGACTTTTTCTTTAAGCTTGCCTTTAAGTTCGTCGGTATGGTCGTATACACCCTCTACCGTGTCGTACTTATCGAGTAGCGAAAGAGCAGTTTTCTCGCCTACTCCGGGTATCCCGGGAATGTTATCGGACGAATCGCCCATACACGCTTTGAGGTCGATTATTTGTGACGGACGAGCAAGCCCTGTCTTTTCGGTGAAAGTTTCAAGCGAAATTATATCGACGTCCGATATACCGCGCTTGGTAAAGTATACTCGAGTATTTTCGTCGACCAGCTGAAAACTATCTTTGTCGCCGGTAATAATAACCGTGTCGAATTTGAACGTCTTCGCGGCGGAGCCAATAATATCGTCCGCCTCCAATCCCGCCTTTTCGTATGAGGTAATCCCTAAAGCGGCTAACGCCTTTTTCACGAGAGGCAACTGCCCTACAAGCTCCTCGGGCATCGGCTTGCGCGTACCTTTATAGGCGGCGTACGCCTTGTGTCTGTAAGTCGGCTCTTTTCGGTCAAACGCGACGAGCATATAATCGGGCTTTAAATCCTCAACGGTTTTAAGCAGCATGTTCACGAAGCCGTAAACCGCGTTGGTCTGCACTCCACTGCTCGTAGCAAAGTACGGAGTAGCGTAAAAGGCACGATATAATATGCTATTTCCGTCAATTAAAACTAATTTTTTCATTTTTTTAAAATCCGCCACTAAAATTCTTGCATTAATTCGAAAGTTGTGTTATTATGATAAGGCTTTCGACGACATACATATTATGCCACTTTTTTAAACGAAAAGCAATCGTTTTAATACTTATTCGGATATTTGCCGCTGTGGTGGAACTGGCAGACGCGCGGGACTCAAAATCCCGTGATGGCGACATCGTGTGGGTTCGACC
>CAZHGN010000044.1:0-12335 GCA_964532155.1 uncultured Acidiphilium sp.
TTGCCTCCATTGCCCAATATTCCCCACTGCTGCCTCCCGTAGGAGTCTGGACCGTTTCTCAGTTCCAATGTGGCCGATCACCCTCTCAGGTCGGCTACCCATCGTAGACTTGGTGGGCCGTTACCTCACCAACTATCTAATGGGACGCGAGCCCATCTTTAGCCGATAAATCTTTGATACAAAAGCGATGCCGCTTTCGCATATTATGCGGTATTAGCTCAAATTTCTTTGAGGTATTCCCCAGCTAAAGGCAGGTTGCTCACGCGTTACTCACCCGTCCGCCACTCGTGTAAGAAGCAAGCTCCTCACACTCGTTCGACTTGCATGTGTTAAGCACGCCGCCAGCGTTCGTCCTGAGCCAGAATCAAACTCTTAAGTTTAATATTCTTAAAGCTGCGTCATTTCAGACGCAACAGCTCTAACGTTTTCGTTGACTGTTTTTTAGGTACATAATGTACTCAATTTTAATTGACAGAAACTATTTTATAACTAAACAAAGTTTTCGTTACAATAATTCATTTCCTTCTATTCAATTTTTAATCTTCATTGAACCGAACTGCCGTTCGGTGAGTGCTGCCTCACAGACAGCTTATTCATCATATCACATCGCATTGCTTATGTCAACTGTTTTTTTGGATTTTTTAAAACTTTTTAAAAGTTTTTATTTGCCGTTTCAGCCGACTGCGGATACCCGCAAGCCACTGCATTTGTGATGCTTGCCTATTAAACTACTTTTAGAAAAAAAAGTCAAACGTTTTTTAGCGCTTTTTTAATTTTTCTTTAAAAAAGTTTTTTGGCTTTGCGGCGGCGCCTTTTAAGCCCTGTTTTTTGAGCCGTCAAGTATTGCCGTCACAATCGATGCTTGCCTATTAAACTACTTTTAGGAAAAAAAGTCAAACGTTTTTTCGCTACTTTTCGCTTTTTTCTTAAAAATTTTTTTACCCCTTAAAAATGCGTTAAAAACAGCCGTTTTACTTTTTTATGGGTTGTTCGATAACTCCGCCGCCGAGGCATTCGTTGCCTTTATACAAAACGCAATACTGCCCTTCGGTAACGGCACGTTGCTTTTGATCGAAGTCAACGCGGAAAGAACGCCCCGTTTTTTTTCGCTCCGCGTCGTCGAGCTGCGTAACGGTTACACCCTGCTCGGCTTGACGATAGCGAAACTTTGCCGTACACCTAAACGAACGATCCTTAGGCGCACCGGATATAAAGTTGAACGAATCCATATAAAGTCCGTCCGAATAAAGCCTGTCCTCGTCCCCATGCGCGACATATAATATATTATTAGGAATATCCTTTTCGATAACGAACCATCTGCCCTCGTCGCCCTTTTGGCCGCCGACGTCCAAGCCCTTGCGTTGACCTATCGTGTAATACATAAGTCCGCAATGTTTGCCGAGCACTCGTCCGTCGTACGTTCTGATTTCACCCTCGCGCGCGGGAATATATTTCATAAGGAATTCCCTAAACTTCCTCTCGCCGATAAAGCATATACCGGTAGAATCCTTCTTGCCCGCGGTGTTTAAGCCGTGCTTTTCGGCAAGAGCGCGCACCTCGGATTTTTGCAAGTCGGCAAGCGGAAACAAAACGTTGGCGAGTTGCGACTGCGAAAGTTGATTTAAGAAGTAAGTCTGATCTTTTCCCTCGTCGGCAGCCTTAAGCAATCTGTGCACGCCACCATCGTGCGAAATTCCACAATAATGCCCGGTCGCGACGAAATCGGCGTCCAGTCCGAGCGCGTATTCGCGGAAAGGTCCGAACTTAATTTCTCTATTGCAAAGCACGTCCGGATTCGGAGTTCTACCGCGCTTGTATTCGTCGATAAAGTAACTGAAAACACGCTCCATATACTCGTCGGAAAAATCCACCGAATAATACGGAATATCTAATTTGGCGCAAACGCGGCGAACGTCACCGTAATCCTCTTCCGCGGTACAGCAACCGTTATCGTCCGTTTCTTTCCAATTATTCATAAACAGCCCTATTACGTCGTACCCCTGCTCTTTAAGCAAAAGTGCCGCCACCGAACTATCCACGCCGCCGCTCATTCCGACGACCACTCTGTTTCCTCGTTTACTCACGTTAGCTCCTTTATCATCACGAAAGGCAATTTCAGTTGTTTTATCGGGGTAATATTATCATATCGCCGCAAAATAGTCAAGGTTTTAGCAAAAGCACGAAAAAACGCTTTTAAAAAACGGGCGGCGATTGTATAATTTTAACGTAATCATTCTAAAACGGCGGTTAAAGAAAACCATATGAACGAAGCTCTATTAAAAAACCTGCGCAAAATATCCTTCGAACCGAACGAAAGCGAGCGCTATTATTCGGCAAACCGCTTTTTTACCGAACTTTTCGGCGGAAAAACGTATAAACTGAGTTTAGACGCAGGCTTTGGCTGCCCCAACAGAGACGGAACGGTAGGCCGCGGGGGCTGTATTTTTTGCAGTGAGGGCGGAAGCGGAGATTTTGCAGTTAAAATAACCGAGAACGACGTCGACTGCGCAATAGCGCAAGCTAAAGAAAAGGTCGCGGCAAAGACGACCGGCAATAGATTTATCGCGTACCTTCAAAGCTATACGAATACTTACGCGCCGACAGAAAAACTCGACGCTCTGTACTCGGCGCTTATATCGCGCTCGGATATCCGCGCACTTTCGATAGCAACCCGCCCCGACTGCTTGGGCGACGATGTTTGCCGACTTATAGCGCGACTCGCCAAACAAAAACCCGTCTTCGTGGAATTAGGTCTTCAAACTTCGAACGAGCAAACGGCAAAACTGATAAACCGCGGCTACGCCCTACCCGTATACGACGAAGGCGTGAAAAAACTTAAGTCGGCGGGCGCAAACGTGATAACTCATATAATAGTCGGACTGCCGAACGAAACGAAGGCGGACGTATTAAAAACACTCGACCATTCGGTGCGGTGCGGCACGGACGGCGTAAAAATTCAGCTTCTACACGTGCTTAAAAACACTAAGCTTGCCGAACTTTACGACAAAAACGGTTTTAAAGCCTTAACCAAGCAAGAATATATAGAGGCGCTTTGCGACTGCGTGAACGCACTGCCGAAAAACGTCATAATACATAGGCTAACGGGCGACGCCCCCAAAAAACTCCTTATCGAGCCGCAATGGTCGGCAAACAAAAAGGACGTGCTCAACTCAATAAAAAAAGCGTTTGCCGAAAACAACGTACTGCAAGGCAGTAAACCGCTCGGCAAAAACGCTTGAGGTAACGTTATAGATAAAGTCGACGAAACCGCCGACTTTATTTTTTAAACTAAATTATATAAAACGAAAGCAAAAAAACGGACTTTTTCGGCGAACGCTCGTCGGCTTTACAGCGCGATTAGAGCAAAGATTTTTTGCGGCGTGTCGCAACTTAAATCCTTTAAAACGCGAGCGGAATATCTGTCGAAACTCGTATGGTCGACCAACCGAAATACGGCGGCGGACATATCGACGAAATCGGACGACTCGGACTTATTCACCATCCAGCCGATACCCAAAAATCTTAAAAGCGCATAGACCGAGCAAATGGCGACAAACTCTTCCCAAGGTCCTTCCGGGCGATCCTGAAAGGGAAACTGTTCGAAGAAAACGTGATTTACAAGCATATGCTCGAACCAAATTTCCCATTTCGGAATTTTATTCTCAAACTCGAACTTCGCTTGCTCGTATTTATTAAAGCAGTTCTCGCCGCCACCGAAAAAACTCAACGCCTTTTCGCCGTAAAAGCGCACGCTGTCGCTTTTTTCGTCGATAAGCGTTAACAGTTTGCGCATGACGGAAAGCCCGAACGCCAAATGCGTTTTGTCTACCGCAAGGGTTATAGCATCACCGTCCGACCGCTTCGAAGAGAACTGAAAAGATAAATCTGAAGGGCGTACGTCGTAAGGCTTTTCGATAAGCGCGTTTATTCTTCCGACGTCCTTGCTATCCAAAACGTCTTTTAAGTCTCTTAAAGCAAGCCCCAACGTCGCAAGGCGCACCGTCAACGAATACTCCCTATCTTGCAAAATATTTATAAGCCAAGAGCGTATTTCCCACTCTTTGCCTTGCGTGTCGAAGATAACCGTTCTTTCGGTACCGACCGGTATTTCCAAGTCGAGCGCTTTTTTAATAAACCTTATCGGCTCGTCTTTTGAAAACAGCAGTTCCAAAGTTGCCTCGCAACTGTTAGCGCAAGAGCATTCGAGCCACGGTTCCTTTCTTATTCCGCGCGGATAAAGCTTGCACACCTTGGCAAGCGCATGCTCGCCGATTTCGGCATGAATAGCACACCTGCCGTCGGGCAGTCGCATCGGACAATTACCCTCGTAATCGTGCTGAATATACGCGTATGCGCTTGGCGTAGGATGAAGAAAAACCTTAACGCCTCTGTCGATTTTCTCTCGCAGTTCCTTACTGCACTCGGCGCTCGAAAGCTTGAAATAATCGTCAACCGAAAGGGTGACTTGCCACCCCTCGCAACACGAGAAACGACATTCTCCCGTTTTACACTTAAACTCCGTAAAATATTCGGGAATTAAAAACTCTTTCATCTTATTTCCTTGCGGATAATCTGCTTTTCCCTCCGCAAACCTTTATATTTCCCCCGATGAGTACGTTTTAACGCAGCGGCGTTATAGCGGCGAGGTTATTGCACGCGCTTATAGCATTGTGGCAACGCCGTTCGTAAAACGGAATCGGCGCATCGCTCTGCCTTTTATTTTATCTGAAGAAATAAGCGACTCGAGCCGTTCGATTTCTTCGGCTGAAAGTTCGAATTTAAGCGCGTCTATCGCGCTTTGCAAATGCTCCGTATTGGCTGTTCCGATAAGGCTTTGCATGTCGTCGTATTTCGAAAGCGACCATAAAAGGGCTATTTGAGATAACGTACAGCCCTTTTCGTCGGCAAACTCTTTCACTTTATTGATAAGCGCGAGATTATGTTCGCGGTTTTCAGGCGAAAGCAACCCTCTGCCCATCGAATGATTTTTCGCCGTTGCGCTCAGCACGTCGTCGGTAAACAAGCCGTGCCCTACCGTGCCGAAAGCAAGCACCTTTACGCCCAATTCCTTTGCCGCCGCAATCAACTCGGTTTCGATATCTCTCTCGATTAGAGAGTATTCCATTTCCACCGTATGTATAGGATGAACCTTGCACGCGCGGCGAAGAGTTTCGGCGTCGACCATAGTAAGCCCGATATTCTTTACGTAGCCCGCCTTGACCTCGTCCGCTATCGCGCCGACGACGTCCTCTACGGGTATTTCCGTATCCATTCTCGCCGGCTGATACAGATCGACGTAGTCAAGCCCCAAACGGCGCAACGAATAAGTCAAGTGCCCTTTTACATTGAACGGCTTAACGTCTAAACCGTAAATGCCGCCTTGCGGAGCGGGCAAAACGCCGAACTTGACCGACAGAAAATAACTGTCCCTATCAACTCCTTTAAGCGCTTGACCGACGACCATTTCGCTTTCGCCGGCACTGTAAAACTCGCCGGTGTTAAAAAGGGTAATACCGTTATCCAACGCGTAGCGGATCGTCTTTATCGAATTTTCGGGATTGCGCATGCTCGACATTCCCATGCAGCCGAGCCCTAACCGTGTTTTATCTATCATAATTTTCTCCTCTATTACAGTTTGACCGTTTCCGTTCTGAAATTACTAAACCACTGAGCCTCGTATCCCGTAAACTTTAAAATACAATAGTCGGGATCGGTTACGCCTTTTTTATAAAAACGGCTGAAAAACGGCTTCCAAAATTGTGATTTAGTCGGCTGATCGGTCAAAACTTGCATTTCTCCTTTAATCTCTACACCCTGAAAGGATTGCCCTTTAGAATAGAAATACACGCAAGCCTTAGGATTGTTTACGTAATGCTTCACCTTTCGCGAAGAGGTGTACGTCGCAAAATATATATCGTTTTCGTCGATAAAAACGGGCTGAATAAGCGCGCGAGTCGCCGGATAACCGTTCTCGTCGACCGAGGATATAATCGACGTTCTTTGCTTGGATATAAAATCAATTATTCCCTGTTTAGTCATAACAACCGCCTTAGCAATGGAATTTATCGCTTTCCTTAGGTTTTCTGCCCTTTGCCATCGCTTCTTTCATCGCCGCCTTTCTTGCGTAAATCTCCTCAACGCGAGCGTCGACGTCTACGGGCGGATAATAAAGCCCGCTTTTTAAAGCTTGCACCATTTGATCGGTACGGTTGCGAATTTTGTATTCCTTGCCGTCCACGACGAAAACGTTGCCGGTCTGCCCGAAAATAAGCTGAACGCCGTGTTTTTTACAAGCCTCGTGAACCTTTTGCACCCATTCGAAATGCAGCGGACGCGAACCTAAATAGTTTTCGCCGCCGGCAAGCACGGTTTCAATCTTTCCGCTTGCAAGATAAGGCTCTATATCCACTTCGCCTATAAAAGGCTTTAAACTTACCCAACGATGCTTTGCGGGTACGTCAAGCAGATACGGCATGCGCTCTTCCAAACGCTTTTGATTTTCGCACGAGACGGAGAAAGCGACGTTATCCCAACCCTCTCCCCAATCGGCGGGCAAGCAGTCCTTAATACGCGCCGCGCGCTTGGTCAAAAGAGAAAAAGTTACGTCCTTTCTGCGGCGAATAAAATCCCACGCCTCGTCGCGCCAAGCGTCCGCTTCTTCCAAAAAGAAATCGCTTGCCATGCATACGCGCACGTAAGAACCGCTCGGCAGTTTCCAATTTCCGTTCTTATCCTTTTTTATCGGCAAATTAAAGTCCGACTTGTTTTTTAAAACCTCGTTTGTGTCTCTGCCGTAACGCTTGTCTAAAAAATACGCGTAACAGTTCTGACATCCCTCGCTGTATTTGTGGCAACCGTGCCACGGATTCCAAATCTTATCGTTAATATCCATATTGTCGCTCCTTTATTTTAACTTCGCTTGAACGGCTTCCATCAGCCGCACAAACTCTATAAATCGTTCTTCACCCAATTCGCTTTCCATTTCGTAAAGCTTTTCGTTCGTTTTGGCCTCCGCGTCCTCGACGAGTTTTTTCGCCTTTTCGGTCGGCATAACGTAAAAACTGCGTTTGTCGTTCAAAACGAAATCCTTGTATACGTACCCTTTTTTTTCAAGCACGTTTATATGCGCGGTAATCATCGGCTTGGAAACACCCAAAAGCTCCTTTATCATAAGCGGCGTGTAATTACCGCCCCTTTTCGTTATTATATTAAGCACGGCAAGTTCGCTCGGGCGCACGGGCAAGCCGCTTTTAAGTCCCATATAATCTCTGCTGAACTTAGAAAATACTATATTCGCTTTTAAATACTTGTCCACGAAAACCTCCTATTCGTTCATCTACGTTAACTATTATAGTTAACTTACATTAACTTGTCAAGCAAATTGCAGAAGTTTATAAAACCGCTTTACTTAAGTTCTTTAGTTTATTCGCTTACATTGTGGCGTAAAAAACGCCAAAAGTCGACCTATAAGGCGATTAACGGCACTTTCCTTGTCTATCTGAAGATTTTTGCAAGCACTTAAAAAAGGATTTCGCCTGTACAAACAAACGAAACCCTTTTGTTAGAATATTACTTTTTATGCGGTTGGCTTAATCCGATTAAACGCCTTTGAACGCTTTTTCCACGGGCAAGTAGCGCTCGCCGTTCAATATGTCGGTCAAACACTTGAGCGGATCGAGCTCGGAACTTAATACCATCTTGCAAACGCTCGGCGAAAAACCGCTTACGAAGGCAAGCCCCTTTTCGTTGACTCTTACGGGAACGCCTTTCGTGCGGCTGTTTATGTTCCAGAAAATCAAACGCGGCATTTTTACGCCGGCGGCGGCGTATTTGTCGGCAATAACGTCGAAGAGTACCGCGTCGTCTAAAACGCGATCGCCTTTATCGTTGCAAGCGCAGTCGTTGAACTCCATGTCGCTGATTATCAAGATATTGTCGGGCACATCGCTCGGATTTTTGCAAGCGAGGGCAGCCGACAAAATAAGGTCGAAAACCGCTTCGATGTTGGTATCCGCCACCTCGGAATAATCGCACGTGACGACGGCTTTTTCGAGCAAGCACGAGCAACCCGAAAGATCGACGAGCCGGGGCTCTTCGCTGAAAGTTATGAATTTATCTTTAAATTCGCCCGTTGCACGCTCGGCAAAATACAGCGAAATAGAGAGTGCGACCTCGTAAGCGAACAACTCGGTTTTACCGACGAAGCTGAACATACTACCCGAGCCGTCCAGCACGCAAAGAGTGCCTTTGCCGCCATTAACATAGTCGGGCAAAGAACGCCACAAGTTCTCTATCGTAACGTCTTTAAGCATTTTGTTAAAGTAGTTGTTGCCGTATAACAGACTTCTTTTCGCGCCGGAAAAATAACGGTGAAGAATTTCGTAAGGGAAAAGAACCTCTGCGTTGATCTTTTCTTCGCCCGCGTTAAGCTTGCGCAAAAAGTCTTGCCTTCGCTCTTCGTCATGGTTGAAAAAAGCGTTCGAATACGTGAGATTCGCCTTCGAGGGGACGGCGGAATAATCGATTTTATCCCACTTTCCATCGCTCATAAGCCTTTCGGTAATCTTCAAATACGAGCGGAGCGCGGACAAACGCTTGCGGTATTCGGATTTTTTAAGCCCGAAATATGCGAGCAATACTTCTAACGCCGCTTTGTCGTCTTGGTTTTTAGTTTGCACGGAAGGCAGCCATTTTGCCAAAAGCGAAGCGGGCTCGCCCTTTCTCATTGCGTCTTCGTCGGCTTCCAAGCGCGCCTTGATAAGGGCGCAAACGTCTGAGGCGAGCGCACCATGAAGCAAAACAAACAAATTATCCCAACGCGTATATTCGGCTATAAGCGGCAACAAGCGTCTCGTCATATCGGGCTCGACCTCGGAAAGGTACCACAAACAGCATTTGAAAAGTCTACGCTCCCCCATGCCCTTGCGCACGTCACCGGCAAAAAACAACCACTTAACGGCAAGTTCGCGGTCTTCGGCAAACGCTTTGGCAAACCGTGCTATAACCTCGGCGACGTCGGCAGATCTAAGCGAAGACGTAGCGTAGTTTAGGTCGAGCAGCGCACTTCCCGTACTCGAATATACCTTAGCGCCGTTTTCTGTATAAGTATATTGATAATCGGCAGCGATTACCTTTTTTATTTCGTCTATAAATCCCATAGCGCAACGCCTCCTTTTTGCAACGGCACACCGCCGCTTTTTTATTTTTAAAAAGCCGCTCGCCTTTAGGCAAACGGCGGATTATTCAAGTTTGGAAGCGGCGGGACTCGAACCCGCAGTCTCAAGGATTCAACCCAATTTAAATAGATTGCTGTACGCGCTTTTTTCAAAACGACTAAAATGGTCCTGTGCGTTTTCCAAATTTCGCCACGCTTCCGAAATTACGGCGTTTTTTTAAGGTTCAATCGCCGTTTATCTTATTATATTGCCAACCGCAGAAAAAAGCAAGCGTTTTTAATAATTTTTTTAAGTGATTTTTAAATTATTTTTTATGGCGTGTTTTTAAGAATAAAATCCAAAACACTCCGAAAAACTACGGAAAACTTGCTTAAAACGTTGCAAAAGTATTAAGCCTCATAAAAAAAGCAAGGATTTCTTCCTTGCTTTTTCGTTTGGTTTTTATTATACGCCGTCGCCGCCACCGTCAGTATCCGCAACGTCGTTTTGCGGTTCCCGTTTCGCTTCCGCTTCCGCTTTATCGTCCGTGGCTTTAATCTCCGTGACGGTCACGCCGTCTTTTGCGATAACCGCTTCGACCTTTATTACATGCTCGACCGAATCGGTCACGATATCTTCTGCGGTCGGAGCGTGTGCGTCGTCGTCGATGATAGTCTCTATCCGTCCTTCGCCCTCGTCGTGAATGGTAATGGCGGGAGCCGAATCCCTTACCGGCGTGTAGTCGGGCAAGCCGACGTCTTCGGTCGTTTCAGCCGCAGACTCTTCCGTTTGCGGTATTTCTTCGCGCGCGATTTCGGCAACCTCGGCAACCTCGACGACCTCGTCCGTTTTAGGTCTGATTTCGGTACGTTTAAACACTTCGTGTGCGCGAGCGAGTTCCGCTTTGCCCGATTTGGTAAACTTGAAAATCGACTGACCTATAATAAGAACGAGCCCGGCGAAAATGGACAAATAGTAACTGAAACAACGCCAAGACATTATACCCCAGAACAGCGTGCCGCCCTGCAAATACGTAGCGAATATCGAACGGAAAGAAAATTCCGCACCGCCCGAATTACCCGGTGTAGGCAGCATTGTTACCGACGTGTAGCAAATAACGCAAAGGGAATATATTTCACCCCAACTGATGTTATGGTTGCCGCTCATTCTGATAACGAAATACGGCAAGGAATAGAGGGCGAGAAGATACAAGATGGACAAAACGAAGCCCAAAATCATACGCCCTTTAGATTTTTTAATGAAGTAGCTTATGCACTCGGCATATTCTTTTATGCTGCCGGTGAGTTTACTTTTAAGCTTTTCGGCATCCTTGGTTAAATGGAGAGACTTGGCGATTTTCGCAACGAAGCCGGCAACCTTCTCTGCCGTTTTCGGCATTACCGAGAAGAAAAGCAGCGCGAACGGAATAGCGGCGTTTATTAGGAGACCGATTACGCAAAGTATTTTTATAACGGTCGAAATATTGCCGAAGCCGTAAGCTATAAGAACGACGAACGCAACGAAGACGAATGCAATTCTGTCGAGCGCGTAAGATACGAGCGGAACGCCCGAAGCAACGCCTACGGGTATACCCTTTTTGCGCAAGTAGTATATTTCAAAAGGCTGACCGCCCGATCCGAGCGGCGTTATATTATCGTAATATTTACACAAAAGCGCTGCGTTAAAGCTGATTATGGGCAGTTTTTTGTTAAGCGTGGAACGCAAAAATAAGTACCTTTTTCCCGTTTGAAAAAGTTGAGCCACGACGACGACTGCAAGCGCGCCGAGCATCCAGCCCCAATTTTGAATGTACGAACGCCATACCTGAACGAAAGGAATAGGCTCTTCCCCGCCCGAAAACTCCATAAGCGCAGTGAGAACGACGGCGATTACGTTAACTGCAATAAAAAGCAGAGTAACGGCAAAATTCTTGCTCGTATTTTTCGTTTTCATCGCGGCGGAGTCGCCGTCTGCCGAAGCGATTTTTTCGAGCTCTTTTTCGGCTTGTTCCGCTTCCGCGCTCATTTCAATAGGCGCTTCGTTATCCACGCTCGGAACGCAGGCGACTTCTTCGCTAATTATATCGTCTTTTCTAATCACAAAAATCCCCCTTTTGCGGCAAACCTTTGGTTCTTCCGCCTAACCGCTTTTGCGGTCGTTCCTTCGCGTAGCTTCCTTCTTAAATGTGAAATAGTCGGCTTAAAAGTCGAATAATCGACCTATAGCCCCGTTTTTGTTATTCAGCCGCTTGCACCTTGACGGATATCTTGGACGATACCCCCGGCATAAGTTTAACCTCTACCGTATAAACGCCGAGCGTTTTTATAGGTTCGGGAAGAATTATCATTTTCTTTTCGACGTCAAAGCCGCTTTCCACGAGCGACGAGCAAATCTCTTGCGAAGTAACGCTGCCGAAAATTTTACCCTTTTCGCCCGCCTTTACCTTGCATACGACCACCGTATTTTTGATTTTTGCGGCAATATCCTTAAGCCGCGCAATCTCTTGCTGTCTGTGGAATTCTTCGGCTTCCTGCTTGATTTTAAGGCTGTTGACCTCGACGGCGGTAGCCTCTTTCGCCACGCCTTTTTTGATAAGGCAGTTGCGCGCGTATCCGTCGCTAACCTCTTTAATTTCGCCCTTTTTGCCCGTTCCTTTAACGTCTGCAAGAAGAATTACTTTCATATATCCGACCTCCGCCCTGCGGCAGTTTTTTCGTTTGCAAAGCCGCCGGCCCATAGCGCAGAGCGCAAACTCGGCAACCTTTCGCCCTACAATTATATATTTTAAAGGGCGATATGTCAATTAAAATACCGATTAATTTACCGCGTACACAACCATTTCACCTACCTTTCGCAAAGGCGAATTTTAATAAACAAAAAACCGATTAACGCTTAAAAAACGTAGGTATAAACTTAAGAAAAAAGGCGAATAATAACTAATACGGCGCGGATTTTTTCACCCACGCCGAAAAGGAGTATTATGAACGACCGATTTAACCAAAAAATCAACTGCTCTGTAACCGATTGCCGCTATAACAGCGAAGGCCGCTTTTGCCAAAAAAACGCCGTGTGCATTTGTTGCTCCGAGCAAGGTTGCACCAGATGCGGTAGCTACGACGGCTTAGAAGAATAGCAGTCGCATTGCGCGCCCGACGAAAGCATACGGTTTCGACTCGGCGC
>CAZHGN010000045.1:0-2051 GCA_964532155.1 uncultured Acidiphilium sp.
TAAAGGTGTTTATTTATCGGTTTTACGCGTCCGAAGTCTTCGCCTTTCGCATATTTCTCATATTCATCGCATATCTCATACAACTCATATGCTTAATATGTCTCGTATGCCTCGTATGCCTCGTATGCCTCGTATGCCTCGCATGCCGAAAGGTTGTGCGACTTTTTGCATACTCTTCATATGCCGAAAGCCCCGAATCCTTTAACGCATTCACCGTTAAAAGCCCGTTGGTTTTTATTTTCTGATTTTTGTTTTGGTTGTTATTTGGTGGTGTTGTTTCGTGTTGTATTGTGTTGTTTTACGTCGGTTTGTGTAGTTTGCGTTGTTTCGTGTCGCATTGTGTCGGTTTGTGTAGTTTGCGTTGTTCGTGTCGTATTGTGTCGGTTCGTGTAGTTTGCGTTGTTTTGCGTTTGAAGGCGGCGGAGGTAATCCGCTCGCTCTACACAACTTCTTCACTCTTCACTTCCCTTGGCTCCCTCCGGGAGAGAGCTGTCGGCACAAGCCGACTGAAGGAGAACGCACGTTGAAAAAGCTACTTTTTTGCTAATTACTTGCGCACTTAATATTTTCCCTTGCGGTAGTAATGCTTATGTTTGACTCCTTCCGTCTCGGCGAAAGCGGTAAAGCAACGACAAAACACTCGCATGTACGCGCGCGAACACGCATGTATACTATTCTATACGACATTTTAACATTATGCAAGACGAGGTTCAATTGCAACTATTACCATAATATTGCACTTTTTTACCATTTTGTTTTCTTCAGAAAATTCAAGTGGCTAAAAAAACTAAAAGAGAAAAACGAAAAAAGGCACGAAAAAACGCCTCTAAAACACTGCCGTTTTTTCACAAAAGTGGGGCTATAAGCCCGAAAACAAGCCTTTCGCGATAAAAAAAGGAACACCTATACGCCGCTTTATTTTTAGCCGATAAAAGATTAGCGCGGATAAAAAAATAAAACGCCATGCTCGAACAAGTGCGCTTGCAAGGCGTTTAATTATTGAATTGCACAACTAATTTACCGCTTTGGCGGCGGCAAGACTGTATTTTTTTACTGAATAGCGTTATTCGGGCAAAACGTCGGTATCGGTCGATATCGAAACGGCGCGTAGACTTCGGTCGATTGCGCGCGTGCGAACGCCTAAAAGCTGGTCGAGATCGCTGCTTGCGCCGTTGAGTTTTTTCTGAATGCCTGTAATAATAGCGCCAAACTTGGCAAATTCCGCTTTGACCGCGCCGAGAATTGCCCACACCTCGTTGGATTTTTTCTGTATTGCAAGCGTTTGAAAGCCCATTTGCAAGCTGTTAAGCAGCGCCGACATCGTGGTCGGTCCTGCCACCGTTACGTTATATTTCGTTTGAAGTTCTTCTACAAGCCCCGCTTTCACGACGTCGGCGTATAAGCCCTCTATCGGCAAAAACATAACAGCGAACGCCGTCGTTTGCGGCGGATTTATGTATTTGTCGCGTATGTCCTTTGCCATCGAGCGAATGGTGTTTAGGAGCTGTTTCTTCTTTTGCTCGGCACCCTCGAAGTCGTTTTGCTCGTACGCAGTTTGCATATCCGAATAGACCGTGTACGGAAATTTCGAGTCGATCGGAAGCAACACTTCACCGTCTTCGCCGCCCGGTAATTTTACCGCGAACTCGACGGGATCTCTGCTCGATTTGCTCGTAACCACGTTCTTAACGTATTGCTCGGGCGCAAGTATTTGGTCAATTATCGCACCGAGCTGAATTTCGCCGAAAATACCCGTCGTTTTTACGTTTGTTAGCACTTTGGAAAGAACGCCGACCTCGGAGGAAAGCTTTTGCATTTCGCCGACCGTTTTACTCACTCGTTCGAGCTCGCCCGTCAATATTTTAAACGATTCGCTAAACCTCTCGTTTAGCGTTTTCGTCAGTTTTTCGTCTACCGTTTTTTGTATTTCTTCAAGCTTTTTCTCGTTGCTCGATTGAATAAACTGCAAGTTGCGCTCAAGCGTTATTCGCACCGTTTCGAGCTCGCCCGTCAATATTTTAAACGATTCGCTAAACCTCTCGTTTAGCGTT
>CAZHGN010000045.1:2151-12121 GCA_964532155.1 uncultured Acidiphilium sp.
GCTCGATTGAATAAACTGCAAGTTGCGCTCAAGCGTTATTCGCACCGTTTCGAGCCTGTCTTCAAGCTTTTTTTCAATCGCCGAAAGGCTGCCTTCCGTCGCACGCTGTCCGGATGTTAGCCTTTCGCTCATATTGTCAAGGCTCAGTTTCGTGGTTGCGGCGGAGCTGTCCGCCGAAGATTTTAACGCCGAAGAAATAAGCCCGACGTTCGCCGAAAATGCGGCTATAAGTTCGTTTTTGTCGGTTTCGCTCATTTTTACTTCGCCGACGGTTTTCTTTTTTGCGGCGACGATAAGCACGACTATAAGCAATATTACGACGACTGCAAGCAACGCTATAATTAAGTATTCCATTTTTCTCCCTCGAATTATTATTTTAGATTTGTTAATCAATTACGTCGATTTGCACGGCGCGCATTGCGTCGATCGCCGTTTCATGGCTTTTCGGCGTAACGCCCGCACAGCATGACGAAACGACCGAGATCCGCGTTTCGGGAAAAGCCGCCTTCAAGATCATCGCGTTGGATATTACGCATATATCCGTGCATAAACCGCATAGCGTTATTTCTTCCACACGCGCGCGGCGGCGTTTTATTTCTTCTATAAGTTCAAAACTGCCGAACGTCGGCTTTTCGACAATCGTTTCCGCATACGTTTTCAACTCGTCGCACACCGAATGCCCCATCGTCCCCTTCACGCAGTGAACGACAGGCAAGCGCTTGCCCTCTTGCGTTCTTAAATAATTTTCGCCGTGTGTGTCGGCGGTAAAAATTACCGTACCGTCAAAAGACTCTATCAGTTTTTTCACGTTTGGCACTATCGAACGCGCCAAGCCGCTCCCTAAACTTCCGCTTATAAAATCGTTTTGCATATCGACTACTATTAAATATTTCATAAACTACTCCCTAAATTTTTTTTAAAACGCGCGATAATCGACCTATAGCCCCGCTTTTTGCGCTATGCTCTTATTTTTTTCGGAGCCGATTTCAGCATTCTATTGCAATTTTTATAACGCCGTCCTTTTTGCTTTCGAACAAGTCATACGCCTCGTCTACCTTCTCGAGCGGAAAAATGTGAGTAATTAGCGGCTCGGTGTTAAGCATTCCGCTTTCGATGAGTTTTAGCGTTTGGCCGCAATCGCAACCGTCGACTCCGCCCGTTTTGAAGGTTAAATTCTTTCCGTACATCTCGGGCAGCGGCAATATTTGCGGCTTGTCGTACAACGCAACGACCGTAACGACGGCATTCGGACGAGCGCACCGCCAAGCCATTTCGAAAGTGGAGTCGCCGCCGGCAACCTCTATCACGACGTCCGCACCGTCTCGCTCTAACCCCTTGCATAAATCAAGACAATTTTCGGGCGAAACGACCTCTACGCCGCAATTACCGTAATGCTCGGCAACAAACGCGCGCCGCCATTCATTCTTTTCGCACACGATAACTTTCGAAGGATTTTTTAAAAGAACGCACAAAAGAGTACAAAGTCCGGTAGGGCCCGCGCCTATTATCAGCACGGTATCGTCTTCTTCGATCTCAGATATGCGCGCCGCCCAAAATCCGGTGGCGAGAACGTCGCCGACCAAAAGCGCCTGCTTGTCGGTTACGCCGTCGGGAATTTTATTCAAGGCGTTGTCGGCAAACGGAACGCGCACGTACCGCGTTTGACCGCCGTCTATGCGGCAACCGAGCGCCCAACCTCCGTTTTCGTCCGCGCAGTTATTCACGTACCCCTTTTTGCAAAAATAGCACTCTCCGCAAAAAGTTTCCACGTTGACGGTAACCCTATCGCCCGCCTTAAAGCGCGTAACGCCCGAGCCAACCTCGCTGACCACTCCGACCATTTCGTGCCCGAGCGTTATTCCCTCGACCGCCCTCGGCACGTCGCCGTGTTTTATATGCAAATCGCTCGAGCAAATACTTGCAAGCGTTACTTTAACCACGGCGTCCTTTTCATTGATTAGGCGTGGTTTTTCTTTTTGCGTAAAACCGAATTTCCCTTTTGAAAGATAGGTATAAGCAAGCATAACTCTCCTTAACAATGCGCAAAAGCTTTTATAAAGCAATGGACTTTTGCGCCTTCCCATATTTATTGTAACATAAAAAAAGCCCGCACGATAGTCTTTTCGCACGAGTTCTTAAATTTTTTTATTATAAACACTTTGCTTTTTCACCGTTCGTTTTGCGCTTGGTTATTATAAGTATTTTGCCGCTCGGTTCAAGCTTAGTTGCCTTTAACGTTTTACCGCCCAATTTTTAAAGCACCGACCGCGTTAATTATTGCGCCGAAGAGCCGTTACGTTTTGTGCAAACCTTGCCTAAAATAGCCGATAACGGTGCTATAGCCCGACTTTTTGTATAAAATCACTACCGCCGAGCAAGCCGCAAAATACAACGAAAAAGCAAAATAATACGGAGCCGCAAGAGGTTTGCGGCTCCGTAAAAATCAAGGTTATTATTCGCCTTTGAAGGGAAGAAGAGCAACTATTCTCGCTCTCTTAATGGCTTCGGCAAGCATTCTTTGATGCTTTGCGCAAACGCCGGTCATACGTCTGGGGAGCATTTTCCCTTTTTCGGTAACGTATTTTTTGAGCTTGCTCAAATCCTTATAATCGATAGCGGTAGCTTTGTCGACGCAGAATTGGCAAACTTTTCTTTTATTCATTCTTTTATACGGCTTTCTTGCTACGGGTGCGGCACTTTCGGTCGCAGCGGGAGCAGTCGTAACGTTCGTTTCTTCCATTATAAATTCTCCTTATAATATTTTTTTGCGTGAAATCACGCCACAACGCCTTTAGGCGGTGCGGTGGCAGATTGCCTTGCCGCGGTATGTTCGTTAGAAGGGCAAAGTGTCGTCGTCGCTCATAACCTCGAGCTCGGGCTTCTTAGAAGCGGAAGCAGAGCGTCTGGGTGCGGGATCATCGTCCATTGCCTCCCCCGAATTCTTCGAGGAAAGGAATTCGACCTCGCTTGCGATAATGTCGGTAACGTTGCGTTTAATACCGTCCTTATCTTCATACGAACGGTTCTGCAAGCTTCCGACAACGGCAACTTTACTGCCTTTTCTTAAATATTTACCGCAGTTTTCAGCCAAAGCGCGCCAAACGGTAATATTGAAAAAGTCCGTTTGTCTTTCACCGTCGCTGCTTGAATAGTTGCGGTTTACGGCGATTGCAAAGCGGCACAGTGTGAGTCCGCTGCTCGTTTCCGATACTTCGGGATCGCGAGTAAGATTACCTATAAGATATACTTTATTCATCCTTAATTCCTCTGTCGTAATAAAAGCGTTAATTACGCTCTTTTGGTGATCATTTGTCTTAACATACCTTCGGTGATGCCCGAAACACGAGTTAACTCTTTAATCAGGCTGGTTTCACACTCGAACGTCATAAGAACGTAAAAGCCTTCGTTTTCGGTTTTGTTGATGGTGTAAGCGAGCTTTTTAACGCCCCACTTATCAGTCTTTTCAACAGTACCGCCGTTGTCCGTAACGATCTTTTCGAACTTGGCAATGATTTCTTCTTTTGCCTCGTCTGTGAGCTTCGTGGACAAAATGTAAAGCATTTCGTACTTAGTCATATTTTTTTACCTCCCGGTCTTAATCGGCTTGCGTTTTCATCGTTTTATTATCCTCGCAAGCAAGGTTATGCGGCTTTGCCGCAGTATGCAAGCAACCGCGCGCTCGCATTAGGTTTGCCGTTTAAGGCATACCCCAAACAGCACTTATTATTTTAACACTTAAGGGCGGCGCTGTCAATCGTTTTTACGCCCTTAAATGCGATTGCGGTCGGCGGAGGCTTTATTCGCCCCCGCTTTTCCGTTTTTCGTATTGCTAAGCCGGCATTACACACTTGCGTAAGCATTGAGTACGTCAGTAAGGAAGGTCTTTGCATTAACGTCACGCCAATCCTTTCCTTGTTGGGTTTTGATCTTCGTTCCGAGAGCCGTTAGAGTCGTCGTGCCGCCGGTTGTGGTTTCAAACAGCGTTACATCGAGGATACCGAGTTCTACAACGATACCGAGCGTCGGTGCATCGAGTTTGTCATTCATCGCATCACTCAAATTACCAACGGTAAGTTTGTTGTATTCATCTTCGCTAAACATATTGAATACCGTGCCTGCATCTGCCTTAATACCGAAGATAGTGCTTACATGTAAGCCGTCTATCTTGGTTTTAAGCGTTTCTTCGAGGCCAGCTTCTCTTATGCCTGCAACCGTGAAGTCTACAAGCAGACCTGCAAGTTCACCGATTTCGCTGCCGTCTTTCATCCATTTACCGCTATCATCCTTTTCGTAACCCATAAGAGTTCCGATTTCGATAGCGTCGATGGTGTCACCGAGCTTGCTGAGCGTGCTGTCTGCAACCTGCTGAAGGATTATCGGGCTGGATTCGTCGATCTCCATAAACTCTTTAAGCGTCATCTCATCGAGCTTTGTCGAAAGATCTTTAATCTTTACTTCCTTCAACGAGAGTAGTACGCGAGCGTCGCCATCGTTTATCGTGATGAGTTCGCCGAGCTTACGATTGTTAATCGAAGAGGTTACGCGTGCGTCGAAGTCGGAGTCGTCAAGTTCGCCGATCGTGAAGTTTGCAAGTATCGCCTGAACGCCGGTAACTGCAGCGCCTTCTTTAACCCAATCGTTGACCTTAAAGAGGTACTTCTCGGACGAGCCTACTTGATATCTGCCGGTCGTAGCATCCTTCGCTTTTGCAATATCGGTAACCGGAGCGCCGTTTTCAACGTTCTTCCAGTCGGCGGGATACGTTCCCTCCGCATCAGGCGTGCTGTCGTTGTAGTAAGCGTTGCCGTCGGCATCTTCATAACGGTCGTACTCGTATACAACGCCTTCCATTGTTACGCTAACCTTTACGTCTTGCTTGTTGTATCCGAGGATTTCGCCTACGTAAATTTCGTCTATAGCGTCGGTAAGTTCGCCTACCTTCTTGGTCTTAAGTTTCTTAAGGATTGCGTTGTTGTTCGCGGAATCACCGAGAACGTCGTCGAGAGTCATCTCGTTTACGATTTCCTTAAGCTTGCTTTCGTCCTTAACGTCGCTGAGCGTGTAGCCGCAGAGGATGGAAAGGAGTCCGCCGATTTCGGCGTCGCCGTTATACCACTTTTCGTCCGTTTCGTTATAGGTGTATCTGAGGATTTCGCCGACCTTGAGCGTTTCGATCTTGTTCATTATATCGTCAACGCCGCTGCCGCCCATAAAGCTGTCGACCGAGATATCCGCAAGCGTTGCGGTAAGTTTATCAACCTCGGCGCCCGCCTTTCTGTAAGCGAAACCGTCTGTTACCTCGACTACGGGCTTGCCGCCGTCTTTAAGGAATTCGTAGTATACGTTAGTGGTCGTGCCTTCTACGGTCGTTACCACTTTCTTATAACCCATAAGTTCGCCGAGCGTGAGCTGCTTAATGCTTGCGATAAAGTCCGTTCCGTTCATGATATCGTCGAGCGAAATGGAGCAGAGTTTAGCGTAAAGCGCTTCCGCTTCGAGCAGCTTGTTGTCGTCGGTATAGCTTCCTTCTTCGCCAACCTTAACGTCTTCAGCCTTGAACCAAACGCAAGTATCGGTATGTTCGTGACCTGCCGCTTCAGCATTGCAAGTGTATCCGAGCATTTCGCCGAGGTACATACCTTCGGTTATCTTGCTTACGTCGAAGCCGCTTTCGCCGAGGAAGTCGCCGAGCGTTAAGCCGTAAATTTTCTTGAGCATTGCGCCGCTGAAGTTGTCTTCGAAGACGATATCGCCTTCCGCATTCGACCAAACGCCGGTAGTCTCGTTATAAACGTTGTAACCGTTGTCGAGCAAGCTGCCCAATCTTACGCCGCCGAGCCATTCGTTAGCAAACAAGTATTTGACGGGTTCGGTCGTAAGCATCTTTTCATACAACTCGTTGACGTTGATATTCGCAAGTCTTTCGATAACTGCGGCATATTTGCCGGTTACAGTCCACTTGTCGGTCTCGGCGTCCTTAGAAATAACTATTTCGGGCGTTTCCAAACGCTGCATCGAAATATTGATCATTCCGCTGAGAATGTCGCCGAGAACGAGCTGTTTCATAAGCCCCTTCACATATGCAACCGACGAACCGTATCTTTCGTCTACCTTAGTAAGATCGCCGACCGTGCAGTTCATCACGACTTCGAAGAGTTCGGCAAACGTGCCGGTGAACGTCCATTTCTGAGTCGAATCAATGTAAGTGTATTGAGTTTCAAATCCCGGGATTACTTCGCCGGACGCATACGTCTGCAGGAATAACGCACCGCCAATATCGGCTACGGTGAACGTATCGAGCTCGTGGAGCAAATAGCCGGGGAGCTGATGCGCGTTATTCTTGAAGTTGATAAGCGCGGTGTTAAGAACGAAGTTTTCGAGACGATCGAGCGGGTAGTTATCGAGCGCCCAGTTGCCGTCCGTATCCGTCGTAAAGGTCGCGCCGGTGAGCATTGCCTCTACGTTAGCCTGAACAGCTTGGTTAAAGGTAAGAACGTCGCCAAGGTCAGCCTTTTCCAACAGTTTGTCGACAAGGCCGAAGGAGATGTCGAGCGATTCGACTACTTTAAGCTTGAAGAGGTAATCTGCAAGCGAATTGTAAAGTCCGTCCGCTCTCTCGTATTTGTCGCCGTTGAGCGTGTAGCCCATACCCGCGGCGAGCATATCGCCCCAAGTAGCCGCGTCGCCGATTGCACCGTTGACGATACTAACGAGTATCGGGTTAGCAACGTAGTAGAGCGCTATTGCTCCGATTGCCACGCCGCCAACGAGCATCATCTTCTGACTGTCGTCAAACTTGTCGAGAATTGCGTTAAGATTAATTGTCAAGTTAGCAACCGTACCGGAGAGCAATTCACCGAGCGTGTCGTATACGAACGCGAAGTTTTCGTTAAAGCCCTTGATGGATGCGGTTACGTTTTTAGCCGCAGCAATTATCTTGCTGATTTCGATATTCATCAAGCCTTCGTTTACCTTGGCAAGTTCTATGCCCTTGGTAAGTTCTGCCGCTTGTTCGAGCAAGGCGTTTATAAGATACTTGACGTCGCCTATTTCGAAGTTGCCTACAAGCGCTTTAATATTGACGAATACTTCGGAAATCTGTGCGTTACCGTTAATGGTAGTAACGGCTATCGTTCCGCCGAGGAACAACTGTGCGGTCTTTTCGACGGGAGTAATAAGTGCTTCTTCAAAGCCGTAAGCTTTGATTATTTCGGCAGCTGCATGAATAACGTTATCGATTTGGATACCCATAACGCCTTCCGTCATCTTGGCAAGTTCTATGCCTTCGGTAAGGACGACTGCTTGCTCGAGGACTACGTTTATCAAACTGCCTTCTTCGAAGAACAACGATGCGAGTGACCCGACGTTTTCGATTATCTCGGAAATATGCGCGTTACCGTTAATGGTAGTAGCGGCTATCGTTCCGCCGAGGAGAACGTGAACCGTATCGAGCAACGGATCGACGAGCATCGAGCCGAGCCCGAACGAAGTTGCTATTTCGCCGACCGAGTCGATTACGCTATCAACCTCGATATTCATCAAGCCTTCCGTCATCTTGGCAAGTTCTATGCCTTCGGTAAGGACGACTGCTTGCTCGAGGACTACGTTTATCAAACTGCCTTCTTCGAAGAACAACGATGCGAGTGACCCGACGTTTTCGATTATCTCGGAAATATGCGCGTTACCGTTAATGGTAGTAGCGGCTATCGTTCCGCCGAGGAGAACGTGAACCGTATCGAGCAACGGATCGACGAGTGTTTCGTCAAGACCGAGCGATTTGATTATTTCGCTTGCCGCGTCAACGATCGAGGAAATCTCGATTGCGAGCGTTGCGGTCATAATCTCTTCGAAGTATACGTTAGCGTAAATATCGGAAAGTTCGTCGAGTACGACTGTTATAGTAGCGGCGCCTTCGCCCAATGCTTTATTGAGTGCGGCGTTCGCCATTTGCGCCACGTTGTCTACGGTCAAATACGTTCCAAGCGTTGCGTTGAAGTCGTATCCGAGCGTTACGGCATCGTGGACCGTGATATTGAACAATGCGTTAGCGAGGAAGTTTTGCTCGTCCCTGAAGAGGTACCTGCCGCCGACTAACTGATAGCCGAGCGATTCAGCCGCCATATCGCCTATCGTAACGTTTGCGCCGCCAACCATTTGATCGACGAGTGCAACGAACGTGGGATTAGCAACGAAGTAAGTAGTAACTCCGACGATTGCAACGACTACTCCGCCGATTATAAGTTCAGTCTGCGTTGCCGCGGCGGTCAATGCGTTGAAGTCGAAAGCGAGCGTTCCGAACGTTCCGCTAAGAGCCGCATCTGCAAGTTCGGCAACTCTGTTAGTGATCGGGGCAATGCCTTCTACGTCTTCGAAGATTGCGCGAACGGTTTCGATAGCCGCTTTAACCTCGATGTCCATAACGTCGGTTGCGAATGTTACGAGTTTAACGCCACCGAGAAGGGTTGCTATTTGATTAAACGCTTTATCGACAAACGTTTGCGCCTCACCGATATTCATTGTATCAACGAGGTCCTTAGTATGGAGAATAATCTTTGATACTTCGGCTTGCTCGTCGAGCGTTGCGGTTGCAAGCGTGCCTTTAATTACGAGCTTGAGAAGTTTTGCAACGGCGTTAACGGTTGCGTTGCCTTCTTCGGTTGCCGCCGCTTTTCTTCTTGCGCGGCTGTCAGTAGCAGGCTTCTCGCCCATAACGGTGTTGATAACGTCGGCTGCAAAGTCAATAACTGCATCGACCTCAAGCGCCTTGCTTGCTTCGACGAAGTCTCTTAAGTTAGTTCCTTCGTAAAGTTTGCCAAATCCGTCGAATACGGCGTTAAGTACGTCGTTACTTGCGAACTTGTTAACGATTGCTTTTACGTCTCTCGTCAATTTATCTACTTTTACGTTGGGCTCAATACCTATCGCGGTAACGGTGCCCGCCAATACGTCGGTAAGAAGAACGGTTACGTCATCGAGCGTCTTGCCGTCCGTTACTTCGGTTACTTTTATGACATTAGCTGCCGAAACGATTACGTCGTCAACTTTAAGCGCCTTGCTTGCTTCGACGAAGTTTGTAAGTATGGTTGCTTTGTAAAGCGCAACTACTTCGCTATATATAGCGGTTACTATTTCGTTTTCGCCGAATAATTCGATTATTGCCTTAACGTTGCCGGCTACCGTGCTTACGGCGGCGGTGTCGTCGAACCAAAGATCGCCTACCGTGTTATCGAGAAGCGTCTTGAACGGAGCAAGTACTGCGTCTAACGTTGTATCTTCAACCGCACCGGTTGCTTTTACTACTTTACCGATCGAATCGATTATGTCGTCAACATAAAGCGCCTTGGTGGTCATTACGAAGTTCTTGACCTTCGAGTCGCCGTAAAGACTTGCGAATTCTTCAAATACGGTGTTAAGTGCGTCGTTTACGATAACTTCGTTGACGATTTCCTTAATATCGTTCGTGATCGTGCTTGTCGGTACGTTAGGATCTATACTGAATTTTCCAAGCGTTCCGGCTATAACGTCCGTGAGTAATGTCGCTATATCGTCAACCAAACCGTCGTTGACTACTCCGGTTGCTTTTACGATATTGCCGGTCGAACCGATTACGGCGTTTATCTTAAGAGCTTCGCTTGCTTCGACGAAGTTCATGAGCATAGTCGTGCCGTAAAGCGAAACTGTTTCATTATATATAGTAGTTACTATTTCGTTTTCGGCGAACAATTCGATTATTCCCTTAACGTCTGTAGCTACTGCGCGTACCTCTGCGGTATCGTCGAACCAAGGATCGCTTATAGTGTTATCGAGAAGCGTCTTAAACGGTGCAAGTATCGCATCGACCTTTTTAGTCTCAATTACGTTTACCGCTTTAATAACGGTGCCAATAGCGTTGATTACGTTGTCGACCTCGAGAGACTTGGTTGCCTCGCCGAAGTCCTTAACGTGAGTTGCGGGGTACAAATCGTCAATT
>CAZHGN010000046.1:0-10548 GCA_964532155.1 uncultured Acidiphilium sp.
AACCTGTGACCCCCTGCTTGTAAGGCAGATGCTCTCCCAACTGAGCTATGCTCCCGAACGATGAACAGTAACACTTGCTGTGTCGCTCAACGCTTTTATACTATAACAAATTCGAATAATAATTGCAACTATTTTTCGGCACTTTTTCAAAAAAAATTATTTTTATTTTTTTGGGCGATTTTATTTGTCAAAATACCGATAAAAACCCTTTCACCGCCGCTATTTGCCGCAGTTTAGTCCCGAAAAAATTTCGCCTTCTTGCACGGAAAACGTTTTGCCGCTTAGGCGGTAAAGATAATCGCCCTCGTTAAAGCGAAAACGTATTTCGGTTGCCCTAAGCAATTGTTTTTTTACCCCTTCCGCGCGGTTTATGCGGTCGTCGCCGTACTTGCCGTCGCCGAGAATGAAATGACCGTAAAATGCAAGGTGTGCTCTTATTTGATGAGTTTTACCGGTATACAGTTTCACCTTGAGTACCGAGGCGCGCTCGCCGCGTGCAATCTCCTCGTACCCGGTAACGATCTTTTGCGCTCCCGCGCGCGGCTGCTTATATACCTTTACCCTGCCGCTTTCGGCATCCTTTACAAGATAGTCGGTTAAAACTCCGCTCTTTTCTTGAAAAAAGCCGTGAACGCACGCTAAGTAATATTTATCCACCGTGCGCTCCTTAAACGCTTTGAGCAGTTCCTCGTAAGCGCGATTATTAAGCGCGAAGACAATAATTCCCGAAGTGTTGCGATCCAACCGATGAACGAAAAGCGCGGCGCCATACGTTTGCTTGACGATTTCGTAATAATCGGCGCTTTCGATACCGACCGGCTTATCGACGATAACAATATCATCGTCTTCATAAACGACGGCAAGTTTTCCCGCACTATCGTAATAGACGTCGACCATATCGCCGCACGCAAGCGGCATATTTGCCGACACGCGCTTTCCGTTGACCTTGACGTCCTTTTTGCGGTATAACTTCATGAGTCTGCCGTAAGACAGTTCGCCGAAGTATTTGTCCGTAAGAAAACTGTTTAGATCGGTTTTCTTATCAACGATAAAGCTTTTCATTATAATATCCTTAGTTTATCCTAAATTTTGCACGCGCGCACTCGGTTTTGGATTTTTTTCGTGTTCTTTCGCCGCTTTTTAACCTTTTCGTAAAATACGCAACGGCTAATACCGCCGTCGGCAAAACGATGAAGGCGGGTTTAAGCACCGAATAAAACGCCGCGAGCGCCAAGAAAGCGTGAAAACAAAAAACGTGCAGAAAACATCTTACGCCCGCTTGCTTTAAAACGGCTATAAGCGCCGATATGCACGGCGGATAAAATGCGTAAAAGAGCATAAAAGCAAACAGTTCTGCGGCAGTCGCCTCGCCTACGCCCAAAAGCATTAGCACGGAAAGAACGTTTTCCTTGGCGAACAGCCCTGCAAGAGCCGCCACCGCAAACCGCCAATTTTTAACCCCCGCAGGGTAAAAAATCACCTGCAGTTTTTCGGCAAAAAAGACGAGCAAGCTCTCTTCGGCGTTTTCGGGCGGAAGAAAGCGCAAGTCGGGAGAGATCGAACGCAACAACCATAAGAACGCCGTTACCAGCGTTATCACCGTTCCTACGCGTATTATAAAACTTTTGGTAAAATTTAGCAAGGCTTTTGCGCCTTCTTTGAGCGAAGGACGGCGATATTCGGTAAATTCAACGATGATACCGTTATAAGAAACGGCGCCTTGACGTTTGTGAAGGAAAGAAAAAACCAGCGCAAGCGCAAGCCCGAGCGCCCACACCGCAAACACTGCGATAAAACCGTTTCGGTGCGAAATCTCGGTAAAAAGCCAAGCAAAAACGGGAACCTTTGCCGAACAACACACAAACGGCAGAGCTGCTACCGTCCGCCTTTTAATTCCTTCGTTTTCAAGCCCGCCCGCCGCATCGACGGCAAGAGCGGTGCAACCGAACCCGGTAAGCAAGGCGAAGACCGCTCTTCCGGTAAGCCCGAAACGGGATAAAAAAGCGTCCGACGTGAACGCAAGGCGAGCCAAAATTCCGCTTTCTTCTACGTAATAATTAAAAACACCGATAACCGCAAGCCTCGGCAAGAAAGACAAAACAGACACCGCGCCGCCGACTACGCCCTCGATTATAAAACCCGATAAAAACCGACTAAACTTGCAAGCGGCAACGAGGTTTGCGAGGGGCAAAACGAAAAACCGCGCGAGTAAATCCTCTAACGCAACCGACAAAACCTCTCCTATTCCGTACTTGCCGAATGCGAGATATAAAACGACAATTACCGCGCCGAAAAAGGTGCAAAAGCAAAACGCAGGGCGAAGAAAAAAATCGTCGAGCCGAGATAAGGACTTAGCGCGGCAAAATGTAAGCGCCGCTTTAGCAACGTTAAGCGGTTCGAAATCACGCAAAACGGACGGTTGCGCGGTCGATTTTGCGGACGGTTCTTCGGATGAGTTTGAGGACGAGTTTGCGGATGAGTTTACGGACGGTTCTGTCTTTACCGCCGCCGTTAATATTGCGTTTTTTACGATTTTAATTCCGCTATGCGTATTGCATTCGGCTTGAATAACCGTAATGCCGAGCGCGGCTTGCAACCTGCCAAAATCGATTTTACCGCCTGCTTTTCGCAGTTCCTCGTAAGCGTTTACGACGAGCACTACCGAAGAACGACTAAGACTTTGCGTAAGTTTTTTTAAAAAAGACAAGCCGCGCACAAGATTTTTCGCACGACACACCACGAGCACCACGCCGCCGTCGGCAATATTTTTAAGCGTTACGTCTTGGTCGAGCGTGTAATCGTCCAAATAACTTCCGGGCAGGTCGGTCAAGGTAAATTTCAAACGCTTTCCGCCTTTTTGCACGGAAAAATGACCGCTAACCGCGCGAGTGGTAACGCCGCACCAATTACCCACACGCTCGTTGCGCCTTGCAAGACCGTTAAACAAGGTCGTTTTACCCGAATTAGCAACGCCGCAAATATAAACGTTCGTCATTCGACGATTATCCTCTTGCAAATATTTAGCGATAATCCGACGGGCTCGTCGGTCGAGCGCACGACGCATCCGAGTTTGCCGCAATTTTTTAACACGATAATTTTAGCGCCCTTAAACACGTCGAACGACTTAAGCCGAGATTGCTCGCCTAAGTCGCAATCTATTTTTTTAACAGTTACCGCTTTCCCGACGGCAGCTTGATTCAAAGTCATAGCATTCACCGACACAAACATATGCCTTACCGCGCAAAAAAAGACCTGCAAAACGCAGGTCGGTTGTGTTTTTATTATTTGGGCTATCCCACTTCGGCTAAAACGCAAAAAAACGGTTGCGCAAAAAAGAGTTTGCGCCAAAAACGAGTTTGCGCCAAAAATCGGATACCGTAAAACTTGCAACGCGAAACCGATTAAGTCAAAATCGGTTAAAGGGAACGCGGCAGATATATTAAGCAGGTTGCCAGCCCATTTTTTGCCCCGAAAGAACGTGAATATGAAGGTGCGGAACGGACTGCCCTGCATCGTCGCCTTGGTTGATTACAAGCCTATAACCGTTTTCAAGCCCCAAGAGGTCGGAAAGTTCGGGGATTTTCTTTAAAATTCTGCCGAGAGTCGCCGCTTGTTCCGCGCTCATTTCGGCAAGGTATTTAAAATGTTCCTTGGGAATAACGAGAAAATGATTTTTAGCAACGGGCGCAATGTCGCGTATGATTATAAAATCATCGTTTTCGAAAACCTTGTCGGTAGCGAATTCGCCGCTTACAAATTTACAAAATAAACAGTCTTGCATATGATACTCCTTAGATCACGCGGTAGTACGCCGCGCTTTTTTTAATTAAAACTATGCGATAACGGACCTATAGCCCGCTATTTTGCGATTTTTGCAAGCGCGCCGTCGCGGAAAGGTTCGGTTAAAACGACGTCCGTTTTACCGCTCGCTTTGTCTTCTAAATAAACGCGAATATAGTTTTCGGTATACCCGACGTAATATCCGTCCTCTTCTTCCTCGACTATAAGCGAAAGTTTTTTGCCGATATGCGAAATCACATACGACGATTTTAGTTCGGCTTTTACATCGAGCATACGATTAAGCCTTTCCTTTTTAACTTCGTCGGGGAGTTTTTTAAGGCGAGCGCCCGCAGTGCCCTGCCTTACGCTGTACGGAAAACAATGTATATCGGCAAAGCCGACCTTGCGGCAAAACGCGACCGAATCGCAAAAATCTTGCTCGGTTTCGGTGGAATAGCCTACTATGACGTCGGTGGTTATAGCCGCATCCGGATAATACGCGCGGATAAGTTCGACTTTTTGGTAATACTCGGCGGTCGTATAGCGGCGATTCATCGTTTTAAGCACGCGGTCGCTACCCGACTGCAACGACAAATGAAAATGGGGAGCGAAATCTTTGAGTTTTTTTGTTGCCGCCAAAAAGTCGTCGTCGATTACGTTTACTTCGAGCGAACCGAAACGAATGCGGCAAGAAAAATCAGCCAAAGCGTTTACGAGCGCGGTCAAACCGTTACCCTCGGAATTATACGCCGAAACGTTTATACCGGTAATTACCGCTTCTTCGGGCGAAAGAGAAGAAATTTCGGCAAGAACACTCTCGATTTTTCTCGATCTCGAACGTCCGCGAAGGTAGGGAATTATGCAATAGGAGCAAAAATTATCGCATCCGTCTTGAATTTTTATGTACTCGCGCGTGCGCGCCGTTTTTGCCGGCAAATATTTTTCGTAATAATCGTCGGACTGCTCGATAAAAACGCCGTCTTCGTCAAGTAAATCTATAAGTTTATCCTTGGATTTTGCGCCGGTTACCACCTTAACGCCCTTTTCTGCAAACGCTTCGGGATTGCGTTGCGAGGCGCAACCGCAAACGTATATAGGCGCGCTCGGATTAAACTTACGCATTCTTGCAACCGCTTGACGAGACTTTTTTTCCGCCTCCGAAGTTACTGCGCAAGTATTGATTATATATAAATCCGCCCGCTCTATATCCTCGCTTACGTCGTAGCCCTTTTCGATAAGCCCCTCCATAAGTGACGCACTTTCGCGGAAATTTACTTTGCAGCCGAGCGTAAACACGACCGCTTTTTTCTTATTAACCATACGATAATCGACCTATAGCCCTATATTTTGCATTACGAGCGCATACCATTCGCCCTTATTCGCCGTTTTTATATGCTTGAAGCCGTCTGCGGCAAACGATGAGATTACGAGTTCCAACCGCTCCTTAATAATGCCGCTTAACAAAACGTAACCGCCTCTTACGACTTGCGCCGAAAGATCGGCAGAAAGCCTTACGAGCACTTCGGCAAAAATATTGGCGACGGCAATTTCCGCAACATCCTTTACGCCGCTCAACAAATCGGCTTTTATAATTTCGCAATTTTCGCCGACGCCGTTCAACTCCGCGTTGTGTTTCGCACTGAGTACGGCAACGGCGTCGATATCGGTCATTATCGCCCTTTTAGCACCGAGTTTTACGGCGGAAATGCCGAGTATGCCGCTCCCGGTACCCACGTCGAGCACCGTTTCGGACGGCGTTATATACTCTTCGAGAAGTTCTATGCACATAGAAGTCGTTTCGTGCTCGCCGGTGCCGAACGCCATATTCGAGTCGATATATACGACCTCTTCGCCCTCTTCCGCGTTATATTCTATCCACTTGGGGCAAACGACGATTTTACCGTATTTTATAGGTCTGAAATGCTTGCGCCATATTTCTATCCAATCGTCGCCGTCGACCTCGCGCTTTGTTACCTCGAGTGTTCCGCAATCGATAAAACCGACGGAATTTTGCTTGAGTGCGGCAAAATCCGCGGCAAGTTTTTCGGACACCTCGCGCGTTTCGCTTATTTCGGTATACGCCTTGACGAGCGTTCCGCGCTTTTTGGCGTTTAAAAGCTCGTCTTCGATATAATCGAAGGTTTCCCTACGCTTTTCGACAAGCTCGACTACGTCGTTATAATCGCAAACGGCAACGCCGTAGACTGTATATTGCCATAAAATATCGGCAACGAGTTCTTGTGCGTCGGTCGTCGTCGATACGGTAAATTCGGTAAATTTCATGCTGCTAACACCGCCACCATTATCGGTTTAATTTCCTACGCGATATACATTTGCTCAACCGCAAAACAACATATCGAGGAACACTCTTAAACCGTATTTTTTATGATTATATCACATTGAAACTTGCTTTTCAACTTAATTGCGCCTTTTCGACCGTTTTCGACTTAAAAAACGGTTATATCACCTTTTATTCACCTTTTTATGCCGTATAATCGCAAAAGAATATGAACCGCACATCCAAGCGGAAAGGCGACCTTTTTATGAAAAAATTAACCTATACGACGGTATTAAAAGGCTTAGGCGCGTTTTTACTTTTCCTTTTAGCGGACGCGGCGGTAACAAGCGCGCCTTTATCCCTTGCATTTTTCACGGCGCTCTGCCTAACCGTTACCGCCCCCGTCGGCACCACCCTTCTTTATACGGCATACTGCATTATATTAAAGCCCTTGCCGCAAGCAATCGCAACGACCGCAGGCGCGCTCTTTTTATGTGTAATTTTTTCCGTTTACCGCCGCAAGAAAAAACGAATGGCGTTTGAGCTCGCTCTTTACGCGGCAATAGCCCTTACGCCGTTCATAATAATATCGGATAGAGAAAAACTGCTTGAAAATCTAATTTATTGCGGTATTACGGCAATTTTTTCCTTCGTTTTGCAGCCTGCTATGCGCTTGTGTTTTATTAAACGGTTCACCAAAAAGGGCGAACCGCATGAATTGGTAGCGCTCTCGATTACGGTAGTTTATCTATCGCTCGGCGCGATAAGCCTTACGAGTTATAAACTATGGTACGACGTCGCGCTTATTTGCATGCTTTTTTCGTGCTATTACTTAAAAAGCACGAGGGCATTCATTCCCGCGTTCGTACTGCCCGTCGCCCTTGCAATTTATACGCAAAGCCTCGAAATAATCGCGGTATTTTCAATTTATTGCGCCGCCGTGCTCGTCTTTTCAAAGGTATCGCGACTGCTTTCCGCCCTTTGCCTATTTTTAACAACCCTTATATTCAACTATTTTAATGGCGGTTTTTTCGTATTCGAAACGGTTGACTATATATACTTATTCTTGCCGGTTGCGGTATTCTTGTTTACGCCGAACAAAATTTACGAACTATTTTTAGAGCACGTACTCAAATTCGAGGAGCCGCAAATCACGCGCGAAATAATTAACGCCGAGCGCGGCGCGTTATCAGCCAAGCTTTACGGCGTTGCCGACGCGTTTATGAACCTTGAAAGCACGCTAAATAAAGCGGGCGAAAAACTCGAACCGAACGACTACTGCGAAAAAATTACCGACGACGCTATAGAATGCGTTTGTAACCGTTGCGAAAAAATTAAGGTATGCCATTCACGCTCGTCAAAAATGCCAATTATCATAGAAAAAACGGTTAAAACGGGGATATCGAAAGGCAATTTAACGCTTGCCGATCTGCCAAAAGAACTTTCCGAGCAGTGCATTAAAATTAACGATTTAACCTACGAAATCAACCGACTTATCGGGTTGCTGCGCCTTAGGCAAGAGGAAAACGAGCGCGCGCTTGCAAGCAAAAGCCTCGTTTCGATGCAAGCGGGCGGACTTTCGGATACCATTCGCGAGCTTGCATATTCGCTTGCCGACAAGGTTTATTTCGGGCGCAAAAAGGAGCGAAAACTGTTTGATTGCCTTGCGTACGAAGGGATCGTTTGCAGGCAGATTTTGCGTGCCGGGAATGATTATCATGTACTTTTCGATAACGATAAAAAAGATTATTCGGTCGTTTGCGCACTACTCGGCGAATGCGAAAAGCAAAAATACAGACTATATTCGAAAACGGACGTCGGAGGAAGCGTTTTGACTGTTTTTAAACGGTCGCCGACCTTCGACGCGACGTTCGGGCTTACCCAAAAAACAAAATACGACTCGGAGGTTAGCGGCGACAATTTTTCACTGAAACGCATCGACGAAGGAAAGTTTATGGTCGCGCTGTGCGACGGAATGGGCTCGGGTAAAAAGGCAAACGAAAACTCGCTTACGGTAATTTCTTTAATCGAAAATTTTTTCGCCGCGGGGCTCGACCGAGAAGTCGCTTTAAGCATAACCGCAAGGCTGGCTTCTTGCTGTTTCGACGAGGGTTTTTCGACCTTGGACGGCGGAATAGTCAACTTGTATACCGGCGAATGCAATCTGATAAAAATTGGCGCGACGTTCGGCTTTATCATCGGCAAGGACGGAGCGCAGATTATAGAAAACAATTCGCTGCCGCTCGGCGTGCTCGACCAAATAGAGCCGACCTTAAAAACGGTAAACCTCTCGGACGGCGACTCGCTCGTTATTATATCCGACGGCGTTAGCGACGCCTTTTTTTCGAGCACGGACGCAGTTGATTTTTTAACGCGCGAATACTGCGCCAATCCGCAAACTTACGCCGATAAAATAATGAACTTCGCGCTAAGCCTTACCGAAAACAGCGCGAAAGACGATATGACCGTTCTCGTCGTAAGAGTATATAAAACGGCAAGCTGAAAACTTACGATATAATCACGGCAAAAGCGCGATAAAAAAGCGTAAAACGCGTAAAACTACGCAAAAAAACGTCGTAAACCCCTTTTTTAGCAAGCGTTCGCATGGTATAATGATATTGCGTTTGGAAAGGAGGAAGAATGACGAGAAAAAGATTTTATTTGCAAAAAATAAAACGCCCGAGCATGCGGGCAAAGGATTGCACTCAAGCCGACGTAAACGCCTTTAAACGTTTGATTCCTTTAGATAAGGAGGACGACGATGCAGGTGGAAATAATCGCACTACTGTCTAAATACAGCGTTGACTGCGTGGCAACCGCACTTGCAACGCTTGCGTTGCTGCTTTTAATCAAAAGGCGCAAAAGCATGCCCGAAAAAATCAACCAACTGCTCCCCTTTTGCCTCTCGTTCGGCGTTTACTGCGTTGCGGCGACGGCGGGCAAAATCTCGGTGGACGAGGTCGTTTCAAAGAGTTTTACGGCAGGCGGGCTCGCAACCGTTCTATACGCGTTTGCCGGCGGTTTTAAGGGCGACGAAACGAGCGAGCTGAAAGAACTTATTAAAACGGTTTTGAAGTCCGTCGTCAAAGACGAGGGGCTCGACGAACTGACCGAGCGCATTTTTGACGGACTCGGCAATAAAACAGAGGACGAAAACGGACTTACCGTAATTAAAATCAGCGAGCTAATTAAAGCCAATCTGCAAGAGGGTGCGGACGCCGAAAGAATTACCCTCGTCGCATCGGTTTTCGTAAAGGCGTTCGAGGAATTAAAAAGCAAAACAAAAAACAAATAGGCAAAAATATCAAAAAAGAGTTCGGAAATTAACCGAGCTCTTTAATTTTGCTATTTTATACAGACACCAAATTATCTATTTTACTTAGACTTTTTTGCCTCGTAAGCAGAAAAAAGCATCTCGTAATTATTCTTTATATCGGCAAAAGTATAGCCGTATTTAGCGGTATAAAGCTCGTAATTAAAACTACCGTTATAGCCGACTTCTTCGAGCGCGGCAATAAATTCTTGCCAATCGATTTTACCCTGTCCGGGCATTGCGTGCATTTCGCGAACGAGATCGCAGTCGGAAACATGCAAAGCTTTGATTTTTGCACCCAACCGCCTTACAGCGTCTTGCGGCTTATCGTGGAGCAAATGATTTACGTCCAACACGACGTTCGCGTTTGGCGCCGCCGAAAGCATTGCTTCTACCTTATCGACGGTATCGAGCAGACGGCCGCAAGCCATGTTTTCTATACAAACGACCGAAGAGGTCTGCTCGGTCAACGCCCTTACGCTTTGGTGAAAACGCTCGGTCAAAAGCGAATAATTGCCGTCGTTGATATCCATTCCGCCGGGATGAATAACCTGAACGCCCACGCCGAATTTTTCGGCTATATCAAACACCTTGATCAGCCACTTAATTATTTCCGGCACGTCCGCTTCCCAAGGCGAAGCGAGATCGACCCACGTTCTGTCGTAGGGATAATGAACGCTGCCGACTTTCATTCCGACGGAGTTTGCTATTTCGAGCGACTCTTTTAAAAGTTGCTCCGCTGCCCAAGCGTAATGCATTCCGCATATATCAAGTTCAACGCTTTTAAAACCCAAGCCTTTTAACTCTTTTAACGTTTCGGGCAGCTTTTCGTCTACCGCATAGCGGTATTCGCCGCCTTTTAATCCTTTACCTACCACAAGTTCAACGCTCGTCGATAATTCCGGTTTAAACATTTTTTTATTCTCCGTCGATAAATTTTATTGTTATAAGTTTTTTATATTAGCAAGTTAGTACGTTCGCCGTGCTTGTAAGAGACGTACGTTCGCCGTGCTTGTAAGCGGCTCGTCAACCGCCGCAAGCGTGTAATACCATACCTTTATTATATCATGCCTTAAAAACAAAAAAAAGAGTTTTCAATATTTTTCCGCGTGATTTTAAATAAAATATTTTTTAGCAAAAAAGAACCGCGCAAATGGCAAAAAAAGAACCGCGCAAA
>CAZHGN010000046.1:10648-12091 GCA_964532155.1 uncultured Acidiphilium sp.
AAAAAAGAACCGCGCAAATGGCAAAAAAAGAACCGCGCAAAAATGAGCGGTTCCCGCTCCGTGCATTACGGAGTCGGGACTCCGCCGCTCGCATTATAAAACGAGAGCCGTTGCACGAAACTATATATCGATGCCATGGGTAAACGAGTTATTCGTTCGTTTAAAAGCATTCGCCATAAGTCAAAACATCATTCGCGTATAACATACGTCGTTTAAGTAAACCTACTTCGCTACGTATTGCCTAACGCTAAAATCGAGTTTTATTGAAAAATGCGCTTCCCTTTTCACTCCGCACCGTAAATTAGTTACGGTATTGCGGTTGCATCGTATTACTATTTTACCCCTTTAACGCGAGATTATACCCTTTTCAGAAAAAGTTTTTTGTTTTCGTCTAAGTATTATAAAGATAAAATAAGCGTTATTCAAGCAATTTTACACCTTATCGTTACTGAAACGAGTGCGGTGCGCACGACCGTAAGTGCGGAAAAGTCATATGCCCGCTTTTTTTATTTTTACTTCGCTAAAAATACGCCTGCCTAAAAGAACTATTTCGCTATCGAAATTTTTTTTCATTCCTCCCGCCGCGTAAGCTACCCCTCTATCATTGCCTACCGTAAGAAAATCGAGCCCGAAAGTAAACGAATAAAATCGCGCCGCAGTTTCGCGCATTTCTGTCAATAAGTCGGGATATAGGTCGATTATCAAGCCACAACCGCACAAAGACAACGCCTTTACGAGATCGGGCGAATAGCAATCGTCACCGAGCAAAACGCCGCATTTAGTACCTTTACAGTTAAATACGCCCACTCCGTAAGACGGTGAATATTTCGCCGTTCCGACATTCACGTCGAATATGGACGAAAGTCTGCCGTTTTCAAACAAAAAGCCCGATAATCGCCTTATAGCGCGATTTTTAGACGGCGCACCGACAAGAGTATACCCTCCGCCATTCGCCAAACGCTTGGACGACCGCCCAAGCGCAACGAGTTCTTTCGTATCACCGCTCAGCTCGGTCGCATAATCTATCTCCCCCACAGTTCCGAACGGCACGACGGTTAAATCCGCATTTACATTCTCGTCGTTGAATACGTCCTTCGAAATTCTAATCCGCATCTAATTGTTTTGCCCTTGCTCATTATATTCCGTCAAACGCTTTTTTGTCACGCTTAAGTATGGTTGTAATTTTCGGTTAAAACTTGCGATATAACGTAGAAGTCTAATATTAAAAAATAATGCTTTCAAAACATTTTTTAAAGCAAAATGCTTTTTTAATACAATACGATTGACAACGGCTCGATTTTAAGATAAAATATTAAAGTCGTTGATCATAAACTTAAGTACTGTTCCCCCATATGGTAAAGTCGGTTTAAACGACAAAAAACAAATTAATAAAATTAAATACGTCCTCATAGTTAAACGGATATAATAAGCCCCTCCTAAGGG
>CAZHGN010000047.1:0-11811 GCA_964532155.1 uncultured Acidiphilium sp.
AAAAAACGCGGCTATAAGTCGATTATCGACATATAGCCGCGTCCGTAATTTAGGTCGTTTTAAATCAAAAACGTCGAAGAGTATTTCTACCCCTCAACGTTTATTAAAGAACCTTTTAAGCAGTACCGGATAAACGATAGCAAAGAAAGCGAGCAAGTCGATTATCAGTCTTCGGTCAGGTTTTTTAGCGCTTCCATTTCTTCTTTAGTGAGTTTTCCGTCGTCACCGCCGCCACTGTTTTTGTTGAATTTGACGTCGGCAAGGGGGTAATCTTTAAAGACGAGACTGCCGTCTTTTTGCTCGGATTTAACTTTGACGGTTAGCTTTAGCATATTGACGGAAACGACGACGCCTTTGCCGTCGGGCGTACCTACGTCCGCGCCGATTTTGGGCATTTTTTTGCAAACGTCTTTATAATAATCGTTTTCGTAAGATAAGCAGCACATAAGTCTACCGCAAAGTCCGCTTATTTTAGACGGATTGAGCGACAAGCCCTGATTTTTCGCCATTTTTACCGAGACTTTTTTGAAATCGCTCATACAGCTCGAGCAGCAGCACGGTCTTCCGCAAGGCGCAAGCCCGCCGAGCAAGCGGGTTTCGTCCCTAATACCGATTTGCCTAAGCTCAATTCTTATTCTGAAGACCTGCGCAAGATCCTTTACGAGTTCGCGGAAATCTACACGACCGGGCGCACTGAAATTGAAAATAAGCTTGCTTCCGTCAAAGGTATATTCGGCGCTGACGAGTTTCATGTCCAGCTTGTGCACGGCAATTTTTTCGGCACAAACGCGCATTGCCTCAGCAGACTTTTCCTCGTTGCGCTTCAGCCGTTCGTCGTCCGCCTTGGTAGCCTTTCTGATAATGGGCTTAAGCGGTTGAACGACCTCGCTGTCGTCCACTTCTTTAGGCTCTATCGACACGGTGCCGTATTCGACTCCGCGCGCCGTTTCGACTATTACGCCGTCACCCTTTTTAAAGGTTTCTTCGCCGGGGGCGAAATAGTACACCTTGGCGGTGCTTTTAAATTTTATTCCTACAATTTTTTCCATTTGAATTTTTCCTCCAGCACGCCGAGCAAAATACCGTCGGCAATCATGTTGACGTTGCCGTTAAAGGCAAGCGTGCGCTCGCACGAGTTGATTCTGTTTATTATAGCAAGGCATGCCGCGGTACCGTAATCCTGCGATATCCGCCTTATAGCCCCACTTTTTTCGTCCGCTCCGCAAGAAAAACGCACGGCTCTGTTAAGCACTTTTTTTAAAGTAATCAAATATTCCCTAACGTTATTCTTGTCTATTTTTGACGAAAACTCGATAACGTTTCGGCTCGAGCGCATATTTTCGAGCATGTTAAGCACGAGCGCCGTTACGGCTTCGCCGTCGGTTCCTTTTTCGGCAAGCGAAATCGCCGTACCCATTTTGCCGTCGGCAAGCGCGGCGATTTTTGCAAGTTCAGCGCCGTCCTTTTCGGGAAAACGCCTTGACAACGCCTCCGTTATATCTTCTTCAGAAAAATCGGGGACGACGAGTTTTTTCATTCTCGATTTAACGGTAGACAAAATCGAACTTTCGTTGGTCGTTCCCAAAAGAACGAATACGCCTTTTGGCGGTTCCTCGAGCGTTTTTAATATTTTGTTCTGCGCTTGCGGCATTATGCTTTCCGACGCGGACAAAGCAAAAACGCGTTTATCCCCCTCGAACGGCTTTACGTAAGACTGCGATACGACCTCGTCTACGTCGGCAACGAGAATTTTTCCGCCACCGCCCTTAGGATAAATCTGCACATCCGAATAAACGCCCTTGTCTATAAGTCGGCAAGTTCTGCACTCGTTGCAAAAGCCGCTTGCGTCGTCCGCACAAGTGATAATTTTAGCAACGATACGCAAGTATTCAGCCAAAACCGCACCGTCTTGGCAAACGAGCATATATGCGTGAGAGAGGCAACCGTTCCTTTTATCGCCGGACAAAATGCGGTACGCAACCGTTTTTTTGAATAACTCGACCATGAACGCATCCTCCCTTTTATATAATCGTATTTAAATATGCAATCGTATTTATCTTAAGCTCAGCCGCATAAAACAAACCAAGCCGCCCTCTTTTCACAACCAAGCCGCCTCGTTCGCGGGCAATTTATGCGGTTATTATTCTTTTACAACCTTAATTCTTTTGCCGTTCAAACCGAACGTGTTATCAGCCGAAAGTCGGTCTATAACGCGTTTATCAAGCACTTCGCCGCATGTTATTAAAGGATAGCACGGCGGAAAAAGCCCGGCGTCCGTCGCCGAAATCCTTCCAACGGCGGCGCTAAGTTCAACTACCTCGCTGTCGGCGTTTGCCGCGGAAAGATATGCCGCTACGCGCGTTAAAAGCGGAACGTCGTCGGTCATGTCGTAATGAGCGTTACCCCTTTCGGCATGGTTTAACGCGTCGGCAAGTCTTGCCGCGTCGCTAAAGCCGAAATCGTCGGACAGCATAAATATAATAAATCGACCGCAAGAAAGCTCGGCAAAAATCCCTTTTTCTTCGAGCGAGCGCCCGACCGTTTCACCGTCGGCATGCCCGTTCAAATCGATACAAAGTTTAAGCACGTCGTCGTTTTTTATAACCGAAAAATCCTCGCAAAGAAGGTCTTTAAAGCGTTGAAGCGCCTCTTTCACCCCGCCGAATGCACGCTCGCCCTTTTCCGCAAGCGTTTTATAGCCGTCTTCTACGGAAGCCATAATCGGGTAACTCGGGCTCGACGTGCCGAAAACCGACAACCCTTCGTCGACAAAATCTATTAGTTCTTTATTATAAATATTAAGTAGCGCGCCTTGAGTCAACGTCTTCAACGTTTTATGCGCGCTCTCTACGCATAAATCCGCGTATTTTTCGCCTTTTTCACCGTTCAAAACGGAAAGGTGTGCACCGTGCGCGCCGTCCACCAAAAGCAAAGCGTTTTTCGGCAAAAGCGCACGCACTTTTTTTAAATCGGTTACGCGTCCGAAATAATCGGGAGTGGTAATAAGTGCGCCTATAACGTCGTTATTAAGCAGTTCGGCAATCCCTTCAGTCTGCAAAACGGGCAAGCCGTTTACGATTTTTTCGGGCAAAAAGACGGGTTCTATATTCAACAGTTTAAGCGCGTTGTAAACGCTTTTGTGCGAACTTTTGCAAATGGCAAGCTTAGCCGCCTTGCCCTTAAAAAAGCGTTTTGCCGCGTAAATCGAAGCCAATACGCCGAGTGTAGAACCACCGGTAAGTATTCGACTTCGCTCCGAACCGGTAATATGCGCTAAATCCCTTTCGGCTTGCAAAATAACGCCGGTCGGGTGCATAAGATTATCCGAAAAAGAAAGCTCGGTTACGTCGTACGGATAAATACCGCCCAACTCGCCCTCGCCGATTCCCTTATGCCCGGGCATATGATAGCGAGCAAACGAACCTTCCGCATACCGCTTTAACATGTTCAAAATATGCCGCTCCATACCGCCAACACCTCGTTTGAGCTAATACAAGTCCGATTCTTGCACTAAATAACCATACCTAAACCGATTAAAACTTAACTTGCGCCAATATCCGAACCGATGCAAGCCCAAGCAATCCGCCGACAAACCGCCAAACGACGTTAAGCGATAAGCGTAGGAAGTTCCGTCGGTAAAAAGTTGCTGAAATAGCCTATTATATAATTGATAAAGCCAAGCGTTTCGTACTGTAAATGCGGCTGTTGCGCCTTATAATTGAAAACGCACATAACTATTCCGTCCGCAGAAACCGTTTCAAGCTCGCCTTTATCGTTCAAATAACCCCTCGAATAATAATCGGTCACGAGGTTTTTGCCGTCGCTGAGCTTTCCGAGGTTTAACGCGTAAGTTTTTTCTTCGAGTTCGAGCCACCAAGCGTAATAATCGCTTTTCTCGCGGTCTTCCTCGCTAAGACTTTCGAGCGACTGAGTAAACGGCTTATAATTTACCCTAAGTTCGGAATGAGTTTTAAGCACTTCTTCGAGCAAACAGGCGTTGTTCCAAACGCTCTTAATACGCTCGGCTTCGCTTTCGAGCCCTTTTTGATATTTTTCCGACTTCTTATCGCGGAAACGTGGATCGCCGTCCATTCTCGAAGAAAACACCGCGGCAACACGGTCTTCGTTTATATAATAACTGCCGCCGTCCTCGTAAACGCCGTTTTGAAGAGCGTAACTTTTGGCGTCGTTTATAAGCGAATCGTAATCGTAACAAGACCCATAATAACCGTCGACGAACGCACGCATGGGCGACGTTTTGCTTTCGACGGTATCGGAAAAGTCGGAGGTGATAAAAATATCCCCCTCTTGCACGGAATTTGCCGCCGTCATAATGGTCGAATAGTAATCGGGCTCGAGATCGCGCGTGGTAAAATCGAGAACGTCGTAAGAAAACGCGCCCCCGTTTTTTGCCCGCGCCAGCGTAGTTGTTCCGTCTTCTATAGTCCCGAAATCGGGAGCGTAAGTGAACAGCCCGAACGTTTGCCCGACCGACGCCCTCGGCGCGCCGATAGTAAAAGCAAGCCCCCAAACCAGAGCGATCGCCGCGATTATGGCAACGATTTTTACCCAATCGTAGGAAATCAGATTAGAGAGCCTTGCCCGAGTTATCTTATTATCCATTTAAACTCAGTAAGAGACCTTATCGAGTCTTATGGTGTAGTTGCCGGAAGGTGCTTCGACAACGCACTCTTCGCCGATGCGCTTACCCATAACCGCTTTGCCGATGGGGCATTCGTTGGAAATTCTGCCTGCGGCGTAATCGGCTTCGGTAGTACCGACTATGGTAAACTTATAATGCTTATCCTCGGACAGATCGGTAAATTCGATGGTAGCACCGACGCTCGCAACGTCTTTTCTGGAACTTACGGTAATGATCTCGGCAACCTTGAGTTTTGCTTCGAGCTCGATAATTTCACCCTCGATAAGCGCTTGCTCGTTTTTGGCGGCGTCGTACTCTGCGTTTTCGGAAAGGTCGCCGAACTCGCGAGCAATCTTAATGCGTTCGGTAATTTCCGGACGCTTTACCATTTTTAAATACTCAAGCTTTTTTTCAAGCTCCTGTTTGCCTTCTTCGGTAAGAAAAATTTTTTCAGCCATTATAGCACCTCTTAATATTATTGAATTTAAATCTCAAATCGGCAACGCCGTTTACGGCGCCGCCGAACTTTTACTTATTTATTCGCGTTTTCGTCGGCAATAAGCACGGCTTTAATACGCCTTACGCCGCTCGACGAAGACTGCTCTTTGACGATCTTGAACGTGCCGAGCTCGCCTGTGCGCTTTGCATGCGGACCGCCGCAAATCTCTTTGCTGAACCCGCCCATGGTATAAACCTTGACCTTGTCGCCGTATTTACTTTCGAATAGACCTATCGCACCCGATTTTTTAGCGTCTTCGAGCTGCATTTCTTCCATTACTACGGGAACGTCGGCTTTAATAGCCTCGTTAACCAGCCTTTCGACCTCGGCAATTTCCTCCGCCGTCATCGGACGGTCGAAGTTAAAGTCGAACCTAAGTCTTTCGGACGTAATGTTAGAACCGCGCTGACCTACCGACGGATCGAGCACTCGCCTTAAAGCAGAATGCATAAGGTGTGTAGCCGTATGCAATCTTGCGGTCGCTTCGCCGCTGTCGGCAAGACCGCCTTTAAACTTTTGCTCGGCGCCGGCGGACGATTTCTTTTGATGCTCGGCAAACGCGGCGCGATAACCTTCTTCGTCGACGGTAAAGCCGTTTTCGTTGGCAAGTTCTATGGTCATTTCGAGGGGGAAACCGTAAGTATCGTACAGTCTGAACGCGGTTTTGCCGGGAATTACTTTACCGGGAATGTGCGTAACTACCTTGTTGAACTCCTTAAGTCCGTCCTCGAGCGCCTTTCCGAATTTTTCCTCTTCTTTGTCGAGTTCGGTTGCAATCTTCTGCTCGTTTTCCTTAAGCTCGGGATATACGTCCTTATACTTTTCGACAAAAGCGGCGGCTATAAAGCGGAGTTTGCCGCCTTCAAGTCCGAGGTGTCTGGAAAATCTGACCGCTCTGCGGATAAGACGGCGAAGAATGTAACCCTGATCAACGTTGGAAGGAACGACTCCCCTGCGGTCGCCGAGCATAAAGGTCGCCGTGCGTATGTGGTCGAGAACGATTCTGAACGCCTTGGTTTCCTCTTCGTTTTCGCCGTACTTTTTACCGGTAAGCCTTTCGAGTTCGGCTTTCGCACCCTCAAAAAGGTCGGTGTCGTAAACGCTCGAAGTGCCGTTCAGCGTGCAAAGCGTTCTTTCAAGCCCCATACCGGTATCGACGTTGCGTTGGGAAAGTCGAGCGTAAGTTCCGTCCTCGTGGCGGTAAAACTGCATGAAGACGTTGTTCCAAATTTCGAGATATCTGCCGCAATCGCACGAAGGATCGCAGTTTTCGCCGCAAGGCTCGCCGTCGCGAATGATGAACATTTCGGTATCGGGACCGCAAGGACCGGTTTTGCCCGCAATCCACCAGTTATTCTTTTTTGGCAGATAGAAGATATTCTGCTTTAATATTCCGCATTCTTCCCAAATGCGTGCGCTCATCTCGTCGCGCGGAGCGTCGTCGTCGCCGGCAAAAACGGTCACGGCGAGTTTTTCGACGGGTATTCCGAGATAATCGGGGCTCGTCAAAAATTCATAACTCCACTTGATAGCCTGCTCGTTGAAATAATCGCCGAGCGACCAGTTGCCGAGCATTTCGAAAAAGGTGCAGTGCGACGAATCGCCGACCTCGTCGATATCCCCCGTGCGAACGCACTTTTGCACGTCGGTCAAGCGGTTGCCCGCCGGATGCTTTTCGCCGAGAAGATAGGGAACGAGCGGATGCATTCCCGCCGTGGTGAAAAGTACGGAGGGATCGTTTTCGGGAATAAGGCTTGCGGACGGAATAACCGCATGCCCCCTATCCTCGAAAAACTTTAAGTATAAAGCTCTAAGCTGTTCTGAAGTAATCTTTTTCATAACGTATCCTTTGGCGACGACAGCCGCCGAGTATTTTCAAATATAATCGTTTGCGCTTTAGTTTTGCTTTAGTTTTTAGGCTTAAGCGAATAGCCCTCTTTCGTGTTCAAAACGGAATATCCCTTAGCGTCTATTTCCGAACGAAGCGCGTCCGCAGTCGCATAGTCTTTGACGAGGCGTGCGGCTTGCATTTTTTCGGCAAGCGCAACTATTTCTTCGGGTATTTCGACTTTTTCCTCAGGCAAAAAGCTTTCGGCTTTATCGAGCGACAAGCCGAGCACCCGATCGAACTTCATTGCAAGAGCGTATACGTCCTTGCTCGGGGGGAGCTTGAGCATCGTCCAAAGAACGCCGAGCGCTTGCGGAACGTTCAAATCGTCGCTCACGGCGTCGCCGAACTGCTTTTCCATATCGTCCAGCACGGCTTTTTCGGTAACAGTAGCGCCGTTTTTATGCGCGACGATAGCCTTGCAAAGTCTTTCGTACGCCTTTTTTGCGCCGTCCATACCCTCGAACGTGAAGTTGAGTTTCTTTCTGTAATGGGCGTTAAGGCAGAAATATCTGAAATGCATTGGAGCGTAACCGCGCTCCTCGAGCTGCGATATGGTATAAGTGTTGCCGAGCGATTTACTCATTTTGCCGCCGTCGACGAGCATAAACTCGCCGTGCATCCAAAATCTTGCCGGAATTTTACCGGTCAGCGCCTCGCTCTGCGCAATCTCGTTTTCGTGGTGTATGGGAATATGATCGACGCCGCCGGTATGAATATCGAATTCGTCGCCGAGATAACGTCTGCTCATCGCCGAGCATTCTATATGCCAGCCGGGATAACCCATTCCCCACGGACTTTCCCATTGCATAATGTGTTCTTTGGGCGCTTTTTTCCAAACGGCAAAATCCGCCGGATGCCGCTTTTCGTCGTTGACTTCCACGCGCGCGCCTGCCTGCTGCTCGTCAAGTTTTGCTCCCGACAGCTTGCCGTAGTCGGCGGCTTTGGTTATATCGAAATAAATTCCGTCGCTCGTTTCGTAAGCGTAGCCCTTTTCGACAAGTTCCTTAACGAAGTCTATCATAATACCGATATGCTCGGTCGCTCTCGGCGTAAGTTCAGGCTTGCCGATATTGAGTTTTGCAAGATCTTCGAAGAAAACGCGCGAATAAAACTCGGCAATCTCGTACGGGCTTTTTTGTTGTTCGCGAGCGGCTTTTTGCATTTTATCCTCGCCGTCGTCGCCGTCGGACAAAAGATGCCCCACGTCGGTAACGTTCATAACGCCCTTAACTTTAAAGCCCTCGTACCTAAGCGCACGGCGAAGAAGATCCATAAAAACGTAGGTGCGCATATTGCCTATGTGAGCAAAACTGTATACGGTAGGTCCGCAAGAATAGGTGCGAACTTTGTCGGTTCCGTCCGCCGTCGAAAATTCTTCCTTGCGCCTCGTAAGAGTGTTATAAAATTTCATTACGACTCCTTCAAATACGGGGAGCGCCGCAAGCGCCTTAAAGCCTTGCGCGCACGTCGCCCGTAAAAGCACTTAATAACAGTTGAATATTTTAACACAAACGCGCGCGTTTTGCAATTATTTTTCGCTTGTTTGAATTTATTAGGTTTTTTTTATTGCCAAAATCGGCAAAATAGGATATACTAAAGGCAAATAAACGACCTATACAGGCACGAAGATAAGGAGATACCAAGGTATGCTCGACGTCAAAAAAATTATAGAAAACCCAACCCTTATTGCCGAAAAGCTCGCAAAAAAGGGCTGCATCGTGGATTTTTCCGAACTCATCGCCTTAAACGACGAGAAAAAATCGATTATCGCTTCGGTCGAAAGCATGAAAGCCAAGCGCAATAAAGTTTCGGCTTCCATTCCCGCCCTTAAAAAAGAAGGCAAGGACGTAACCGCCGTATTTGCGGAAATGCGTGCGCTCGGCGACGAAATAACCGCGCTCGACGCAAGACTCGGCGATATTACCGAAAAGATTTTCGACTTCGTTTCACGCTTGCCGAACGTTCCCGACGACGACCTTCTTCCCGGCGAAAAGGAAAACAATCAGGTCGTTAAGGTATTCGGCGAAAAGCCCGAATTCGATTTCGAAGCCAAAAACCACGTCGATCTCTGCACCGCGCTCGGTCTTATCGACTATGAAAGAGGAGTCAAACTTTCAGGCGGCGGATATTGGCTGTATCGCGGCGACGGCGCAAGGCTCGAATGGGCGCTTCTAAACTTCTTCGTCAGCGAACATCTTGCAGACGGCTACGAATTTATTCTTCCCCCGCACATGCTCGGCTATAACTGCGGTTTCGGCGCCGGTCAGTTCCCCAAGTTTACCGACGAGGTTTATTGGGTAGACGGCGAAGACGACAAAAAGAAATCGCGCTTTATGCTTCCCACCGCCGAAACGGCGCTCGTCAATATGTATTCGGGCGAAATAATCGACGAAAGCAAATTGCCTATGAAGTATTTTGCCTACACACCTTGCTATCGCAAGGAGGCAGGCAGTTACCGCGCGGAAGAACGCGGAATGATTCGCGGTCATCAGTTCAACAAGATCGAAATGGTTCAGTACGCACACCCCGAGCATTCGAGCGAGGCGTTCGAAGAACTCGTCGGAAAAGCATGCTCGCTTATGAGCAAACTCGGTTTGCACTTCAGACTCAGTAAACTCGCCGCCGGCGATTGCTCGGCTTCTATGGCGAGAACTTACGATATCGAAGTTTGGATCCCCTCTATGGGCATTTATAAGGAAGTCAGTTCGGTGTCCAACGCGAACGACTATCAGGCAAGAAGAAACAACACGAGATATCGCGATTCCAAGACCGGCAAGCCCGAATTCGTACACACCCTTAACGGTAGCGGACTCGCCACGTCGAGAGTCTTCCCCGCCCTTATCGAGCAGTATCAACAGCCCGACGGCAGCGTAAAGGTTCCCGAAGTATTGCGTCCGTTCATGGGCGGTCAGGAATATATCCGTCTTAAATAATCCGGTTCACACAAATACTTCATTTCTTACGTTTAAAAGGCTATAGCGCGATTATTCGCGCTTATAGTTTTTTTTAGGGCTAATTATTACAATTTTTAAATTATTTTAGCCGATACGTTCGCGAAACACGCGTTAATCGACCTATACACCGACTTATGAAAACAAAATCGAATATGGCAAAGGATACTAAACTCACCCTTGCCGCATGCTATTTCGGAATATTCACTCAAGCGACAGTCGCCAATTTGCCGCCGCTTTTTTACGTTTTATACAATCAACGACTAATGCTCCCGATGGAGCTTATAGCAATTTTTCCGTTTATATTCTTCGCCGTACAAATAGCGGTGGACTCGTCGTTTTCTAAGGTGATAGAAAAAATCGGTTATAGGTTCACGGCAATACTTGCCGACCTTTTTTCGATTAGCGGGCTCGTCTTTCTCGGTTTAACGCCGCTGTTTTCTTCGGCGGTAGTATGCGTGATTATATCGACCGTGCTTTGCGCAATAGGCAGCGGAATAATAGAAATAACGGGAAGTCCGCTGATAGAGGCGTTGCCGGGCGACGGAAAAACGGCGGCGATGAGTTTGCTGCATTCATTTTACTGCTGGGGGCACTTGTTCGTCGTGCTGTTTTCCACACTATTCTTTAACATATTCGGAGAAGGGCGCTGGTACGTTTTACCGCTGATCTTCGCTATTGTCCCCGCCGTCGGAATCGTCCTTTTTTGCCTTATCGAAAAGCTTCAGACGCTCGAGGACGGCGGCCGCTCGAATAAGTTTTCGGATTTCGGCAAAAACGCACTTTTTCCGTTATTGTTTTTATTGATGATATGCGCGGGCGCAGGCGAACAAGCAGTGGGACAATGGGCGTCGTTTTTTGCCGAGCAAGGGCTTAACGTTTCGAAAACTACGGGAGATTTACTCGGGACGAGCGCCTTCGCGCTTTGCATGGCGGCGGCTCGAACCTTTTTCGGCATAAAGGGCGAAAAAATAGACTTAAAAAAAGCGTTAACCGTAAGCGCGATAACACTTACTGCGGCATACTTGCTGACCTCGTTGTCACCTCTCCCTGCTCTGTCTCTCGTCGGTATCGGTCTGTGCGGACTTGCCGTCGGCATTTTCTGGCCGGGGATATTGAGCCTTGCCGGGCAAAGCGGCTTGGGCGGCGGTACGCTTATGTTTGCCCTGCTTGCACTCGGCGGCGATATCGGTTGCACGCTCGGTCCGTCCTTTGCGGGAGAAATTGCGGCGGCAACCGACGTGTCGATCGGCATACTGTCGGGAACGGTTTTCCCCATACTTGCAGTTATTCTGCTTGTCCTATACAAACGCAAAACAGACGAAAACAAACGGTTGAAAGGCGTGTAAAGACGGAAAATCGACGCTTTTACAAGAAAAAAACAGGCTAAATTATATTTTTTGGAATTTGAGTTTTTTTTAGCGAAAATACCCGAAAATTATTTGACAATAAATTCCGCATTTGCTATAATTTCATAGCATTGTGTGAAGCGCGGGTGTAGTTCAATGGTAGAACACCAGCCTTCCAAGCTGGTTGCGTGGGTCCGATTCCCATCACCCGCTCCAATATAGCCTGAAAAGTCACACAAGCGCCTATGCGCCTGTAGCTCAGCTGGATAGAGCAACGGCCTTCTAAGCCGTGTGTCGGGGGTTCGAGTCCCTCCAGGCGCGCCAAAGCATGGCGAGAGTAGCTCAATCGGTGGAGCGCCAGATTGTGGTCCTGGAGGTCGAGGGTTCAAAACCCTTCTCTCGCCCCATTATCGTTGGGGTGTAGCCAAGCGGTAAGGCACCGGATTTTGATTCCGGCATTTCGTAGGTTCAAATCCTGC
>CAZHGN010000048.1:0-10583 GCA_964532155.1 uncultured Acidiphilium sp.
TACAAAAAACGCATACTATTGAGTGCTTAAAAACAATTTTCAACATAAAAAACGGCAGCAACTCAAAAAAGTTGCCACCGCTATTAAGCTTTTTTCTATCGGGTACACCCCAACATTTGACAAAGAGCCATTAATTAATAGCGCTTATGTTTATGCGCTATTCATTTATTTACATCACTCAATTATTAAATCGGGCAAGGCGAAAGCGCCTTTGTAGCGAGCCTTAGTGCCTGTATAATAAGCGTAAAAGCGGTCGTAATAATCGTAATGCCACCACTCGCTCGGCAAGTTGGTAAATCCGGCTTTGGTCATCGCGGTATAAAGCAGGCGTCTGTTAAACACAATCTGCATTTGTTTTTCTTTATCAGAAAGCTCGCCGTAGTGCTTATTATTATTCAAATATCGGGCTATAGTACCGTTATCGGATATTTCGCTCGGCATTTTGCCCTTAATTAGTTCCTCGTAAAAAGCCGTTTGCGTTCGGTCGGTAAACTCGTCGAAATCGGTTCCCATCGGCAGTTCGTTACCCTCTTCGTCAATTACGGTGAGATCGACGGCGCCGCCCGTCGTATGTACGGGGGGATGAACGACGTCGGCGTTGGGCAAGGAAACAAAGCGTTTCACGAACGAATCTTGCTCGTCCGTGTTTTTATCTTCCAGCCCGAAATCCTTTATAATTTTTTGCCTATACGCATAAAAAAGTTCGCGTTGGAGTTCGAAGGGGCGCCATGCGTCTAAAATTTTAAAGCCGTACCCTTTAGGCAAAAAAGCCAACGCCTTAACAAGCGCCTCATACGCCTCGCACCTTAAAAACGCTTTGGAAACGGCGTTATTCATTCCCATTTTGACGTATTGCATTTCAACGGCAAAGCCGCCACCGACACCAATCTCTTTAAAGGGAGAATCTATAAAATCCGTACCGCATTCGTCGCCCGGAAGTTGCGCCTGTAAAATAGCCGAATATACCATAATAATCGCCTTATAGCCCCTCGTTTTCTATCTGAGAAATAATAAACACCGAACCGGACATGGGCAAAACCCATTCGTCGTCGATTGCAAATTCGCATTCGCCGTCGATCGCCATAGCGTCCTTTGCGAGAACGTTTTGCGAAAGGAACGGAATCATCTTCACGTCGAAAAACTCGCTATCGAACTGAAAGATTACGCGCGGTGCGTAAGTCGGCTCGCTGATAGCGGCAAAAAAGAACCGAGTCTTTTTATTGAACGGCATAACGAACGAAAGCTTAAAAGCGAGCAAATCGGTTACGTTTTGCACCGAATATTTAAGGTGAATACCCGAGCTTGCGAAAACTATTTCGGTAGGATACAGCTTGACCGAATTAATTACAAGCTGAACCTTAAGCACTTTTTCGATAAACTCTGCGCGCTTTTCCTGAGGCATCGCAATTATCTTTTGCAAGTCGTCAGAATCGATCGAAAAGTCCTCGCTGAAAAGCACTCTTTCGTTATGTAACGAATCGTCGAGGTCGGCAAGTCCGGTGTCGAATTTAATCCAAAACTCCTCTGCGGGCTTATCGACGATAAATTTTTTGGTATACGTTAGCCGTTCTTTAAGACCATAATACTTTTTTCGATCGATATCGACCAAGCCGCAAAAGTCAAATTCGCGTCCGAGGTCTATTCTATAATCGAACTTAAGCCTGAGGTTATAATTGGAATTGACGTACGGCAAAATCATGCTATACACCATTTCGGCGTTGTTTTCTTTTACGAGCGAATACAAAATAGTCTTTAGCGCCGCACGCTTTACGTCGTCCTCCACGCCGTCCACGTCCGCGGAGTTTTTCGCAATAATCGACAACTGCCGTTCGTAAAGACGCGGCGTTCCCGACGGTTTTGCGCTCAAAAACCGTTTTAAGTCCTGAAATGTAAACTTTCCGATGTCGGTTGCCGAAACGCTGTTGAGACCGTACAAATGCCTAACGACCTCGGGATAATCGTCGAGCTCGCAACCGACGGGGAACTCGAACCCTTTGAGCTGAACGGGAATTATATTCTTATTATTGTCTATCGCATGCTTTATTTCCCTTTGCACCCAATCCTCTTCGGCGTACCCCATAGAAAAAATCCCGCGCGAAAGCACGACGATAAAATCGTCGCATTCCTCGATATTTTTCAGAATACGCTCACCGAATTGCCCGGAATGCAGCGACTCGTAATCGTAAAAAACGTTATACCCCTGCTCGGTAAGCAAAAGGTGCAAATATTTCGCCATTACGTCGCCGCCGTTTCTGCGGTAAGAAATAAAAACGTTTAACTTTTCACTCATAAACCATTCTCCGCAAAAATCGTTAAGACTTGCCCATGCGTTTTAGCACGTAGTCGCGGCTAATCCTTTCGAGCTCGGTTTTATAAAACGCCGCACGCCGCCTTAAATGCGGTGCAAGAACGGCAAACCACAAGACCGTCCATACGATCATTACCGCCTCGAATGCAAGAACGGCTACGCAATGCCATTCTACCTTATAATCCGCCACGAACAAAACGCACAGCAAATACATAATCGAGGGCAACGCAAAACATATAAGCGTTACCAACGTGCTCACCTTAACCGGGCGAAAAAGCTCGTTAATGGTAGTCATTTTTTTTGCATAATACTCGCGCTCGTTGCCGCTTATTTTTGTTTCCTTGACCTTGCTTTTTATTGTTTTTTTGTCGGCATTTTTAAATTCGTCTCTTATCATTTGTGCTCCTTATATGCGAATAATCGACTTATACGCCCACTTTTGATTATTTTTCGCCGATGATTTCGCCTGCTAATATTTTTTTAAGAAAAACGCCCGTATAACTCGTTTTGACCTTAGCGACCGCCTCGGGCGTGCCCTTTGCGACGATCGTTCCGCCGCCGTCGCCGCCCTCCGGTCCCAAGTCTATAACGTAGTCGGCAATCTTGATAACGTCGAGATTGTGCTCTATAACGATAACTGTATTTCCGCCGTTCCTAAGCTTATACAAAATGGAAACGAGTTTGTCCACGTCGTAAGAAGAAAGCCCTGTCGTCGGCTCGTCGAGGATATAAACCGTTCTGCCCGTCGAGCGTTTGGAAAGTTCGGTGGCAAGCTTAACGCGCTGCGCCTCGCCGCCCGAAAGCGTGGTTGCCGGTTGCCCCAGCCTGATATAACCGAGCCCCACTTCTTGCAAGCACTTGACTTTGGAATAAACGCGCGGCACGTTTTCAAAAAATTCCACGGCTTCGTCCACCGTCATTTCAAGCACGTCGTTTATGTTCTTGCCCTTATATTTTACGGCAAGCGTTTCTCTGTTATATCTCGTTCCCTTGCAAACCTCGCACGGCACGTAAACGTCGGGCAAGAAATGCATCTCGATTTTAATTATACCGTCGCCCTGACAGTGTTCGCATCTGCCGCCCGATATGTTAAACGAAAATCTGCCGGCGTTGAATCCGCGCTCTTTCGCGTCGAGCGAGGCGGCAAAAAGTTCCCTTATCGGCGTAAACGCGCCGGTGTACGTCGCGGGATTGCTCCTCGGCGTTCGTCCTATCGGCGATTGGTCTATAGCAATAACTTTATCGAAATTACTAACACCCTCGATCGAACGGTATTTACCCTCAACCGCCTTTGCGGAATTAAGCCTGTCGGCAAGAGCGGGATAAAGAATTTCGTTGACCAACGAACTTTTTCCGCTGCCCGAAACGCCGGTAACAGCCGTAATCAGACCGACCGGGAAAGAAACGTCGATATTTTTAAGATTATTTTGCGCGGCGCCGTATACGGTTAGCCATTTTCCGCCGCAACCGACTCTCGCAAGCGGAATTTCGATTTTGCGCCTACCCGACAGATAATCGCCGGTAACCGAGCGCGGCTGATTTTCGATATCTTTAACCGTACCGCAGGCAACGACTTCGCCGCCGTGCACGCCGGCGTAAGGTCCTATATCGAGTATAAAATCGGCGCTTCTAATCGTTTCTTCGTCGTGCTCGACCACCAAAACGCTATTGCCCAAATCCCTTAAATCCTTAAGCGTGGCGAGCAATTTTTCGTTGTCGCGCTGGTGCAAACCGATACTCGGCTCGTCCAAAATATATAAAACGCCGGTGAGTCCGCTACCAATCTGCGTTGCAAGGCGAATGCGCTGCGCCTCGCCGCCCGAAAGCGTGCTTGCCGTGCGCGACAGCGTTAAATAATTAAGCCCGACGTTCCTTAAAAAATTCAAACGCGCGGTTATTTCCTTTAAAATCGGTTGAGCGATGAGCGCTTGCGTTTGCGGCAGGTCGAGCCCGCACACGAATTCGTAAAGCTTGTCTATCGAAAGCTCGCACAGCTCGTGAATGTTTTTACCGCCCACCGTAACGGCGAGCGCCTCTTTTTTGAGCCTTTTGCCGCCGCACGACGAGCAAGGCTTTTGCACCATATATTTTTCGATTTCGGCTTTGGTATAATCGCTCGAACTTTCGCGGTAGCGCCTTTCGAGATTGCGTATTACCCCCTCGAACGAGCCTTGGTAACTGCCCTTAAACGTTCTCGTCGAATATTCGAGGTCAAGCTTCTCGCCGCCGTTGCCGTAAAGCAAAATGTCGAGTATTTCGCGCGGCAAGTCTTTTACGGGAACGTCCATGCTAAAGCCGTAACGCTTAGAAAGCGCCTTAAAATACATTTGCGTTATTTTACTGCTGTCTAAGTTCCAGCCCGAAATGCACAGCGCGCCGTCGTTTAAACTCCGCGACGCGTCGCCTAAAATAAGTTCTTCCGAAATCTCGCTCTTAAAGCCTATGCCCTTGCATTCCTCGCAAGCGCCGTACGGATTGTTAAAAGAAAACAAGCGCGGTTCGAGCTCTTCGATGCTAACGCCGCATTCGGGGCAAGCGTATTTAGTGGAAAACAGCGTTTCCTCTTCGCCTTGTCGGCATGCGACGAGCCCGCCCGAAAGTTTGATAGCCGTTTCTAAACTGTCCGCCAGTCGCTTTTTAATGCCGTCTTTAACGATAAGTCTGTCGACGACTACGCTTAGCGTATGCTTGATATTTTTGTCTAACTTAATATCCTCTCTCAGTTCGTAAGTCGAACCGTCGATTTCAACGCGAACGTAGCCGCTTTTTCTGAACGAATCGAGTTCCTTTTTAAATTCGCCCTTTTTACCGCGCACGACCGGCGCGTTGATATAAATGCGCGCGCCCTCGCCGAAAGCCATAATCCTATCAACTATTTCGTCAACCGTTTGGCGGCGTATTTCGCGGCCGCACTTCGGGCAGTGCGGAACGCCCGTTCTTGCAAAAAGCAGCCTGAAATAATCGTATATCTCGGTTACCGTACCCACCGTCGAGCGCGGATTGTTATTGGTCGTTTTTTGGTCGATGGAAATAGCGGGCGACAAACCGTCGATTTTTTCCACGTCGGGCTTTTGCATTTGTCCTAAAAACATGCGCGCGTAGCTCGACAAGCTTTCCACGTACCGCCTTTGCCCCTCGGCAAAAATCGTATCGAAAGCAAGCGTAGACTTTCCGCTTCCCGAAACACCCGTTAGCACGACGAGTTTTTCACGCGGAATTTTTACGTCGACGTTCTTTAAATTATTCTCTTTCGCACCTTTTATTTCAATATAGTTTTGCATACTCTTAAATGTTTTGTCCATATTACGTCTTGCGGCACCGAATTTTTCACCGAAAATGGCGATAAACGTGCTATAGCCCGACTTTTTATTCTTACTACCCTCGGAGTTTAAGTTTTAATTTTGCTATCGTATCGCGTATTTCGATACAGCGCTCGAAATCGAGGTTGTTCTGCGCGATTTTCATAAGTGCCTTAAGTTTTTCTATCTCGTCGGGAATATCCTTTTTGGAAACGTCCGCCGTTCTGTCCGTTTTCTTCGTAATTTCGAGACTGTTGACGATGGGCTTAACTATCGTTTTCGGTGTTATACCGTGACTTTCGTTATATTGCCGTTGTATTTTACGGCGACGCTCGGTCTCGTCCATTGCCCTGCGCATACTGCCCGTTACGGTGTCGGCGTACATAACGACGCGCCCCTCGCTGTTACGCGCCGTTCTGCCTATCGTTTGAACGAGCGAGGTTTCCGACCGCAAAAAACCTTCCTTGTCGGCGTCGAGAATGGCAACGAGCTTGACCTCGGGGATATCCAAGCCCTCTCTCAGCAAGTTAATTCCCACCAAAACGTCTATATCGCCGCGCCTAAGCTCGGTAATAATGTCGATTCTTTCGAGCGTGTCGATATCCGAGTGCATATATCGCACCTTAATCTTGCGCTCTTTTAAATAATCCGAAAGGCGTTCTGCCATTTTTTTTGTAAGCGTAGTAACCAAAACTCTACCACCGCTTGCGATAATGCCGTTTATTTCAGCCAAAAGGTCGTCGATCTGATTTTTAGTCGGGCGCACCTCGACGGGCGGATCTATAAGCCCGGTCGGTCGAATAATTTGCTCGACCACTTGCCCGGCAAGGCTCAACTCGTACTCGGCGGGAGTCGCCGAAATGCACACCGTTTGACCGACGCGCGCGTCGAATTCGTCGAACTTTAAGGGGCGGTTATCGAACGCCGCGTTAAGCCTGAACCCGAAATCGACGAGGTTTTTCTTGCGCGCCCTGTCGCCGTTGTACATAGCGCGAATTTGCGGAATAGTCATGTGGCTTTCGTCGATGAATAAAATGAAATCTTCGGGAAAATAATCGAGCAGCGTAAAGGGCGGCTCGCCCGGTTTTCTGCCGTCGAAGTAGCGGCTGTAGTTTTCCACTCCGCTGCAATAACCTATTTCGCGCATCATTTCAAGGTCGTACGAAACGCGTTGCTTAAGCCGTTGCGCCTCGATAAGCTTTCCGTCCCGCTCGAATGCGGCGACTTCTTCGGCTAAATCTTCCTCGATCTTTTTTAACGCGCCTTCCATTTTGCCGCTACCCACAGCGTAATGGCTTGCGGGAAAAATAACCGCGTGCTTAAGCTCGGATATAACCTTGCCGGTCAAAAAATCGGTCTCGCAAATGCGGTCGATCTCGTCGCCGAAAAACTCGACTCGCAAAACGATTTCGGAGTTTGACGCAGGAAAAACTTCCACTACGTCGCCGCGAACGCGAAAGGAGGAGCGCTGAAAATCCATATCCCGCCGCTCGTATTGAATGGAAACGAGCTTGCGCATAAAAAAGTCGCGATCGAGCTGCATTCCCGGTCTTAAAGATATTGCGAGATCGTAATATTCCTCGGGCGCACCCAAGCCGTAAATGCACGAAACGGAAGCGACGACGATAACGTCCCTGCGCTCTGCCAAAGCAAACGTCGCGCTGTGTCTGAGTTTGTCGATCTCGTCGTTGACGGATAAATCCTTTTCTATATAAGTATCGGTCTGCGGAATGTACGATTCCGGTTGATAATAGTCGTAGTAGGAAACGAAGTATTCTACCCTGTTTTCGGGAAAAAACTCCCTAAGTTCGTTGCAAAGCTGCGCGGCAAGCGTTTTGTTATGCGCAATCACGAGCGCCGGGCGTTGCAGTTCGTTTATCACGTTTGCCATGGTAAACGTTTTTCCGCTGCCGGTAACACCGAGCAAAACTTGCTCGCGCAGTCCGTCGCGAAAGCCGTCCACGAGTTTTTCTATTGCCTGCGGTTGATCGCCCGTAGGCTTAAATTCAGAATGCAATTTAAATCGGACCTCTTCCACAAGCAGACTCCTTTGGGTGTTTTTATATAGCGCCAAACAACAAAATATGGGGCTATAAGTCGATTATCGACAGTTTTGCAAAATGCTTTTCAAGAAAATATCCCATAAAGCAGTTTACCGAAAATAAAGGTTACCAAAGCGCTGACAGCCGCAAGCAAAACCTTTTGCACAAGCTCGCGCCGCCGTCTTTTTCTTTCGGATAAAAACGTTTGCCCTTTACGCGACAGCGTAACGTATACGAAAGGTTCGCCGTGGCGATCGGTATAAATCACGTCGGCAAGACCTTTTTTCGCAACGGCGGTCAATAAATCGGTGCAGTCGTTCGTTTCCAACTTCGAGTTAAGCGATTCTATCGAAACGAGATAACCGCCCTCGCCGCCGTAATCGCGCGCAAGCACTAAAAGCGCGCGTTCGGATTTAGCCGACATGAACCACCCCCGCGAGCCACGCCAAAACGAACGCCGCAAACGCACCGACGGCAGCGCCACAAAAGGCAAGCAACCCCACGCGGCGGCAAAGCACCGCGCGCAAGTAATAAAACTTCTCTTTTTCGTCAAAATATTTGCGCGCCTTATACGCGGGCGAAAGTAGATATTCCCCGCGCGCCGAATATCGCAAACATACGTAACCGTCCTCCGACAGCTCTCTTATGGTTCCGTCGAGATCGGTTACGCCGTCGAAGTCGTCGTCGGTCATTACCTTATATTTAGTTCCGCATTCTCGCAAAATCAGCGCGAGCGCTTTTTCGGCGTTTTCGCTTAACATATACGCCATTATTGTGCGTAATACGCCGCCGTTTATTTATGCTAAAAGAAAAACGAAGTTAACGAATAATATTAATCTTGCCCCTTCTGGTAAGATCGGCTTCGGACTCCTTAGCGGGATAACCGAGCGCCGCCATTCCGCCGAGAACGTGATTTGAAGGGATTCCGAACGAATCGAGCACGGCGCGAACGGCAGGATCGTCGCAAACGACAGCCGGTTGATTTATCCAAACCGAGCCCACACCCACCGAATGAGCGTATAAAAACATATTTTCGAGCGCGCACGAAGTATCTTCTTTGACGAATTTGCTTTCACGATCGCACGAAGTTAAAATAATTGCATTCGGACGGTAAAAATCGTAACCGCTCGGAGCGCCGCACGCCTTTCCGACGACGGCAGCAAGCGCTTGGATTTTCTCTTCTCCGCACACGACGGTAAAATTAACGAGCTGCCTATTGCGCGCAGACGGAGCAAACATTCCCGCCGTTACGATATCCCGAAGCACCTCTTCGGGGATTTCTTTGTCCGAAATAAAAGACCTGATGCTTCTTCTGCTCAAAATGTTTTGCATTATGCAATTCATAAAACGCCCCCTTGAAAAACCGCACGGCGGCACGCAAACAACCGTTCCGCATAAGCGCCGACGATTTTTTTTCGTAAAAAGACAAACGGCGCTTTCGGCGGATATACCGCCGCAAATCTCAAAAAGCCGCCGACTGCCTTTCATTAGTTACATGATAGCATAATTTTTAAAAAATATCAATAATATACCCTATTTTTTCTTGACATTAAACGGAAATAATTGTATTATAGACAAGCATCGTGATTGCGACGCATTCGTCGGGATGGCGGAATTGGCAGACGCGTACGTTTGAGGGGCGTATGGTATAACCGTGTGAGTTCAAGTCTCATTCTCGACACCAAAGAATAACACGAACTCGATCGAAAAGATCGGTTCGTGTTTTTTCTTTTTTCCATGTGTTTTTTTCGTGTATAAAAAACTACTGAAATAAAGTCCGTAGCCGAAAGTTTTTAAAAAAATATTTATTAAGCTCTTTTTATCATGGAGCCGCCCCACACGTTTTTTATTCAGTTATAACGGATAGAGATGCGAAAGCCGATAGTTTGTTTACCGCGGAAATATAAAACCGTAAAAGTTCGTCAATTTTTTAGCGCAGGCACAAGCAATTGTAAAACTTTTCAATAGTTTTTGTTTAACTAAGATAATTATATTTTTTAACTTCTTTTTTTCGTATTTATCCTTGACATTTTAAAAAAAGAAAAATAACTTATAGATATCTGTTGCTAAAAGTATAATTTAGCACTTTTTATAAAAAATGCATAATAAACTTAAGAGCAAAAGAATAAATCGAACCATTAACCAAAAATTTGTTTAATATATTCCGATATTCGATAAAATAAGTTGACATATTCTTTCTAAATCTGCTATCATAAACTCAAAGAAAGTTTGCTGAAAGAGAAGGAGATGCGAACAATCTATAATAAAATACCGGCTTCGCGTTAGCCAAAAAGATTATAGCAATGTTTACGATTGCTATTTTTTTTTATATGGAAAATGGCGGAAGCAAGTTTAAATAGAAAACGGCGGAAGCGAAAGCCCCCGATGTATAATAAGCACCTTGCCAGCCACTCGCCGTATAATAAGCAATTAGCCAGCCCTGCCCTTTAATAAGCAATTTGCCAGCCCTGCCCTACAATAAGCAATTTGCCGTTGCGGTAGTAATTACTTATCGTTAAACTCCTTCCGTCGCGGCAAGGTTTCGCCGCGCCACCTCCCTCGGGGATGGAGGCGAATTTGGAAGGACGGCGAATTTGGAAAGACGGCTTTTGGGGTATGTAGGCAAGAATTGTATTGCGCAGCGCGTTTAAAAAAAATAAAAGTAATAAAAAACCGCGGTATAGGTCGATTATCGGCATATATCGCGGTTTTTAATGTTGTTATATTAATTAATTTTTAGTCCATACAACGGGCGTTTTGCCGTCGGTATCATAATGCCAATAGTTGCCGCCTTCTACCGCGCTTTCGCCCTCGAACGGATTACTTTCGCTGTAATAATACCGCGTTGCAGAAGTGAGATAAGAGTTACCATAATTAAACGACATATTATTCCACCCGGTTTCGGTTCCTTTATAATATACGCTTGTTAACGAC
>CAZHGN010000049.1:0-10576 GCA_964532155.1 uncultured Acidiphilium sp.
TTTTATTATTTGATAATTTTATTTCTGTCTTCGTCAACAACTTTAGCAAGGAAGTCTTCGGTAGACATTTCGTAACTTTCGCCACTGCGTTCACGTACGGATACGGTCGCGCCGTTTTCCGTTTCCTTATCACCGAGAATAAGCATATAAGGAACTTTTTCGAGCTGCGCGTCGCGAATCTTTCTTCCGATTTTTTCCGAGCGGAGATCGGTCTCTACCCTAATACCGGAATAAGTAAGCTTATCTGCAACCGACTTAGCGTAATCGGCGCTTCTGTCGGTTACCGGCAATATTTTAACTTGTACAGGAGACAACCAAAGCGGGAATGCACCGGCATACTTTTCGATAAGCATCGCAAGCGTACGCTCGTAGCAACCTATTGAACTGCGGTGAATAACGAAAGGCACTTTCTTTTCGCCGTTTTGATCGATATAACTCATATCGAAGGAATGCCCTGCCGCAAAGTCGAGCTGTAAGGTCATAATGGTGTCTTCCTTACCGAAGACGTTTTTAGCCTGAATATCGAGCTTAGGACCGTAGAACGCCGCCTCGTCGTCTGCTTCTACGTATTCAACGTTCAAATGGTTAAGTATTTCGCGCATGAGGTTTTGCGTTTCTTCCCAAGCCTTATCGTTGTCGATATACTTTTCTTTATTGTCGCCGCGTTTGGAGAAACGATAGGTAACGTCCTTTTCCATTCCGAGCGTTTTAAGGCAGTATAAGCAAAGTTCGAGGGCGCGTTTAAATTCTTCTTCGATTTGCTCGGGCGTACAAATAACGTGCCCGTCCGCCAATGTAAACTGTCTAACTCTTATTAAGCCATGCATTTCGCCGCTTGCCTCTTTTCTGAACAGCGGAGCGGTTTCGGCATATCTGCAAGGTAAATCGCGGTAACTCTTTAAACCGTTCTTATATATCTGATATTGGAAAGGGCAAGTCATCGGTCGGAGCGCAAGGAGTTCGTCGTCCTTCTCCTCGTCGCCTAAAACGAACATTTTATCCCTGTAATGATACCAGTGCCCGGAAATCTTATAAAGATCGCTTTTCGCCATTACCGGCGTTCTGGTAAGCTGGAATCCGCGTCTTTCTTCCTCGTCCTCGATAAAGCGCATAAGAATTTGCATAATCTTAGCGCCCTTAGGCATAAGTATGGGGAGCCCTTGCCCTATCGTTTCCTCGGTCATAAAAATACCGAGTTCGCGACCAAGTTTGTTGTGGTCGCGCTTTTTAGCTTCTTCCAGCGCAACGAGATACTCGTCGAGTTCTGCTTTTTTAGCAAAAGCCGTGCCGTAAATACGCGTAAGCATTTTATTGTTTTCGTTTCCGCGCCAATACGCACCCGTTATAGAAGTAAGTTTAAACGCTTTAATTTTGCCGGTTGACGGAAGGTGCGGCCCCCTACACAGATCTACGAAAGCACCTTGCTTATAGCAAGAAATAATCTCTCCGTCGGGTATTTCTTCGGCCAATTCAAGCTTATAGTTTTCCTTAAAGCCTTTAAAAAGCTTAATTGCCTCTTTCTTGGAAAGTTCAAAACGCTCAATGGGCAAATCGCTTTTTATAATTTTTTTCATTTCGTCTTCGATCTTAGACAAATCGGACTGAGTAATGGGCGTTGCAAAATCGAAATCGTAATAAAATCCGTTTTCAATAACCGGGCCGATAGCAAGTTTGCAGGTCGGAAAAATGGATTTAACCGCTTGCGCAAGAACGTGCGCGCAAGTATGCCTATAGACGTCGAGCCCATCGTTATCCTTTAAGGTAACGATTTCGAGAGTTGCGTCCTCGGCAAGAGTATAGGAAAGATCGACGAGCTTACCGTTTACTTTTCCGCAAACTGCGTTGCGGAAAAGACCTTCGCTGATATCCTTGGCAACGTCCGCAACGGTTGAGCCGTTAGCATATTCTTTTTGGCTTCCGTCGTTTAATGTAATTAACATATTTACCTCCATATAAACAAAAAATCCTTATGCAAAAAGCATAAGGACGATATATTACCGCGGTTCCACCTTATTTGTCGCATAACGAATACGACCACTTTTGAACTTCGAAAAAACGGGTGGTTTCACTTAGAATTTACGTTAACGACCTCTCAGCAAACGATCGCTCTCTGTATAACGCGCAATAATGCTACTTGTCCCAAATCGAAAAGATGTTCTATGCAAACTATTATACTACAAAAAATAATAAAGTCAACCGTTTATCTCGACGAGTTTAAAATTTTATCGCCAAAAAATTTTTCAAAACATGCCGATACGTTCGGTTCAGGTTTATTTAAAAAACATATTTCACCCGCACCGGCAAGCAATGATTCCTTTAACAATTTGTTTCTTTCGGCGCACGGCAGAATGTCGGTTTTGTTCAGTCGTTTATATCTGCCGTCGAACGCTTCGTCTCCGTCAATATATACCCTACGACCGCTTTTTTCGTTTATGAGGTATCCGACGAATTCTTTTAACTCTTCGGGTGTAAAGTATTCGGGCACGTACGACGCTATTTCTTCCCACTTCTTTTGTAATTTTTGCATTTTAAAGTAATATATTCCGTCTATCGAACACTGTTCTTCAAGTTTAATTTTTGATTTAACGTACCTTTTATCGTCCTCGAAATCGGCGGCGATAACGGCGGAAAGAAGGATTTCTTTATCTTCGTCGCTTAGTCCGTTTCCTTTGATTTTTTCTTTAAAAAGTTCGTATTTATAACTAACGCATATAACGTCGGCAATGCGGTCGACGATCAGCCTGTTAGCGACAAACTGTGTTTCGTCCGCAACGTACAATTCCAAGAAGGAAAACTCCCCCACGAATTGCATTTTGCATTCTTTTTCGAAAGTTATTTTTAATCCTTCGCAATTCACTATATAATCGAGCTTATCGGCGTTATCCGTTCGCTCGCAAATTCGCAAGACTTTCATACTGAAATAGTTTAAGCAATACTCTCCTTTTTAATTACTTTTTTCGGCTTTTTCATAGCGCGAATCTTTTTATAAACGGCTTTATATAATTCCGAAATCGCCACTACGGTAAAAGAAACGAGAATTATTTTTAGCCAAACCGAAACGTTTAGCGGTACGGAGTCGAAAAAGTTACCGAAGAAACAAGTCAGCGTGATTTGAAAAACAAACGTCGCGACAAGCAAGCCGATAAACGGTTTATTATTGAAAAACGAAGAAAAAACGCTTTTGCCGCCGAGTTCTCTTGCGTTTATCGAATTAAAAAGTTGCAAAAATACGAATAAGCAAAAAATAGCGGTGTCGCCCTCAACGAGATTTACGCCTAAAAAATTGCGAGTTTTTTGCAAGACGAGCAAAATTACCGAATAAACGCTGTGCGTAATTATTCGTATAAACGCCCTTTTGCTTACTATATCGTCCGTTCTTTTTACCGGTTTTTCGTCCAAAAATTCATCGGCTCGTTTTTCCAGCCCTAACGAAAGCGCCAACGGCCCGTCCATTATAACGTTTATCCATAATAACTGAAGAGCGTTGAACGGCGGTTCGAAGCCTAAAAGAAGAAAAGCTATAATTACCCCGACGGCTGTAAAATTCACGGTTAGCTGAAAGAACAAAAAGCTTTGAAAATTTCTGTAAATATTTCTTCCGAAAGCGATCGCCTTTACTATTACGGAAAACGAATTATTAAGCAAAATTACGTCGGCGGCTTCTTTGGTTATTTCGCTACCGTCACCCATAGCAATTCCCACGTCGGCGTTTTTTACGGCAGGCGCGTCGTTCACGCCGTCTCCGGTTACGGCGACGATTTCGCCCTTTTTCTTTAAAAGCTTGACAATTCTCAGTTTTGTCTCCGGCAGGCACCTCGCAACGACCTTTACGTCGTCAAGTCGCTTAATAAGCTCTTCGTCGCTTTTTTCGTTGATATAACTTCCGTCCACGCATTCGTCTTGCGTATACGTCAAGCCGAGTTTTTGCGCGATTGCAAAAGCCGTTTGTTTGTTATCGCCGGTGAGTATTTTTACTTTTATTCCCGCTTTAAGGCTTTTTTGAACGGCATCTTTAACTTCCGGACGTATTTTATCCGACAACACGGAAAATCCGTCGTAATAAAATTCTCCGTTCTCTTCATGCGCAAAGGCAATAATTCGTCCCGAGGATTTTTCATACGGTAAAGCGGCGTTTAAAGTCTCGTTAACTTCTTTGTCCGTTAACTTGCAAATTCTCGTAATAACCTCGATTGCACCCTTGTAAAAGGTCGTTTTCTTCCCTAATCGTACTACTCTTGTAGCCGTGTATTTTCTCTCGGACGAAAAAGGAACTCTATCTAAAACCTCGAAGCGCGCTCTGTCCTCATCCAACTTCTTTTGCTTATTCTCATAATAATAAGAAATTAAAGCGCGCTCGGTAGAATTTCCCGAAATTAAAGTTTTTTTACCATCGTTTATAAAGCATGCCGTTGAATTTAAAGCGCTGTTTAATGCGATATACCTATTATGCTCTTCAACGTTAAAATTATCGGCAACGACCGTTTTCTCGACTTCCATTACGCCAAAGGTCAGCGTTCCCGTCTTGTCCGAACAAATAACGCTAACACACCCCACCGTTTCGGCGGCAATAAGTTTTTTAATAACGGCGTTGGATTTTGCAAGTTTGACAACGCTAAGCGCAAGCGAAATAGCAACGGTCGTCGGAAGCCCCTCGGGTACGGCGGCGACGATAAGAACGATTGCCGATAAAAAGGAGGTTTTAAATGTTTCTAAACTTAAATTACCCGAAACGACGGCACGTGATATGGTCATTATAAAAACTATTATAGCGGCAGCCGCGCCAAAAATCGTTATTTTTTTTGATAACGAGTTAAGTTTTTTTGAAAGTGGTGCCGAAATATCGTTTCCGCTCTCTAACCCCGAAGCGATGTTCCCGATCTTTGCCGATTCTCCGACGGCAAGCACTACTGCCCTTGCACTACCGTTTTTAACGAAAGTTCCCGAATTTAATAAATTATCTTCGCAAATCTTGCCCCTATATAGTTTTTTGCTTTTTCCGACAGACTCACCGGTTAGCGTGGATTCGTCTACTTCGAGGTCGTTTTCTTCAAGTATTAAGCAATCTGCGACTATTCTTTCCCCCGATTCAATAAGTAAAACGTCACCCACGCAAACGTCGGCGTTAGATATTAATCGCTTTTCACCGTTTCTAACGCAAGTTACCGAAACGTTTTCGGTAAAACTTTTTAAATACTCAAACGCCTTTTCCGATTTTCGCTCCATAATTACGGTAAGACCTACTGAAATGCAAATGGAAAGGAAAATGCCCAAGCATTCGAAAGGATCGACCTCGTAACCGGAAAAATAATTGCCGATATTAATACCCAAAGTAAGTAAAAAGGCAAAGACGAGGATAAGCATCATCGGCTCGCATAAAGCGTTTATTATACGCCTAAGAAGAGTTATTTTATTTTTTGATAAAAGAACGTTTGCGCCGTATTTTTTTCTGTAATAAATTACTTGTTCGTCGCTAAGCCCTTGGTTTGAAAATTTTTCTTTTTTATATACTTCTTCAAAGCGCTTCAGCTCAATGCTCATAATTATAAACCACAAACCCGTATACTATATGATTTTTTTTTGACAAATATTTGCATATAGGTTAAAAACGGGTTGCTTTTTATTTTTCATATGATATAATACATGGGTATTGAAAAGAGGTTTACAAATTATGGAAAATCGTTTTTATAAAATGAACTTGGCAGGAATAGACGTTTCGCTGCCTGTACTCCCTATTTCGGGCGACACTTCGATCGCTTTTTTTAACCTTCACGGCAACCAACGCCTTACCGAGGCTTGCGGTAAAGAGTTGGCTAAGCTTGCAACCGACTGCGACGTTTTAATCACAGCCGAATCCAAGGGATTACAGCTTTGTCATGTCGTTGCGAGGGAACTCGGTCACGATTATTACGCCGTCGCTCGTAAAAACAAAAAACTGTATATGCAAGACGGATTGGATATTATTATCGATTCCACCATCACGACCGGAAAAGAACAACATCTGTATTTGTCCAGACACGACGCAGATTTACTTAAAGGCAAAAAGGTAGGCATTATCGACGACGTCGTTTCCACCGGAGCCGCTCTTTCCGGGCTTGAACGCTTAGTTGAACTTTCCGGCGGTATAATCGTGAAAAAACTTTTCGTTCTCGCAGAAGGCGACGCCGCCAAGCGCGACGACGTTAAATATTTGGGTACTATCCCCGTCTTCCACGACTAATCTATTTTAAAACACTTCGGGCCGTACGAGTAATCGTGCGGCTTTTAAAATGCCCTAAAAACAAATTTTTTTGGCTCCTTTTTTTCCTGTATAGCAAAAAGCAACTTGCACTCGATGCAAATTGCTTTTTGTTAAAAATATATGATAAGGGGGAAAATGATGAGCGTTGTTAGTGCACCAACTGCATCCGCAATCAGTTTACCTACACAATATAACATTTTTCGACATAAAAGTAAAATCTTTTTACACCGTTTTTCAAAAAAAGTTCAAAGAATTTATAAGCGCTAAAAAAATTTATTTTTCGACCTATAACGCGCGAGAAAAAAGCAATCCTTTTAATCTTTCGGCATATAAATAAGCGTATGAAAAATAAAGTAATAACCGCCCTTATTACGCCGATGAATGAGGTAGGCAAAATTGATTATTCGGCATTAGAAAAAATAGCAAAAGCGCAGTTATTAGCAAATGTTGACGGACTGTTATTATTCGGTACGACAGGCGAACCGTTAAGCATTACGCTTGACGAGAAAAGAGATATTTTGAAAGCCGCACAAAATGCGACCGATGGAAAAATAGAACTAATATGCGGAATATCATCACCTATAACGAACAACGCGACCGAACTTGCCGAGTATTATGCAAAGCACGGTGCAAATTGCCTTATGGCAATAACGCCTTACTATTACAAATGCACGACAGAAGGCATGATTTTACATTTTAAACATATTGCAAAAAGTACAGATTTGCCTGTTATAGTATATAACGTTCCGGCAAGGACGGGAGTCGATATTTGCAAGAACGACGAGGTAATTTCTTTTATAAACGAGACGGAAAATATATGCGCAATAAAAAACGCACAACAAACGGTTAACGACACTGCTGCGGCGTTCAAAAAAATCCGAAAACCGATTTTTAGCGGAAACGATTGCTTTAATTTATTAACGATGGAACTTGGCGGAGGGGGAAGCATTTCGGTAATTTCGAACTTTTTGCCAGAACTCGAAGTGGCAATGCACAAGGCGTTTGACAGCGATAATCTTACGCTTGCAAAGCGTATAGACGAAGTTTTATATAAAGTTTCCAAAGAGGTATTCGCGATTCCTAATCCTATAGGCGCAAAGTGCGCTTGCGCAATAAAATATTCTATATCAAACGAAATGCGCTTGCCACTTACAAAGCCAAGCCAAGAGATTATTAAAAAAATCGAAGAATCGGTTAAATACGGAATGAATAAAACGGAGGAATTGGTTTGAAAAATATTTTAATTTCCGGTATCGGAGGAAAAATCGGTCGGCTCGTCTATGAAAACGCCCCAAACCACAATTTCAACGTCGTTTGTGGCATTGACCGAAATAGATTTATAAAGGTCGACTGCCCTATTTATCGCTCGTTTGAAGAGGTAAAAGAAAACGTAGACGTAATTATCGATTTTTCTTCGGACGAGTTATGCATGGAAGCCGCAAATTTTGCTATTGCAAATTGCTGTGCTCTTTTGAGCGGAACGACCGCAATTAGTGAAAAAACGACTAAGTTATTAGACCTTTTATCAACAAAAGCACCGACGTGCCTCGCCTCGAATTTTTCAAGCGGAGTTTTAGCGTTTAAAAGAGTAGCAAAATACGCCGCAGGCTTACTAAAAAATTACGATACTTGCATTACCGAAATCCATTCTTCGGCTAAAAAAGATGCGCCGAGCGGTACTGCAAAAGATATATCGCAAGCCTGCGGAATAAATAGTATTTATTCTATAAGAGGAGGAACCGTTCCCGGAACTCATGTTTTGCATTTTTACGGCGTGAGCGAAGAATTAGAAATCGTCCACCGTGCGACCGACAGAAAAATTTTTGCCGAAGGCGCCTTGTCGGCAACCGAGAAATTACTGCAAAAAGAAAGCGGATTATATACCGCCGAAGAACTTTTGTTTTAAAATTCATAAAAAAAGAAAGGTCGCAAAGCAACCTTTCTTTTTAAGCCTTAAACGGCTTAACTCCGTTGCCGACGATGGCAGTTGCCTTTTTGGTCGGAGCATAATATATCGAAGCAATTTTGTTTACCTCGTCAAGAGTTAAGTTTGAAAGCTTTTTTAGTTCGGCGTCTATATCGAATACTTCGTTCGTCAGAAGTAGTCTTTTGCCGTGCGATATCATAACGCTCGCCATATTCTCGCGCGAGAGCACAGTCGAGCCTTTAATCTGTTCTTTTGCACGAGCAAGCTCGTCCGCCGTAACGCCTTTTTCGGCAAGCCCGTTTATTTCTGAAATCAAGCAGTCGTAAGCCATATCTTTTTTGCTCGGATTAACGCCGGCGTATACCGAAAGGACGCCTAAATCACGGTAAGACGAATTAAACGAAAACACCGAATAAGCAAGCCCCATCTTTTCCCTCACGGTTTGAAATAAACGGCTACTCATGCCGCCGCCCAAAATTGCGTTAAGGCATATCAAGGCAAAGCGGTTCTCGTCGGAAATTTTTACGCCCGGAAAGGCAATCGCTATATGGTTTTGCTCGATTTTTTTATCGGCGAAAAGGTTGTTCCCTTTACACTCGTCGTTTATCGTCGGAAAAATGGTCGCCTGATAGTCGCCGTCTATCGCCATATATTTTTCTATAAGTTCGCACGCATTGTCAAAAGAAATATGGCCGGCAAAGGAAACAACGATATTGGACGGCTTGTAATACTTATTTTTATAAGCGAAAATATCCTCGCGGGTAAACGACGAAACGTTTTCGATCGGCCCTAAAATCGTGGAGCCGAAGCCACCTTTTCCGTAATAAGCCTCGGCAAGCAGATCAAGGCAAAGATCGTCGGGCGAATCCTCGCTCATATTGATTTCTTCGATAACAACGCCGCGCTCCTTATCGAGTTCGTCGTCGGGATAGACCGAATTACAGAACAAGTCGGATAAAATTTCAAAGCTTTCGGCCGTATGCTCGTCGGTACATTTAACGTAATAGCAAGTTAAATCTTTTCCGGTAAACGCGTCGATTTGCGCGCCTATTCTATCTATCGAGTCGGATATTTCAAATGCGTTGCGCTTTTTAGTACCCTTAAAATTAACGTGTTCGATAAAATGCGAAATACCGTTTTCAATTTCGGTTTCGCAATAGCTTCCGGTACCGACAAGTATTCCCATGCTTACCGAACGAACGTATTCGTTAGAATCAACGATAAGCCTTAAACCGTTTTTATACGTTTTTATATTAATCATAAGTAAAATTCTCCTATTGAATTATTCGGCGATACAGTCGCTTACCGTAGCCACGCAAAGGTTATTTTTTGCGTAATACTCCAAAATATGCGGCAATGCCTCGAGCGTATGAGCAAAAGGATGCATTAAAACAAAGTCACCGCCGCAAACGTCCTTCGTTGCCCTATTATAAACGCTTTGCTTGGTTCTGTCAAGCCAATCGACGGTGTCCTTCGACCACATGATCATAAGGTAGCCAAGGTCGGCACAGGCTTTTACGGTCGTACTTGAAAAATCACCCGACGGCGGTGCGAATAAGGTCGTGTTTATACCGGTCATCGATAAAATAACGTCGTGCGTATTTTTCATTTCGTCAACGTTTTTTTGATATGAGAGTTTGCCGAGATCTTTGTGAAAATAACCGTGATTGCCGATTTCTTGTCCGTCTTCATATAAGCTTTTTATTAAGTCGGCGTTATCGTCCGCAAAACAACCGCCGAAAAAGAAGGTCGCCGCATACCCGAATTTTTTAAGTTCGGCAGATATTTGAGGAATAATATCCGCACCCTCGTAACAGTTGAACATAAGCGCGACCTTATTCGAAGAGCGATTACCGAAATATATCGGTTCTCCTTTTCCGCTACTTACCGTAACGGCAAGTTTGTCGGTAGTAAAACACAGGCAAGCAACGCAAACAACCGCCAAGCAAATAATCAACGAAGATATACGGCGTAATCTTTTAAGGCGTGAGCCGCATTCTTTTCCGTAAGTGCGTACCTTAAATTTTGACATAAATTTACCTTACGCAATAATTTATGCCGATTTATCGGTATTATGAGCAAAACGAACCGTTTTATAAAAAGGAAGCCGTATTCGACTTCCTTACTTTAACAGCAAATTATTTTTTAAACCGACCTAAAACCTCGTTTACACTTGAAAAGTTTGCAAACGTTTTGGGATACGCCTTTAGAATTTTCAGCATTTTCGATAGTTCACGCTTTCTGATTATGCAGATAATCATATACTTTTCTTTACGTGAATACATTCCGTTTACCGTCAATTCGGTAACACCGTGCTTAAGCTCGGTTATAATCCGAGTGGAAATTTCGTCCGGATCGTCGGTTATTATTTCAAACTTATAGCCGTCTTTAGTTCCCCTAACGCAGCGATC
>CAZHGN010000050.1:0-9468 GCA_964532155.1 uncultured Acidiphilium sp.
CCACGACGTCAAGGGCTTTTTGTAAGAAAAAGTGTATTTTTTACGTGTTATACCAAACGACGATAAATATTATGCTGAGAACGATAAAAAACAAACCTGTAAACAGCACGCAAACGTCGCCTTTTTTTTGTGGTTTTGAAAGCTTGCGCTCGCGATATTGCGCATAAGTTTCGGTATCTTTACGCCCCATAGGAATAAAGGCTCGAGCGACCTTTACGAGAACAAAGCTTATTCCCAGTAAGCCACCTTCGCTACTGATAAACAGCATTCCGTAAAAGCAAAGAAACAAAATACCGACGGTAAACGTAGCGTCGCTCAGCGTTGCGATGTTCTGTTTGATATCGTCGCCGAAAAAGCCTCTAATGGCAAAAACGACAACCAAAATCACCGTTGCAACACATAAGCAAATTAGGTACTTTTTAAGTAACGATTTTTTATCGTCTCTCACTTCGCAACTGCTCCGTTAAAATTATTTAAGCAACTCTTTATATTTAATCTCTTCTTCGTCGTTGCAATAAACGAAGTGTCCGGGTGCTATTTCACGCAAAGACGGCTTATTCGTCGAATAATCGTGTTCGGCAATCGGGTTATAAGTTATTCTCGTGCGCTTTTTCTCGTACATAGGATCGGGCAACGGAATTGCCGACAACAACGACTTGGTGTACGGATGCAACGGATGTTTAAACAACTCGTCCGACGATGCAAGTTCGACCATTTTGCCGAAATACATAACGCCTATTCTATCCGAAAAATACTTAACAACGGAAAGGTCGTGTGCAATAAACAAAATGGTAAGCCCCAAACGTTCGCGAAGGTCGTTCAAAAGGTTTATTACTTGCGCCTGAATAGAAACGTCGAGCGCCGAAACAGGCTCGTCGGCAATAATCATTTGCGGCTTCATAATGATAGCGCGCGCAATACCTATACGCTGACGCTGCCCGCCCGAAAACTCATGCGGATAGCGATCCGCGTGTTCTCTCACGAGTCCGACCATTTCCAAAATCTCGTATACTTTTTCGTTAATGTAATCTTTATCGCGTATACCGTTGATAACAAGCCCTTCGGCGATAATGTCGCGAACGGTCATGCGCGGATCGAGCGAAGCGATAGGATCTTGGAAAATCATCTGAATCTGCGTAATGAGCCGGCTCTTTTTTGCCGCGCGCCGTCTGGTCGCATAATCCCTTTTGATAGCCTTAACCTTTTCGCCATTGCCTGCCGCTTCTTGGATTTTTTTGGCATATTCCTCATCTAAAGCCGCGACGATTGAGTCTGAATATCTTTTATCTACGGCTTTACAGTCCAGCTTAGCGCCGCGAATAAGTGCTCTGTTTTCATCCACGACCTTAGCAAGATCTTCGTTCACTTTGTCGATTTTTGCTTTAATTTCGGCAACTTTTTCGGCATTATCCCCTGCCTCTTTAAGTTCCGCGCCAAGAAGCTTAATTTCTTTTGCGGCCTCTTTCTTAGCGGCTTTAATAGCATCGTAATACGAACGCGTACCTGCGCCGACTCTTTCGCCGTTAAAATAAACGTTGCCCGAAGTAATATCGTATAACTTTATAATCGAACGCCCCGTTGTGGTCTTGCCGCAGCCCGATTCTCCTACGAGGCCAAAAACTTCGCCCTTTTTAATCTCGAAACTGACATCATCGACCGCTTTAAGTACTTTCCGTCCCAAAGGAAAATATTGACAAAGATGTTCTACTTTCAACAAAACTTCGTTATTGTTCTCCATTTTCGCCTCTCTCCTTCATGCGTTTAATACGTTCGGTAATGATTTTTGGAATTTCGACCTTAGGCGCATTGGGATGCAAAAGCCAAGTCGCGGCGTAATGCGTATCCGTAACCTTAAACATAGGCGGTTGCATTTCATAATCGATTTCAAGCGCGTATTTATTTCTTTCGGCAAAAGCGTCACCCACGGGCGGGTAAATCATATTAGGCGGCGTGCCCGGTATCGCATCCAACTTTTCATTGGTATCGAGATCGGGCATAGACGACAACAGCGCCCAAGTATAAGGATGACGAGGATCGTAGAATACCTCGTTTGCGGTGCCGTACTCAACGATTTTACCGGCATACATAACGGCAATTCTATCCGCCATATTCGCAACGACTCCGAGGTCGTGCGTAATAAATATAATCGAAAGATTACGCTCGGCTTTCAAGCGGTTGATAAGTTCCAAAATTTGCGATTGAATGGTAACGTCCAAAGCGGTCGTCGGCTCGTCGCAAATAAGAATATCGGGGTTTGCCGACAAAGCGATAGCAATAACGATACGCTGACGCATGCCGCCCGAAAACTCAAAGGGATATTGCTTATAACGAATACGCGCTTCGGGGATACCGACTTCTTCCATAAGTTTAATCGCTCTTTCTTTGGCAAGGCTTTTCGTAAGTTTAAAAACGACTTGAGAAGCCTTTTCTTTAAGATAATCGACAAGCTCAACGCAACGTTTATCATAATCGACGGCGGGTGCGTTTTTGATATCGGTTTCAAACTTATCGATAACACGCTGCAGCACCGAAACAATGACATCTATTTGCTGCTCGGGCGGAACGATCGACTTAGGAACGACCTTCCAATCAACGCTCTTTCCCTTCGCAATAAGCGCGTCGCGCTTTGCCGTCTGCTTGGCGAAACGCTCCTCTTCCTTAGGATTGTTTACGATATAAAAGAAATATTTATCCGTTTCCCTCTTTAGCGCGCCGGCAAAGGTATAAGCCGCGTTATCCTTAACGATTTGCAAAGGATCGATCGATTTTTCGACTTTTTCGCAAAGGTTTTTATAAACACTTTCTTCTTCCGCCTTAGTAAAGTTACCGCCCATAAAGAACGTCTTTGCCTCTTCTAATGCAGCAACCGCCTCTTTCTTGCCCGCGATCATTTTTTCAAAGGAATATTTAATCGCGATTTTTTCAAGTTCCAAGAACGAAAGCATATAGTCTTCTTGCAAGAAATTAAACGCCATTTCGTTCGCTTCTTCCGCAGACATCGTAGTCAAATCGGCGTCCTTGTTTTTATAAATATAATAGCCTATACGGAAGAAGTTATAAGGCGTTTGTTCGAGCATTTCCGTCAAAGTACCCTTGACTTGCGCCAAAAATACGGTAACGGATTCGGGCACGGTGACATCCTTCGACTTTTTGCCAAAAAACTCTTTGACCGAGTCACTAAATGTCTTATTCGCCTTAGACTCGACTTTAATTTCGCTCAAACGCACCTTGTATGCGTTTAGCGTATCGATATATTTCGAAGCAAAATACTTATCGTTTATCGCCTTTATCTTGTGTTCTACGTCCGAAAGTATTTCGCCTACGTCGACTTTTTGTCTGTTTTCGACGAGGAATAAGAATTCGTCTACGATTGCAATCAGTTCAGCCGCGGCGGTTTTAGATTCGTTATAACTGTTTTCGAGTTTAATAGCCTGAATATTAAATTCATCGAACGTTTTAACGTACGTTTCGATTTCTTCAACGGCAACGGGCGATTTCGCGCCCGCCGCGATCGATTCTTTAATCGTTTCGGCTAATACAGCAAGCTTTTTATTAAACGAATCGCGCCCCTCTTTACGGTTGGCTTTATTCTTAAGAAGCATTGCCTCCGTAATCTGCTTGCCCACGCGCATAATCGGGTTCAAGCTGGACATAGGATCTTGGAAAATCATTGCGATTTTATCGCCGCGTATTTCGTGAAAGTCCTCTTCGGATATCGTCAATAAATCCTTACCGTCATAGATTATTTCACCGCTATCAACAATGGCGTTGCCTGCCGATATGCCCATAATCGCCTTAGACGTAACAGATTTTCCCGAACCGGATTCACCGACTATTGCAAGCGTTTCGCCCTTATAAAGGTCAAAATTGATATTGCGCACGGCTTGCACCTTGCCGCCGTCCGTACGGAAGGATATTTTTAAATTCTTAACTTCTAACTTCTTTTCCATGATTAATCCTCCGTGCCTCTGAGCGACGGATTGAACGCGTCGCGCAGTCCGTTGCCGAACAGGTTAAACGAAAGCATTAAAAGCACCAAGAAAACACTGGGGAATAATGCAACGTACGGAGCGGTAAGCAGTGCTTGTTGTCCGGCTGAAATCAAAGTACCCACGGACGTCATTTTGCCCGACTCGAGGTTTATAATTCCCAAATATGACAAGTTGGTTTCCGAGTAAATCATTGACGGAATAACAAGAGCACAGCTCGTGACGAGTGTTCCGATAGCGTTAGGCAAAATGTGTTTAAACATAATTCTGCCGTCGCGCGCGCCGAGCGTACGAGCCGCCAAAATATATTCTTGATTTTTATACCTATAGAACTGCATACGAGTCGTCCCCGCCATGCCAATCCAACCGGTGGCAAAGAAAGCGATAAACAAAACGATTGCTTGGCTCGACGTTCCCATGTGATATTTAAGCAAAGTAATAACGATCATCGTAGGAACAGCCCCTAAAATATCAGTAAAACGCTCCATAAAAAGATCTATTCTTCCACCGAAATATCCGGCAATCGAACCCCAAATAACTCCGACGAGCAAGTTAACTACGGCAACGATTAAGGCAAATATAAAGGAAAACCTTGCGCCATGAGAAAGACATGCAAAAATATCTTTTCCGCCGGTAGTCGTTCCGAAAAGGAAATACGGTTCTTCAATACCGTCTTTTAAAACTTGCGTATGATAATATCTATAATACTCGTAATAATACGCTCTAACTTGTACGCCTCCGGAAACGACCACGCCGTAAACGTAATAGCACTGCTCGCCGTCAATTGTAATACCGTTTTCACCCTCGATTCGCATAGCTTTGCCGTAGTCGGCAGCGCCGTCGTCAATGGGTAAACCATCGACGGCCTTATACGTCCAATAATTTAATTCCAAATTTCCGTTTTTATCGAAAACAGGATAAAGCTTATTACCCTTTACTTGCGTTTTATAATAAATATTCGCATTTTTTTGATATTGCACGAGAGTCGGCCTATCATCCGGATGAACCATAGGATATAAAACCTGCCTGCCTGTTTCAACTTGATATCGCTGGATATCTTGATACTCACTCATAGAGATGGTCGAATATCCGTTAAAACCGGTGCCGTAATAAGTGTCATAACGATAGATATAAAGTCCTTCGTCGTTTATCTCGTACTCGCCGTTTTTAATTACGTTTTTACCCGTTTCCAAACCGAGCGAGTAATCTGCAAACCAGTTCAAGTAACCTACTTCTTTAGTTTTACACCCGTCCCAAAAATTCGTTTTTTCAAACAAACTGGATTTTGGATGTATGGAGGCCATTTTTTGATCGACGTCTTCCGGCGTGTAAGGGGTACATAAGGGCGCAAAAATAGCAAACAATATTAAACATGCAATAATGATTGCCCCTACGACCGAGCCTTTATTCTTGCAAAAGCGACGGAACGCTCCCTGAAAATAACTTACCGGCTTGGTGGCAAATTTACTATCGTGCGAAAAATCGTTTCGTTTTGAAAACGCAAATTTTTCGGCAGGGATATTATTATAATTTTCAGTGTTAATCATAATTATTTTGCCCCCATTCTAATTCTCGGATCGATAAATCCATAACTTATGTCGATAACGATGCCCGCGGCCAATCCGACCAATGTGTAAAAGCCGGAAAGTAGCATAAAGAAGTCGATGTCTTGGAAAGTAATCGAACTTAAGTATAGCCTACCTACGCCGGGTATAGAGAACATACTCTCGATAATAAGCGAGCCCGAAAGAACCGAAATGAATTCCGACAAGATAGACGGGAATATAACGACCATCGAATTGCGCAAAGCATGGCGCAACACGGCTTGCCGCTTCGTTAAACCCTTCGTTCTGGCAAGCAGCATAAATTCACTCGTAAGAACTTCCGAAAGTTCTGCTCGCGTATAACGTGCATATCCCGCAATAGAACCGAGACACAACGCGAAAACCGCGGGCAACATAGACTTAAACATTTCCCACGAAAAATAATCGTACCCCGACTTCATTGTGATTGGGAACCAACTCAATTTAAAACAGAAAAAATACTGAATCAAAAGTCCCAGAACGATAGACGGCATAGATATGAGCAAAATAATAAAGACGTTTATTACCTGGTCTTGCCATTTGTTCTTTTTTAGAGCGGCAATAATGCCGAGTGCCAATCCGATGGGAACACCGATAAGAGTAGAGTAAATGTTTATGAGTATTGTCGGAGGAAGCTTTTCGACGAATACATCCCATACCGGTTGATTTACGTATTCTCCGTAAGTAGTCGCATTGCCGAAATTACCCTCGGTGAAAATTTTCTTGAGGTAGGTGCCGAGCTGAAGAAAGACCGGAACAACGTCATATTCGATAATACCGTTTTCCCCCGCTCGGATATTCGTAATCCATCCTCTCGCTTCGAAACGCCTATATGAAATCATAGGATCTCCGATTGAATCAACGGTTATAATAGGCGGTAAAAGTTTAATTAAAATAAAACACATTACCCATATAATGAAAAACGTCATCAGCATTAACCCGATACGCTTCATTACGTATTTAAACATATACATAAGGCTGCTACTCCTTGGTTATATTCTTTTCCGCAATAGGAAAACAACGCTTCCCGCACGAAAACTTTTGATTATACGCGTTTAGCAAAAAATGCATTACGAGTTTTTTAGCAAAAACGCCCCGTAATGCAACTATTTTACCGTACGCCTAAACTAATGCTTAAAATAACAAAACTGCGGTGGGCGAAAAGGACTTTCGCCCACCGAGCTTTATTTTAATCATTCAACAAACTTACGCTTCTTTCTTATATTCGGCAGTAAGGTCACCATCATGGGATTTTACATATTTAGCCCATTCTGCATCGGTATAATGAGTTTCCATATATCTGATTCCGCCGTAACCCATAAACGTATTGTACTCGTCGGTAATCTGAGTGAATTTCGGGCTAAGCAACGAACCATCGTATTCGCCGATAAGCATAACGGAATAACTCTTCTTGATAACCTGTTCTTCCAAAGCCGCCAAGATGACCAACCTTGCTTCGGCAGGAGCAAAGCCTGCATCCCAGTTATACTTGTAAGGAGCACCCTTCTCCTCAGCCAAACCGTTGAGGCAGAAGAACCAGTTTTGTACACTCATCGTAAGCGTTTCGCCTGCTTTTTCGTAATCGCCGGCGGGTAAGGTAAGCGTCATTTCAACCGCCGAAGTATCCCAATAGGTATGATAGTTCAAACTATCATCGGGGTCAACAAACGCACCGACTATATCGAACGGATTCAATGCGTTACCGCTAAAGCCGTAGCCGAAACCGATTTGCGTTTTACCGGATCTAAATGCCTCCGCCCACTGAGCACCGGCGCTTGCATCGAACTCAACCGTAATTTTGCCTTCGAGATCAGTGTCTTTACAAAGTTCGTCGATAACTCCTTGTACGTAAAGAGCTCTTTCTCTCTGTTTTGCATTATCCAAGGAAGAACCGTAAACGATAGTTATACCTTTGCTTGAATCGTAGCCGTACTCTTCAGCATTATCCGTAAGTTTTTTATAAGCTTGTTTTACCAAATTTTTTGCAAGAGTAGGATTGTAACCGGTGAGCGATCTGTATGCAATGTCTAAGCTTGCACCGGTAATTTCCGCACCGTTAGACCACTTGCCGCTTTCGTCTTGAGTAAAGCCGTAAGCACGGAGCAATCCTTCTTTCGCGGCGGTCGTGTTACGGTAAACGCCTTGATCAGCCAACGTACTGCTGTTTTCAACGTCATAGAAATACATGCTGTTCATCAAACCGAGGCAAGCAACAGACGAGCCGGGCCAAATGGTTTCGACGACGTCTGCTCTATTCAAGGAATAAGACAAAGCCTGTCTGAATTCGTCTATAGCAAGGATACCGTTATTGTTCCCGCTTTTTGCTAAAACCAACTGATTGCCATACAATTGCATTCCGTACGTTCCGGTGCCGGGTGCATAGGTTGTATATTTGGAGTTTTGGTAATCTTCAATGTGTTCGCTATCGAGACCTGCCTCGTCAACTTCACCGGCAAGGAACTTCATCCATTGAGAGGGGGTTTCGGGAATACATTCGCAGAAGATGATATCAATTTTATATTGATTTTTATATTCATCCATGTTGTAGCCGTACCAGTTATCGTTTCTTACCAACTTATACGACTTACCACTCTGGAATTCGGACAATTTATACGGGCCCCAGCTTGCAGTAGTTGCAAGAGAAGAGTTGTAATTAGACGTCCACAAAGTAGAACCGGTTTCAGGTCTTTGTTTGCAGCTTTCGTACAAAGATTCTTTTACAAGGGGAAGGCTGGACATATAGTAAGCGGCAAGATAGGAAAGAGATCCGTCCTCTTTCAAGAACTTATACGCCTTATCGAGACAAATTACGATTGCATTGTCGCCATCGGCATATACGCCGACGTCCGCCCAAGTAACGTCTCTTTCGGTATTTACTTCAGGAATAGCAAGCCAAGATTCATAAGACCCGCCAACTTCCGTATAACCGGCATACATACCAGTGGGCGAGAGATAGTCGTCCCAAAGCATTTTCCCGCTAAAAGCGTCCTGAATTTCCTTATTGGCCGGATCAGCCCAAGCTTCTACGCTATTATAAACCGTTTCATCTTTAATAGACACCCACTGAGAAATTACATTACCGCTGGCATCGACATATCCCTCAGCATTCCAAAACGTATAAACGTCGATATAAATATCTGCATCTGCCTCTACAGCTTCCGCATTGGACTCATAACCCTTATCGCCGATTTTCGAATAAATAATAGCCAAGTTCTTATTGAAATAAGCTCTCGATTTCTTTACGCGAAGAGTATCGTAATAAGTGTTTGCTCTCGAGTTCATAAAGTCGGGGTTAAGCATTTCTTTCATCGAATATTCGAAAGAATGTGCGTCGATCTTAGTACCGTCGTCCCACTTTAAATCGCTTCGTAAAGTCATTTTCCAAGCGTAACCTCCGGCGGCTTTTTGTTCAGCCGTATAACCCCACTTCGCGTCAACGGTAGAAGTTACGTCCTCGATCTTGGTTACTGCGTCGTACTCGGTAACAAAACTACCGGCCACGATTGCATTAGCATCAACCGAACCGTCTTCCTTATACTTATGTCCGCCAAAGTCGAAATCGTAAGTAAAGAACGAACCTTGAATGTAGTTCATAATCTGCGTATCGTTGTTATCCGCATACGTAAGCTCGTTCCAGTTACTCGGCATAACGGCCGTAAACGAATTGTAAGTAACTGTATCGGGATCCGCAACGCTGCCCGAATCTTTCTTACAGCCGGACAAGCAAGCAACTGCCGTCAAAGCCGCAAGCATAATTGCTATTAACTTCTTTTTCATAATATAAACCTCCCGTTATATTGTCTGAAAATTATCTTTTTAAAAACCCCTTTCTGCCGCAACAACCATGCCCCTTTGTCGGTATCGGTAAACACGCGATTTTTAGGTGTATGTTTTTC
>CAZHGN010000051.1:0-9242 GCA_964532155.1 uncultured Acidiphilium sp.
TTTGACAAAGGGCCTTAAAGAGCCTGAGTTTATAGGTGCACAATACCGCCGCCCCAAAAGAAAGCAAGCTAAAAGCCGTTGCTAAAAACGCAACGGCTTTAAAGTAAGTCCGAAATTATTCAGCAACAGCGGTAGCGCCGGCTTCTTTGAACTTTTCAACCATCTTAGCAGCTTCGTCTTTAGCAACGCCTTCTTTGATGGTGCCGAGCTTTTCAACGAGAGCCTTAGCATCGCCGAGAGCGAGACCGGTGATTTCACGAACAACTTTGATAACAGCGATCTTGTTAGCGCCGAAGTCCTTAAGAACTACGTTGAATTCGGTCTTTTCTTCTTCAGCGGGAGCAGCAGCGGCGCCAGCAGCGGGAGCAGCGGCAACGGCTACGGGAGCAGCGGCGCTTACGCCGAATTCCTCTTCGAGAGCCTTAACGAGATTGTTGAGTTCGAGAACGGTTAAACCTTTAATTTCTTCCATTAATTTAGCGATATCAGCCATTTTTTGTTTCCTCCGAAATAATTTTTTTAATTAAGATATCTTCCCTTTTTTAAAAGCGGGTACTTTGTGATTTTATCCTACGGATAAAAAGATTAGCCTTCCTGTGCGGCTTTCTTCTCTGCAACGGCGTTGAGAGCGAGAACGACGCTTCTTAAAGTTGCGGAAAGAACACCTGCAAACTTGGTGACGGGCGACTGCATCGAGCCGAGCATCTTTGCAATAAGTTCTTCCTTGGTGGGCATTGCGGCAAGAGCCTTAACGCCGTTTACGTCTACGCGATTTCCGTCAACGAATGCGCTTTTAGCGGTAATTTTGTCCGCATATTTTTTAGCGGCTTCGATTACGATTTTAGCAGCACCGGTTTCGTCGGTTCCGAATGCAACGGCAGTAGGACCGTTGAGATCGGAATCGAAATCGGTAATTCCAAGCTCGTTAAACGCTTTTCTGACCAACGTGTTTTTAAGAACCTTATACTCGACGTTAGCTTTTCTGAAAGTGCAACGAAGCTCGGTAACCTCAGCTGCCGTTAATCCCTTATAGTCGACGAAAACAACCGACTTGCTGCTTTTGATCTTTTCCATAAGATCGGCAACTACTTGTTTTTTGTTTTCGAGATTAGACGACAAATTCCTTTACCTCCGTTATTATTCTGACTTATAAAAAACCCTTATGCCGTGCGAAACAGCATAAGGGTATTGTTTATACCTTATATAAATGCTGCCTCGGCAGGTTTACCCGAGCGGGTAATTACGACCGGCTTTCTTCGGCTATTTAATTATCGTTTATATAATAGCACGCACGAGGCGACTTTGTCAAACGATTTTAAAGGGTTTTGTTATTAATTTTTACGCCGGGGCCCATCGTGGAAGCAAGTGCGATGCTCTTGATGTAAACGCCCTTAGCCGCTGCAGGTTTAGCCTTGATGATTGCCTCGAGAAGCGCGCGGTAGTTTTCGATAAGTTTTTCCTTACCGAAGCTCTTTTTACCGATTACGCAGTGAATAACTGCGGTCTTGTCGAGTCTGTATTCAACCTTACCTGCTTTAATATCCCTGACGGCTTTTGCAACGTCGGGAGTAACGGTACCGGACTTCGGGTTAGGCATAAGACCTTTAGGACCTAAGACCTTACCTATACGACCGACTACGCCCATCATATCGGGAGTAGTGATAACCGCGTCGAAATCGAACCAGTTTTCCTTTTGAATTTTTTGAACCATATCTTCGGCTCCGACGTAATCTGCACCGGCAGCCAAAGCTTCGTCGGCTTTGTCGCCCTTCGCGATAACCAAAACCTTGACGGTTTTACCGGTTCCGTGAGGAAGAACGATAACGCCTCTAACTTGTTGATCGGCTTGTTTCGGATCTACGCCGAGTCTTACGTGGAATTCAACGGTCTCGTCGAATTTAGCTTTCGACGTAGCGAGAACCGCGTCCATTCCTTCTTCTATTTCGTATACCTTGCTTTTATCGTACGCCTTAAGGCATTCGGAATATCTTTTTCCAACTTTCATTATTATAAAACCTCCTTGTGGTCAAGCGAGTGCATAACGAGCAACTCTCCCACGTCATACGACCGCCGTTGAGATTTACGGCCGTTTTTCCTCTTTTTTGCCGTTAATCGACTTATAGAGGGCTTTTTACTCTTCTACGGTGATACCCATAGAACGGGCAGTACCTTTAATCATCGACATGCAGGCTTCGAGCGAGGCTGCATTGGTATCAACCATTTTCGTCTTAGCGATCTCTTCAACCTGAGCCTTGGTGAGCTTTGCTACCTTCTGCTTGTTGGGAGCCGCACTTGCAGATTCGATTCCGCAAGCCTTCTTAATAAGAACGGGTGCAGGCGGAGTTTTGAGAACGAACGTAAACGAACGATCTTGATAAATCGTGATTACGCAAGGAATGATAAGTCCTGCCTGCGCAGTCGTCTTAGCATTGAACTCTTTGGTAAAGCCGGGGATGTTGATACCGTAAGGTCCGAGCGTGGAACCTACGGGCGGGCCCGGAGTTGCTTTACCTGCGGGTAACTGCAATTTGACTACCGCTGTAACTTTCTTAGCCATAATTTTTCCTCCATAGAGTGGTATAGCGAGCGCGTCGGTTTGTGATTTTAACGGCTCTCCCACTATCCGCACGGCCGTGCGGAATAAAGCGAATTAATGCTCCCGAAGGAGCGTTTAGCGCCGAACTACGTCGGCAACGATTAAAATTTATCGACGATTTTTTCGAGCTGGACGAAATCGAGTTCGACGTTAGTCTCGCGGCCGAACATCGTAACCTTAACGTTTGCTTTTTGGCTCGCAAAATTAAGCGAAGCAATAATGCCGATAAGCGATTCTAACGGACCGGAAATAATCTTAACGTTATCGCCCACAACGAAATCGACGTTTTCGAGCTTGTCTTCAAGCCCCATACGCTTAACTTCGTCGTCGGTAAGAGGTAACAATCTGCCTTGCGGACCGACAAAGCCCGTTACGCCCTTAATGTTAGTAATGACGTGCCACAGATTGTTGTTATATATCATTTTGATAAAGACGTAAGAGGGAATAAGTTTGCGCTGAACGACCTTTTTCTTGCCGTTACGCTCCTCTATCGTCTGTTCCATCGGAATTTTAATATCAAGTATGGTATCCGATAAATTGTTATTCTCTATAAGCTTTTCGAGGCTGTTTTTTACCATTTGTTCATAGCCCGAAAAGGTATGAATAACGTACCACTTTGCGCTGTTATTCTCTTGCATTTAAACAGTCCTCACGACTTATTTAGTAGCTTTGCTTGCGTTAACGAGCAGCTGGTAAAGTCCACCCAAACCTGCGTCTATAGCGGTAATGAGTATAAGAAAAACGAGAATAACACCGAGAACTATACCCGTTTGCTTAACAACCTTGGGCATTTTGGGCCAGGTTACGTTTTTTAATTCAGACCAAATTTCTTTCGCCTTTTTTCCGATAGCGCGGAAAAATCTGACGAAAGCGTTGGGCTTTTTATTCTTGTTGCTCTTTTGAGTTTTTTTAACTTCGTTCACTTCGCTCATTTTACACCTCTGAGATCGATTTATGCAAAAGCAAGCCGCGGCAAATTAAACTGCCGAGGATTACTTCGTCTCTTTATGTGCGGTGTGCTTCTTGCAAAACGGGCAATATTTATTAAGCTCGATTCTGTCGGGCGTGTTCTTCTTGTTCTTATAAACGTCGTAATTGCGCTGTTTGCATTCGGTGCATGCAAGAGTGATTCTCGTTCTGATTCCTTTAGCCATTTTTTGCCTTCCCGTCCTACGCGGAACCCGTTTCGGACTTAACATAAAATTAACACCCCGCATTCCGAGGTGCTTAATCATTTTACACTATAGTTTTTCGTATGTCAACGATTTTTACGCCATTTTGCAAAAAAACTTTTTCATCTTTAATAATAACGCTCGCGTAACGCGCACGCGCGCATGTAAAAAAGCGCAAAATCACGAACTATTCTTCGTTTTTTTGTGCGCTCGACTTCTCTTCAACGCCGAAAATAGACCGCCTTAAACGAATAAATATCGTTGACAGCGGCAAAAACAAACAAGAAACGGAAACGGCAACCGAAACGCACTGCATTGACATTATCGGCAACGCCTGATAGAAATAAGCGACGGTCGCGTCGTGGGTAAAACCGTAAAACAGCGGCGTAATCACGTCGTCGAGCAAGGTAAAAAACACGACCGATACAACGGCGAACGCAACCATTATTACCGTCTTTAATATTTTATTGCAAACGCCGCGCTCGAGCAAGCCGCCGAACATTCCGCAAAGCAACGCAAAACAGGGATAATATATGCAATACAATATTACAACCGTCGGAAAAAACCCGAAAACGAGGTTGCGAAGCAACGCAAAAGCCAGCGCGGCAATAGCGCCGCGCCGAGCCCCGAATGCGTACGAAAAACAAAGCAAAAAGACGGTTACGAGCTCAACGCCATGTATTCCGCTCAATGCATACTGCACGCCTATTAACATCGCCGAAAACAAGGCGACGACGGATATTTCCTTCGATGTTTTAAACATAAAACCGCCCTATAGCGCGATTATCGGCACTTTCGTAACCCGATAGCCGCATAAGTTTGATTTAATTAAAAACCTTGCAATTAAAATGTTTGATAAACCCAAACGTAAACGCAACCGTCCTTAACGTTTAAACTTGCCACCCCGAAGTTTGCCATTCCGAGCGTTTGTCCCGCATATTCGTAAGATCCGTACTCGGTACTTGCAACGCCCGCGGTATCGTCGTTGGTGTAAAGCATCCAATAGGACTTCGTCGTTTGCTCCTTTCCGTTAATCGAGGTAATCATGGTCATTTCACCCGAACCGCTCGTCGAAAAAGTCATTTCGCCGTCTTTTGCAAGCTTGTTCATATAATCGAGCAAAGTAACGGTTTCGCTTTCGAACTCGTAAGCGGAAAGATCCGCCGTAATCGCATACTCAAAGTCGCTTTCCTTGCCGCAAGCAACCGTCGCAAAAGCAACGATGAAACAAATAAGAGTTGCCAAAAGTTTGAATTGTTTTTTCATATTAAAAATACCTCCCGTATTTTCTAACGATAAAGGCTCGGACGGAAGGTTTACGGCACGCAAAACAAGCCCGCCGTTCCGCATCTGCGCCACCACAAGGCAACGCAACAAAAAAGCCTTCCGCATGGAAGGCACGCAAAAACGGGCGAGACATGCTCACCGCGCGTGCTTATCCTTCTCCTCTGCCCGAGAATTTAAAGCAATCTCGGTTTACGGCAGGTTATCCGACTTGTTTTGCATAAACAAAAGATACGGTAATGACTGTTGCGACGGATTCTAACCGCACTTCCCCTGCTCTCGCCGCCACGGTAAAGCCGCCGACGGACACTCGCAAACTGAATTAAGTTGTCTAAATTGTACCACCTTGCCAGAATAAAAGCAAGCGTTTTTGCACGTTCGTTTTATACGTTAATTTTACACGTTCGCAATAAAAACATTTTTTATAAAAAGCAGTATTGCGGCGAGCCGCTTTTTACACGGTTTACAGGCACGGTTTTCTTGTGTGTTTTTTCTACGCGGACGCGCTTAAAACAAGGCTATAAGTTTTTTCAGCAGAAACGCCGCAAGCTTATATATAAACACGCCTACGGGAAAGACCATAAAGACGAGCGCTATTGCCACGCCAAGTCCCAATGCCGCAAAGCTTATAACCTTACCGAATTTACCTAGGGATAAATCGCGTTTTTTCGTTATAAATATACATACGAAAACTATTAAAAGTCCGGCTATAAGCCCGAAAACGGCATATTTTATATAAGGCGAGTCGTAAGTTACAACCACTTCGTTTTCACCCTTCTCAAGCGGGATAAGCATAAAACCTAAGCAATCGTCGATTATTTCGACGACTTTTCCGTTGACCGAAGCACGATGTCCGGGCAACGCCACGTAGTTTAAAAATAGGTACTCGCCGGAAGCGCTCGCAACGGCACGTGCGGTCATTTTTCCGGCAGACAATTCAAAGTCGGCGGCTTTCGCCTTAATCGCTTCGGAAAGCGCTTTTACGGTAGAATCGGCGAGCCTATAAAGTTTTACGCCCTCCATCACCGCACTCTTTTCAACGTCGTCATTCAAATATAGAATAGCCGAAGAATAATTATTACTGCCCTTATGGCAAGAAAACGAGCGGTTTTCGCCCACCTCGAAACGGCTGTCGCTCGAACCCAAAGAGTATTCCGCACCGTTTGCAAGTTCCGGAGACAAGACGAAGAAATAATACCCTCCGCCGCTTGTCCGCGTGAATGAAATCCTGAATCCGCCGTCTTCTTTTTCGACAACGGACGAGCTTTTAATTTCAACGCTTTCAACTCCGTATTCATCACCGCCGAGCGTTTTAAGAATTGCTTCGTACTCGTCGTAAAGAGTATCAACGGATACAAAATCGGCAACACCTCCGGTCACGAATGCGTGAGGAAAAGCATATACGTTTTTATAAAGACGGTATTCCCCCACGTCGAGATAGCCTCCCTTTCCGTCGGAAATCTTGTCGTAGCCGTCAACTTTTTCGTAATTGCGCTCGGCATACGCGCTTTTCGTAATATAATATTCGTTGCCGAGCAGACAATCCCCGAAAAAGCTGCCGTTATAGCTCTTTATCGTATTAGTGCCGTTTCCGCCGTAATCGAAAAAGCGTTGCGCCCTAAAGTTTCTGTCGTCGATGACCGAGGAAAAAACGCTATAGGAATTCGTATGAAGAGTAAAAGGCATGTCGGCGGTCACGTAGTCTGAATATAACTTAACGCGCGCGACGTCGCCGCCGTCAAGCGTTTGAACATAGTCGGTAAGAACGCCTATTCGGTCGAAATCGTCGGTTTGTTTAACGTTGCCGTATACGAGATTTTCGCCGTAAAACGCACACTGCCCGCAAACGATAACGAGCATAATAACGGATGCAACGCGCGGAAAAATATTTTTAAATTTTACCAATATAACAGTCAATAGCACGATTATCGCAACAATTGCAAATACGATAGCAGTCACCTCGAGACCGCCGAGCGAATGAGCAAAGCGCGATGAAAAATACTTTTCTATTTTATCGTTTTGCGCGGCAACACATAAAAACGCACCGCCGATCAGCGCCCCCACGCACACAACCGAAAGGACAACGCTCCAAATGATTTTAACGTTAAAAGAACCGTCGGCACGGAGCATAGACACTTTTTTGCCACTACGAGCGCAACGCGTCGAGTCGCTCGGTTTAAACTCGTCGACGTACAAACCGGCAACGAATAGAAAAAAGAATCCGTTTAAAAAACCGAAGCGCAAAGCATAACTGTAATAAGTGCCGAAATTCAGCATAATACAACATTCGTCGCAAAGTACGGGCAAAAGCGTAATCAACGCCGAGACCACCAAAAAGCGGTCTATAGGTCGTTTAACGCCATTTTTGACAAAGTAAACAAAGGTAAGCGTAAGCGTTAAACCGTCGGTAAAAATATATGAAAGCTTGTAATAAAGCGGATCGGCTTTTATCTCGTCGAAAAGCCCGTAAAACAAACCTTGCCCCCTCCCGGACGATAAAAACGCAAACAGCGCGGGGATAAGCAGAGGCAACGAAATACCCACCGTAATCACGAGCGCAACGACGAGATCGACTATCCCCTTTTGTCTTTTTTCTTTCGGCAAAACGATTAAGCAATATAGTATAGCAATAGGATAAACCAACAACAACGAAAAACAGGCTATCGAAAAACAAGTGTATATAATCAGACACAGCCCCAATATAAACACCCACCGACCGCCGCCGTCAATCATTTTCTTGAAACCGTAGGCAGCAATCGGAAGCCAAATTAAGATATCAACCCAATTGATATACGTGTTCGATACAAAAAGATATCCGCAAAACGCATACGACAAAGCGAGCGAAACGCGCATAATCGGCGATACTTTTTTAAATCTCGCACGCAAATATAAATACCCCGAAACGCCTACGCAAGCGATTTTGAGCGGCAAAATAATCGACGTGCCGTAGTATACGTTACCTTTACCGAATAGCAAAAACAAAAAAGTAAAGGGGCTGACACAGCAATAGGCAAGCGTGCCGAAAACGTCCGCACCTCCCGCTATGGCGTAAGTGTAAAAAAGAGAAGACTTGCCGTCTATAACGTCAAAAAAATGTTCGATAAACGGCGCAACCTGCGCAAGCATATCGTAACTCGATATCACGTCGTCGCCGAACGGATAAACGCCGTTTACCTTTAAAAGCACGGCAAAAAGCCCCGATATAAACACGACGATAAACGCACACGCCGCAATATCAGTAATTCGCTCGGCCAACTTATTACCTATTAAAGCGCACGGTTTAATAGGCGTTTTTTCGCGTTTATTCACACTTCGTTCGGCAACTTGTTCGCCGTATTTGTCGGCGGTATGGTCTGCGGTCGCATGGACAGCCGCTTGGTCGGAGGTTTGCGCGGTGCGTTGCTCGGAGACAAGATTGCCGTATTTGTCGGCGGTATGGTCGGCGCATTGCGTAGCGGTATGGTCGGCACGTTGCGTAGCGGTATGGTCGGCACGTTGCGCGGTACCACCATAAGCCGATTCGTTTTTATTTTGCTTGCAATCGGCGTTGGATTTTTCGGTACTGCCGCCAAGCATTGTATTTTTATCGTCGATATTCATAAACGTATTTTACCATACCGCAGAGTAAAAAACAATTAAAAGATAAAAAATCACAAGTTTTTTAGAAAAATATTCTATTTGGCATAAAAATTTTTTTATGCGCTTTAAACGTCTTTCCTTGGCGATTAAACATTTAGGCGCTTTATTTTCTCTCACTACTTAAAACTTTTCTCATACTTTATTGTTTTCACTGCCCTCCCCACGCTCAAAATAACGGTTTTAATAAGAAATATTCTTTACGCAAAGAAAAATATTCACCACGCAAAGAAACGCTTGCCTTTTTCATCCGTTTAGGATATAATTAAAAACACGGAGGCATATCGAAGCGGTCATAACGAGGCGGTCTTGAAAACCGTTTGTCCGAGAGGGCACGGGGGTTCGAATCCCTCTGCCTCCGCCACAAAAAGGGAAGGATTTTGTCCTTCCCTTTTTGTGTACGAAAAATATAACAGAGGGATTCGAACGAGAGCGTCAAAAAAGCGTCCTGTGGACGGTTTTAGCGGCTGACCGAAGGCGTAGGCAAAGCACACAACTTATCATAAACTAACTGCTTTGCCGTAGCCAAGAGCGAATCCCTCTGCCTCCGCCAC
>CAZHGN010000052.1:0-9199 GCA_964532155.1 uncultured Acidiphilium sp.
TGGCAGACGCGCGGGACTCAAAATCCCGTGATGGCGACATCGTGTGGGTTCGACCCCCACCAGCGGCACCAAAAAAGAAAAGTCGCACATTGCGGCTTTTCTTTTTGCTAATAAAACTATCAGAATAATGTAACCGAAGCATCGTTTATACGCGTACGCAAAACAAAACGTAATTATGGTTTTAAAAAACAAGTTCCGGATTAACTCAGGGCTTGTTTTTTTGTAATCATTTCTTAAACACAAACAAATACTCGTGGGCAAGTAGCAAGAAGTTGAATTTTATGCTATTTGTTTTCCAATAGCCCGTAGCTTTGCAGTTATGCTGTTCCTTGATTATTATTTCTTTTGTTTTGAAGCCTGCCATTTCAAAAATGCGCATCGTTTCGAACGCTAGCGGTTGAACCATACCTTTTTTACGAATATCGCCCATAAGTATAGCGCAGAACTTATCTTTTTTCAAAACACGATAACATTCTTCGGCAACTTTGCCAATTTCAAAAAGAAAATCTTTCATTGGCATAAGAGACAAGTCGCCGTCAATATCTTCGCTGTAATGAATAATATCGGCATAAGGCGGATGAGCACAAATTAAATCAACGGATTCGTTTTCTATCGCACAAAGATTGCGCGCGTCGCCTTGCATTATTGTAGATTTAGGCGAAAATTCGCACTCAAAATTTAATTTATTTTCTGTGAGCTCAAGTGCATTCGGGTTAATATCTATGCCGATAAAATTTCTATTTGTCAACTTTGCTTCAACGGCAGTCGTGCCACCGCCGACAAACGGATCCAAAACTGTATCTCCCTCGGCGGAGTACCGCAAAATCAAGTTGCGCGGAATATACGGTGACCAATTTCCACGATATTTGGCATCGTGCGTTGCCCATTTTCCGCGGTTAGGAAAAGCCCAAACAGTATTTGTTTCAAGCTCAAAACGATCTGGTTGTAACGGAATTTTTTTTGCCATATTAATCTTCTATCGTTTCAGGCGGAACGGGCAATCCTAATCTTGTTAGAGGAATATATTCAAAATAGTAGTCGCATCCAACGGAGTGAATGTAGTTTAAAACGTCCGTATATTGCTCTTTTCTAAACCAATTGTCTAATAGATAAATATATTCGACATCAATATTTGCAGCGGACATTAGTTTTTTATATTGTTTTTTCTTAAAATCACAGGTTTGTAATTTTTCATCTACAGAACCAGCGACTTCCTGATGTTTGCACTCGATAATATAAAGTACATTATTTAGCAGTACAAATATACTGTCATCGGGAAGCAATTTCTTTGAAATATGTTTTGTCCAATCTATATCTAATTTTTTAAGGAATACCGAATAAAAATTGTGCTTTTTGTACACTTCGGCTACCTTGTCATTATCATAAAACACATCGTGTTCTACCACCGAATAATGGGGTTGTTGACATAAAAAAGTAGACAAATCCGTTTTGCCCTCAAAAATTAACCCCGTACGCGTGTTTCCACCGCCTTTACCGCTTTTTATCATTTCCTAATCCTCCTAATTGCTAATAAGCAATTCGTTAATTTTGCCGCGTTTGCTTCCCTTGCTATTGATTGCACGAGTTGCCTCAACACGATTAATCGTGTAGTTCTTGTATAAATCATCAAAGAAATTGTCTTCTTCGTTCACGTTTTTAGGATCGGAATTGCTCAATACAATTTTTGCACCGATTGAGTTAATTTCATCAATAAATTTAGAGAGCCTAATTTGCTCGTTATCATCAAAAACATCGCTATTATATGCAGTAAATGCGGATGTTGCCGAAATAGGACGATAAGGCGGATCAAGATAGACGAAAGTATCTTTATCAATAAAATCTTTAGATAAAGAATAGTCGCCACAAACAATAGTCACGTTTTGCAACCCTTCGTGAATATTTCGCAAATTTTCATCGTCGCAAATGGTAGGATTTTTATATGCCCCCATAGGAACGTTGAATTGCCCTTTTTTATTCACGCGATAAAGGCCATTAAAGCAGGTTTTGTTTAGGAATATGAATTGCGCTGCTTTATCGGTAGCTGTTTCCGGCGACAGAATTGTAGAATTGAATCTTTCACGGATAGTATAATAAAAATACTTTCTGCCGTTATCGTCCATAGGCAAAAATACCATTTGCATTTCATTGAGTTTTTCAATCAAGCTTTCCACGTCGTTTTTTACAACTTGATATGCATTGATAAGTTCTGCATTGATATCGCTAATATACAGTTCTTCAAAGTCATATTTCGATAAAATACTAAAAAACAATGCGCCACCGCCGACCATAGGCTCGGCATATTTTGTTAAAACTTTTTCTCCGCCAATCGGTAGCATTTTTTCGATTTGATCAACAAGCTGCCCCTTACCGCCAACCCATTTTACAAATGGCTTAAGCGTTACGTTTTTTTGTTTTCCATATCTAACGGTTCTCTTATCGATTGGCTTTTCAGCAGTAGACGGAATAATCCACATATTGCCGACCATCATTGCGCCGTTAATACGTCCTTCTGCGCATAAAATTGCCACACGCCTTTGAGATATATTCCATTTTTCGGCAGCTTCCTTTGCGGACATAAAACTAAGCATTATTCACCTCGCAATTTTCTTGCTTATATTATATTCTAAATCGCGAATAATAGCAAGTAAATCTTTAACAAAACAAACAAAACGTTTTGCGATAATTTGCATTTGTATAGAATTTATTTAATTCCCCGTTGAAAGATATATTTAAAAATTGACCATTTAAAAAGAACTAAATCAAGCAACGCCGAAACCAACCGCGTGTTAACGTTTAAGTTCTTATTTATAAAGCTCGGTTGAGAAGTAGCGCGTTCCGGTGTCGGGAGCAAGGCAAACGACCTTTTTTTCGGGGTGTGCTTTGGATATTTCGGCGGCGACGGAAAGAGCGGCGCCAGAAGAGATGCCGACCAAAACGCCTTCGGTCTTGGCGAAAAGTCGCGCGGCGTTCATAGCGTCGTCGTCGGAGCACTCCGCGATTTCGTCAATTGCGGAGCGGTCGAGGAGTTCGGGGACGAAATTTGCGCCTATCCCCTGAATTTTATGAGCGGACGGCTTGCCGCCTGTCAACACAGGCGACGATTTAGGCTGAACGGCAACGATTTCGACGCCGCTTATTTTTTCCTTTAAGAACCGTCCCACGCCGCTAATCGTCCCGCCGGTGCCCACACCCGCAACGAAGACGTCGATTTTGCCGTCGCAATCGTCGAATAACTCGGGGCCGGTAGTTTTATAATGCGCAAGCGCGTTGGTCGGATTGACGAACTGTCCGAGAGTCACGGCGCCGTTTATCGATTGGCGCAACCTTTCGGCTTGATCGCGCGCGCCCTGCATTCCGAGTGCGGCGGGAGTCAAAACGACTTTCGCGCCGTACGCGGACATTGCTTTAATGCGTTCCTCGGACATGTTATCGGGCATAACGATCACGGCGTTGTAACCGCGCGCCGAACAAATAGCGCAAATGGCGATACCGGTATTCCCGCTCGTGGATTCAACCACCGTACCGCCCTTTTTTAAAACGCCGCGCGCCTCCGCATCGTCTATCATAAACTTAGCCGCCCTATCCTTAACGGAGCCTGCGGGATTAAAGCATTCGAGCTTGACAAGCAGCGGATTTGTTAACCCTTTTGCCACCGAAAAAGCCGCCGCCCTTAAAAGCGGCGTGCGCCCGATCAACTCGTCTAAATTATTATACAACATACGTAGACCTCTTAATAATCTATAAACAATATAAAAAAGCAATGGGCGTTTAAGCCGCCGTTCGGACAAGCACGCGTAAAACCGCACGTGTGCGCTACACATTGTAAACGACAGGCAAAACGCCCCTTAAAAGGCGAATTTCGCCCTTATTTTATTATTATACTTTTGTTCTTTGCAAAACCACCGTATATAACGAACCGCTTACAGCAAGCAAGGCAGTTTTTCGCCCTTTTCGAGCGCGGAAAGAATTTCTTCGCACAAAATCAAGCAACGCGGCAAGTGATAAGGTCCTTTCCAGAGCGAGCCTTTTTGCGTATGCGAAACGGTGCCGTCACGGTGTAAATAGCCATACCATTCGCCATGCTCCTTGTCGGAGAAATGCTCGAAAATATACGCGTGGAGTTTTTCGTACCACTCGGCGTATTTTTCGTCACCGGTAACGGAATAAGCGGTAAGCGTGGCGATCAGCGACTCGTTATGAACCCACCAAAGTTTCATATCGTGTTCGAGCTGTTCGCAAGGACGGTTGTACAAATCGCGGAAATAGTAAATACCGCCGTACTTTTCGTCCCAACCGATATTCAGCGACCACTCGAGAATATTCAACGCCTCGGACAAAAGCTTGTCGTCGCCCGTTCTGACGGCGGCGTTCATCAAGAACCAAGAGTTTTCTATGCAATGGCCGGGATTAATCGTTCTGCCGGTAGGATTATCCAAAATACCGCCGTCGGGCAAAACGTTTTCGAGCACGCAACGGTATTCGGGCTTATAGTGCAACGAGATCATATCGTCGACGATAGCGGCGATAATCGGATCGTATTTCTCGGTATTTCCGCTGATACGGCGGAGCGTTTGAGCCGAACTTACGAGCACCATGGGATTTGCGTTAGAGTGCATAGAGCGCACCTCGGCGTTTTCCTTCGGCGTAATTTTGAACGGATCGGCGGTCGGATCCCTATAGATGGCGTACATCAAGTCGAAATATTTTTCGGCAAGCGCAAGATCTTCGGGGTTGCCGCTCACTCCGTAGTATTCGGCAAAACCGACGACGAGAAAACTTTCGGAGAAAAAGTAACGGCGTTTGCGGAGCGGCTTGCCGTCCTTGGTTACGGTGAAAAACATTCTGCCGTCGCCGTCGATGCAGTGATCTTTAATAAACTTCGCTCCGCTGTCGGCGGCGCGTTTCCAATCGTCGCGTACGCCGTAAACGTTGCAAAGCTTGGAGAACGTCCACAAACAGCGACCTTGGAACCAAACGCTCTTATCGTCGTTATATGACTTGCCCTCTCTGTCAACGCTGGTTATAAAACCGCCGTTTTCTTCGTCGATAAGATCGGAGTTCATCCAAAAAGGTATTACGTCCTCTAACAGCGTTTTGTGATAAAAATTCTTTAACTCGGTTATTCTTTGCTTATTCATGATAACGCTCCTTATTTCTCTTTAACGATCAACCCGACCTCGAACATTCTTCGCCAAGGCATATAGCAGTCGGCAATTTCGTATTTTGCGGTTATTTCGGGATAATGCTCTTTCATATACTCTTCGAGCAAAAACCCGATACGCGCGCTGACCTCGCCGCGCGCAACCTTAGTATCCTCGTAGCAATACCCCATAGGCACTACTTCATAATCCCAAACGCGCTTTCTGACGTAGGCGCAATAACCTATATCTTCATACAAGCGTTCGGCGGTAAAGCGGTCGTGCGTGGGCGTTTTGCCGTAAAAATAGTGCAGTACGCTTTGCGATATTACCGTTCCCAACGCGTTAGACGACGTGTTCCAACCGGCATAGCCCGCAAGGTTTAAAAATCCTATTTCCTTTTCGATAAGCTCGGTCATCTTTACGTCCGCACCGTTGCAGTACGCTATATCGGCTACGGCAACCGCCCTGCCCTTTTCGAGATCGCGCTTCATGCGAGCGACGTACTCGGGCAAGTCGCGCTTGTCCTCTTCGGCGGTGTACGGCTTGTCTATGTTGTGCGCCTCGCAAGAGGGCGCGTTGCAATAAAGCATAATATCGGCTTCGCTCGCAGCGTCGGCAACGGTCGCGCCCGCGCTCTTAATTTGCGCACAAATGCTTTTGTAAACTTCCCTGTCCTCGTAAAGAGGAATGAAGTTTTTGCACTCCTCAAGCGGAAATACGGGGTAAATCTTGGGGGATTTGCCCTTGATATCACAAACCACGCGTGCCAAAAGGCTCATTCCGCCCTCGTCTGCGCCGGGATAAATGTCCACGTTTAGTTTGAGTTCGTTTACTAAATCGCGCACCTTTTTTTGATCCATTGCGGTATAGCCGTAAGGGTTCGAATCGTCTTGCAAAATTACCATTTGCTCGATTTCTTTGCCGACCATAAGCAAAGCGTCTGTCAAAACGGTCAAGTTGACCTTGCGGCGAGTAAGAAAATCGGGCAAATAGGGCTCGCAAGCCGCAAAAGCAATTTTGTTCGCTTGATATTCTTCCTCGGTTATAAGGTTCAACGCACGTTTATGCTCGTTTTGACCGTAACGGAAAATTTCATAGCCGATTTTGCCGTAATAATCGGGCTCCTCGTCGTCCGTCGAATAACTCGGACAACGCATAACGAGCGAAAATGCGTAGATTTTTAAACGCGGATTAGCAGACTTAACCGCTTTTATAACGCTTAAGCGCGCGCTTAGTTCTTCCGCCGAAAGATGATGCAAGCGCGACGGAACTATACCGCCGTATAAAAGAGTGTCGATAGCCAAAATCAAATAGTCGGCGTCAACGCACTCTCGTGCTAAAAAAGCCGAAATTTTGGCGTATTCGGCAGGCACTTTTTTGTCGCCCATTTCGCTAAGATCGGGGCAAACGAGTTTTATCTCGGCATTGTCCTCGGTTAAGAACCGAACGAATGAATAGTTGCAAGGACGCTCGTCCAAAGGCAAATAAACGATTTTTTTCATAAAATCTCCTTAAGTATAACGCTTGCAAGCGTAGGTTATTTCGCGAATTTATAGGTCTTGAGCCGCGTATAATACGCCCGGTACTCGATTACGCCGGTTTGTAACCAAAACGCGCAAGAGCAAAAGTTACGCGATAATCTTTTTGACTACAACACAATTAAATTCGGTAATAATAACAGAGTCAACTCCTTTTGTCTCGGCGTAAATCGCCGAGACACCTCCGACGGCACGGAGGCTTGTTTAATGTGTTTGCCTAACTATCAAAATACCGTTAATTTCGTAATAAATATTACCACATAATAAACAAAATAGCAAGCCGTTTTACCGAAAATAACGATTAACGCACTTGCTTTTGCGTCGTTTGCAAAATTGTTTGTTATAAGCCATTATGTTTTATATGCCTCCACCGCCCTTTATACAAGAGTTTTGGTCGGGCACCAAAAAAAATTAACCGCGAGGTAAGCGAGGAAACGCTTACTTCGCGGTTACTGTTTAACTTAAAAACTCATTTGGAACTTAAGTTGTTATACTGTAAATCTCCTTGGTTTTCAGTTATTGAGTTTTGATTATTCACCTGCTTCGGTAGAAGTCGGCTGAGTGAATTTTACGCGGAGAACTACGCACTTACTCTCGTAAGTGTAAGTTGCGCCATTGCCCGATACGTCAAAGACGATTTCATAAGTCTTATCGTAGCCGTTACCCTCGGCTTCGACTACGGCTTTTATCTCCGCAACGGAAAGTTTCGTAATGTCGATCGCGTTCCAAGTTTCAACGGCAAACTTTGCCGTAACACCATCTATAGTAGAACCCGTTATTTTAGTACCGTTAAGAGTTACGCGGAAAATATAATTGCCATCATTACTTCTTACGGTCGGCAATTTGATTTCCACTGTTTCGCCGCTTAATTCAACGGTCTGAACGTCGGTATAAACCTTTAATCCACCCATTGAGTTATTCGTAGTCGTGGTGGACCCAATATATTCATAGTCTGCAACGTAGAATTTGCAATTCGTATACAGATTACCATCACCGACGGACTCGGCAGGAGTATATTCGTTAATTATTCCTCCCGCACTGTCACCTGAACCTATTAAATACTTGAACTTAATACCTTCCGCGTGAACAGTGAAGTTAGTAAAAGTACATCTCTTAACATGACTTCTTGCAACTATGCCTACCAAGTCTGAAAAATCAGTAGAATTTTCATAAGGAGCAATATTAACTATCACATTTTCAATCGTAGCATCAAATACATCTCCACCGCCAGCAAATATAGAACAATTCTTTGCCCAGCTATAGACAGTACCGCTCATAGTTAAGTTTTTAACAGTTCCGCGTAAAGCCCCGAAAATACTGTAATTGCAAAAATCTATTCCTGTTATACTATGACCCAAACCGTCAAGCGTACCAAAGAATCCCTTCCCTGCTTCTGTAGATGTGCTAGCCCAGTCCTTAAAGTTTTCGCCATTATAGCTGAACTCGTTTTCAACATTACCGCCAGCAATATCGTTGCCTAAAACGTAATACTTGCCTTCACCGAACTTATCATCAACACCATTGCGATAAGTTACCCTGTAAAGAAGTTGTTCCCAAGTGGTTATAACTTCGGTTACATAAAGAACCTTCATCGGCAACTTTCTTAAAACGTGACCGTCTTTTTCGAGCGTTACACTTACCGTATGAGAACCAAACGCATTGTTTATTAAACCAAGGAATTGGGTTGTATTTATAATGGAATCGGCATCATATATAGAAGTACCATTATAAACGATATCCGTTATAGTGTAGTCGGTAAATGCCGCAGGCAATACACTATAGAAAGAAAGTGTACCCTCGTCATTTTCGACCGTGCCTATTACTTGCTCATAATCGTTAATTCCATCAACCACGTTTATGCCTTCTTGAATAACAGTTCCATTAAGCGAATAATCATATGACTTAACATAGAAATTAAGATTAGTAAAATCGTTATTTTCAACTAATAGGAAATATCCTTGACCTACAAGGTAACCGAGTTGAGACCCGGGAGCATAGACGTTAATGTCTTTAAAGATACACTTAAATGAGTTTTGACCGGTTATTACACCATGAGCAGACATTTGATCATAACTTAATGCTTTTTCAAATAATATGTTAATATTTTCAAACGTTACACCTTCGAATGCACCGAATAAACTCGAGGGGGTATAATTTGAGCTCCAACCGTTTACCGTAAAGTCAATATTCTTTACGATAGCATTTTTCATTACACCGAACAAGCCACCGTAAGTTCCCTCTACTCCGATAATCACATGCTCTCTTCCGTCAAGAGTTCCGCTAAAACCAAATTTCGCAGGTTCAGCAGTTCTTACACTGTCTTGAGTGGCCTTCGTATACGTCGTTTCGCCAATGGTATGCGAGTCGATTGTACCGGCTTTGATATCAGAACCGAGGATGTAATAAGTACCTTCGCCAAAGAAGCTAGTGGCATTGCCGGGAACCTCATCGGTACCTTTGTAAGATTGGAAAGTATGCAAGAAGGTCGTCCAGTCGGTAACAACGCCGGTTACAAAAGTT
>CAZHGN010000053.1:0-9171 GCA_964532155.1 uncultured Acidiphilium sp.
TAAGTCAAGCGGTTAATAACGGCGAAAAGCGGTCGCGTCGGGCATTGGCATCTTTGGCATTGCCTTACGCAGTTATTGCGTGCGGGGCATCTTCTTCTGTGGAATCCGCACCCGAAAAAACAGTTTATTCTGCACATGCGATTTACCTCCGCGGAGATGTTCTCCGTATGTATTAGGCAATCGTTTTCGTCGTTATTACATATTATGCTCGTGTTTTCATAAAGGTGTAAGCAGACTAAAAACCGTGTTTTTTGTTTGTGCGGCAGTGTGGGGCGGCTTGCTTCCGCCGTTTTGCAATATTTAGGCAAAACTGCCGTTAATCGACTTATAGGGCGGTTTTTGCTTTATAAAAATGCTTGATACTTTTTGGGGTACCAAGCATTTTGCATATTTAGTTCGTCAAGAAATTAGTACATTCCGCCCATGTTGCCGCCTGCGGGGTTTGCCGGCTCCGGAGCGGGGATATCGGTAACGATACTCTCGGTCGTAAGGAGTGTGGAGGCGATAGACGCGGCGTTCTGAAGAGCCGATCTCGTAACCTTGGTCGGGTCGATGATGCCTGCTTCTACCATATCGACGTATTCGTTGCGGAAAGCGTCGAAGCCGAAGTCGGCTTTTTTGGAAGAGAGGATCTTGTTGACGATAACGGAGCCGTCGAGTCCTGCGTTTGCGGCGATCTGTCTGATAGGATCTTCGACTACGCGGAGAATGATTTCCGCGCCCGTTTTTTCTTCGCCGCTAAGCGTTGCGACGAGCTTTTTGAGTGCGGGGATAGTGCTGAGAAGTGCAACGCCGCCACCGGGCACGATGCCTTCTTCGACGGCGGCTCTGGTTGCGGCGAGCGCGTCTTCGATGCGGAGTTTTTTCTCTTTCATTTCCACTTCGGTTGCCGCGCCTACGTTAACGACTGCAACACCGCCTGCGAGCTTGGCAAGTCTTTCCTGAAGTTTTTCTCTGTCATAGTCGGAAGTTGTTTCTTCGATCTGCGCGCGGATAGCGTTTATGCGTGCTTTGATCTCTTCGGGATCGCCCGCGCCGTCGACTATAGTGGTGTTGTCCTTATCGACCTTGACTTGAGCGGCTCTGCCGAGCATATCGGGAGTGAAATCCTTGAAGTCGATTCCGAGGTCGGACGAAAGAACTTGACCGCCTGTGAGGATTGCTATATCTTCGAGCATAGCTTTTCTTCTGTCGCCGAAGCCGGGCGCTTTAACCGCAACGCAGTTGAACACGCCTTTGAGCTTGTTCACGACGAGTGCGGCAAGGGCGTCGCCCTCGACCTCTTCGGCTATAATGAGAAGCCTTTGTCCTTGCTGAGCAATAGGCTCGATTATGGGCAAAATCTCTTGAATAGACGAAATTTTCTTGTCGGTTATAAAGATGAGGGGATTGTCGAGCACGGCTTCCATTTTGTCGGTATTGGTTACCATATAAGCGGAAGCGTACCCTCTGTCGAACTGCATGCCCTCGACTGTCGTAAGCTCGGTCTTCATCGTCTTGCTTTCCTGAACGGTTATAACGCCGTCTTTACCGACCTTTTCCATAGCGTCGGAAATAAGCTTGCCGACCTCTTCGTCGCCTGCGGAAATGGACGCTACCTGCGCGATAGCCGTTTTGCCGCTGACGGGTTTGCTCTTAGCCTTAAGCTCTTCGATAGCGACCTCTACGGCTTTTGTAATGCCCTTTCTGAGGATGATGGGGTTAGCGCCCGCGGCGAGGTTTTTCATTCCCTCGCGGATCATTCCTTGAGCGAGAACGACTGCTGTGGTGGTGCCGTCGCCCGCGACGTCGTTGGTCTTGGTAGAAACCTCCTTGACGAGCTGAGCGCCCATATTCTCGAACGGATCTTCGAGCTCGATTTCCTTAGCGATGGTAACGCCGTCGTTGGTGATGAGGGGAGCGCCGTACTTCTTGTCGAGCACTACGTTGCGCCCCTTGGGGCCTATAGTAATTTTTACGGTATCGGCGAGAGTGTTTACGCCGTTAACGAGAGCCTTTCTTGCTTCTTCGCCGTATTTGATTTGTTTAGCCATAATATAAAATCCTCCTTACGATTAGACTTGAACGGTAATTATTCTACGATAGCGAGAATGTCGCTCTGGCGGAGAATGGTAAGCTCTTCGCCGTCTACTTTGAACTCGCTTCCCGAATATTTGGCAAAGAGAACGACGTCGCCCTCTTTAACCTGCATTTTAACTTCGTTTCCGTCAACCATACCGCCCGGGCCTACGGCAACGACAACCGCCGTTTGCGATTTTTCTTGCGAAGAAGAGGGGAGTATAAATCCGCTCTTAGTGGTATCTTCTTTCTTTGTTGCCTTTACGACTACTTTATCGAATAAAGGTTTTACTTTCATTTCGGTTCCTCCGATTTTATTCATTATAGTGCAAGCGGCATAGCCGTGCTTTAAAATCCCCCGATTGCGCTTTTTTAAAATTAGCACTCTCGGCTCGACTGTCTTAGCACTCCTCTTTGCCGACTGCTAATATTATTATAGTCGAATAACTGCGTTTGTCAATAGTTTAGCGCGCTTTTTTTAAAAAAATTTTATACTTGCAAAAGTCGGCGCAAACGCGCGTGTCTCTGCGACTCGATATAGGGATACTAGTGCGTGATATAAGCATAGGGGCGAGATATAAGCATAGTGGCGCTTCGAGTTTGCGTTAAGCGATTGTTTTAAACGGCGGCTTGATCGTGTTGCGTACGGTTATTTTGCGCGGTTATGTCGCATGCACGCGTTTTTTTGGAAATAATATTCCAAATAATTGCAAAAAGCGGCGCAGTGTGGTATATTAAAAGCGAAAAAACAGGCGAGGTAAACATTAGCATGAAGAAAAATCCCACCGTAACCTTTACTATGTACGACGGCAAAACGATGACCGCCGAACTTTATCCCGAGTACGCGCCTAATACCGTCAATAATTTTATTAAACTTGCGGCGAGCGGTTTTTATAACGGAATTATTTTCCACCGCGTTATAGAAGGCTTTATGATACAGGGCGGCGATCCCACCGGCACGGGTATGGGCGGTCCCGGATATTCCATAAAGGGCGAATTTGCCGCAAACGGTGTAAAAAACGCATTAAAGCATACGAGAGGCGTTCTTTCTATGGCTCGCGCAATGCAGCCTAACAGCGGCGGCTCGCAGTTTTTCATTATGCACGAGGACGCACCTCATCTCGACGGGCAGTACGCCGCTTTCGGCAAGCTTACCGACGGATTCGACACGCTCGACGCCATTGCTCAAACGCGCACCGATTACAGGGATAAGCCCTACGAGGAACAGCGTATTCGCACTATAACGGTCGAAACGTACGGCGAAACCTATCCCGATCCCGTAAAGTGCTGAAATAAATCAAACGGCGGTCGAATTTAGGCAAATAAACGCGTTGCGTCGGCATCGGTAATAACGATATATATAATACGGAGCGCACGGAGGAAATATGATACATTCGATGTGCGGCGGAGGGCTAAAGGATAACGAGGTTATTTCGTTTGCCAAGGTTGTTTTCGACGGCAATCCGCTTGCGGGCGATCGCCCGTATTGGTACAAAAACGATATTGTCGGTTTAAAAGCAGGCGATAAGGTTGCCGTTCCGTTCGGTAAAAGCGGAAACGAGTTTATTGCGACCGTCGTCCGCGTGGATCTTGCTTCCGAACAAACGCCGCCCATGCCTCTATCGCGCATGGCGAGCGTTTTAAGAATAATAAATCAATAACGGGGCAGACGGCGCCCATACGCCGCCGAAAGGATTATTATGATTTTATCCGGAAAAGAAATTTTGAAACGTCAGGGCAAGGAAATTCAGATTACGCCCTTTTCCGTTTCGCAACTTAATCCCAACAGTTACAATCTTCGCCTTCATAACGAAATGCTTGTTTACGACGAGCCCGTTCTCGATATGAAAAAGCCCAATGCTTATCATAAGATAATCATTCCGGAAGAGGGCTTGGTTCTCGAACCGGGCAAGCTTTATCTCGGCAGAACGGTGGAGCATACCAGAACGGAAAAATTCGTACCCATGCTCGAGGGCAGATCGTCGGTCGGCAGACTCGGTCTTTGCATTCACATAACGGCGGGCTTCGGCGACGTCGGATTTAACGGCTTTTGGACGCTCGAACTGTATTGCGTTCAGCCTATAAAAATTTATCCCAACGTCGAAATTTGTCAAATATACTACCACACGATTGACGGTGATTACGAACCGTACAAAAGCGGTAAGTATAATAATAACGAAAGCGTTCAGCCCAGCATGCTTTATAAGGATTTTTTAAAGTAAATCTTTACTAAGTTTTGCGTTGCGTGCCTTTTTGCGTTGCGTGCTTTTTTGGGGTTGCGTGCTTTTTGCGTTTGCCGCGCGGCATAGGCGTTAACGCCGCGATTTTTTTGCCGTTTGCCGCGGTAAGGACGAAATGCGCGGGAAACTGTACCCGTATAAAATAAAACGCCGAGTAATTGCAAAACGGTTGACTTTTTTGCGCTCGGGTGATATATTCTAAATGAAAGAAAACATAAGGAGTGTTTTTTAATTATGAGTATGCTTAATAAAATGTCGGTTAAAGACGTAGACGTCGCCGGCAAGAGATGTCTCGTCAGAGTAGACTTCAACGTTCCTATGAAGGACGGCAAGATTACCGACGAAAACAGAATCAACGGCGCTTTGCCCACGATCAAATATCTTATCGAAAACAACGCAAAGGTTATTCTTTGCTCGCATATGGGCAAGCCCAAGGGTCAGGTAGTTGCGAAATACAGCCTTAAGCCCGTTGCCGAAAGACTTTCCGAAATTTTAGGTCAAAAGGTTACTTTTGCCACCGACGTTATCGGACCGTCTGCAGACGCCGCAGTCGCCGCTGTTCAGAACGGCGAGGTTGTTCTTCTCGAAAACACTCGTTTCGAAGCGGGCGAAGAAGCGCGTGATCCCGAATTTTGCAAAAAGCTCGCAAGCTATTGCGATATTTTCGTAAACGACGCTTTCGGTACCGCTCACCGCTCGCACGGTTCCACCGCCGCTATAGTAGAGCAGGGCTACGTTAAGACCGCCGTTTGCGGTTTCCTTATTCAAAAAGAGCTTACCGTTATGGGCGGAGCGCTCGAACAGCCCGAAAGACCTTTCGTTGCCGTATTGGGCGGTGCAAAGGTTGCCGACAAGCTTAAAGTTATTTCCAACCTTCTCGATAAGTGCGACACGCTCGTTATCGGCGGCGGTATGGCTTATACTTTCTTAAAGGCGGAAGGTTACGAGGTCGGTACTTCTCTCGTCGACGATTCGCAGATCGGTTACTGCAAAGAAATGCTCGAAAAGGCTAAAACGCTCGGCAAGACCGTATACCTTCCCATCGACGTCGTTACCGCTAAATCTTTCCCTGATCCTATCGACGCTCCTATCGAAGTTAACACTCACGATATAGCGGATATTCCGTCGGACGAAGAAGGTCTCGATATCGGCGAGAAAACGAGAGCGCTTTACGCCGAAGTCGTAAAGGGCGCAAAAACCGTCGTTTGGAACGGACCTATGGGCGTGTTCGAAAATCCCACGCTTGCAGCAGGCACGAACGCCGTTGCTAAGGCTTTGTCCGAGGCGGAGGGCGCAACCACCATTATCGGTGGCGGAGACAGTGCCGCCGCAGTCGCGCAGCTCGGTTATGCCGACAAGATGTCGCACATCTCTACCGGTGGCGGCGCTTCGCTCGAACTTTTAGAGGGTAAACAGCTTCCCGGTATCGCTTGCCTTAACGAGAAAGCTTAATAGATTTATATAATCACGTTCACAAAAACGTTCACGGCGCGGAGTATTTCCGCGCCGTTTTACATGGGGATTTTTTGGTTCTTTGTCAAATGTCGGGGTGTACCCGATAGAAAGTTTAACGGCGGCGCGATCGACTTGCGCTATTTTCTGTTTAACTCTTAAATTGAGTTCAATTTGTTGCGATTATCGATAAAAAATGATATAATAAATAAAAATAAGCAAAATCCAAAATCAAGGAGAAGTTATTTATGCCTTTTTCAACGTATTTAAACTCGAAAAGGGGCGAAATCAAAGAGCTTGTTGCGGAACTCGGTAAAAAATTTGCCTACGTCAGCGTACTTGCAACCGACGTTAAGTCGTCGCTTGTAAATGCTAACCGTAGCAGTTCCGTAATGAGTGAGGGTTCGGCGTCCGAATGCGGGTTCGTCGTAAAACTTAACGACGGTCGCAGTTTTTATGAATATTCCACCGACGATATTTCCGGCGACAAAAAACAACTCGCTAAAAAAATAATAGACAGTCTCGAGATTGCGGGCGATTTAATTGATTCTCAAATCGTCGTGAGTAACGTCGGCGACGAAAAATTGGTGCAATCGTTCGAGCGCCCTTGCGATTTTGACGATTACGCTCCGCAAACACTCATAGCCTTTTGCGAGGATATAAAAGACCAATTGCTTAAAAAGGACGAAAACATAGCAAACGCCGTTTGCAGACTTAACTTTTTTACCGCGTCAAAATTGTTTATTTCCAAAAATAAAGAATTAGATCAATTTTACAGTTGGGTAAACGCTACCGCCATGGTCGTTTACAGCAACGGCGAAAAAATGGTTATGGCAATGGAAGGAACGTACTCTAACCTTATGAGCGAAGCGCTCGAAGGTCTGCCAAGTCTTTTGGATAAACTTGTCGATAAAGCAATCAAACTTTCGAACGCAAAGCCGATTGTCCCGGGCGTATACGACTGTATTACCGATCCGTCCATCACCGGATTAATCGCACACGAAGCGTTTGGGCACGGCGTGGAAATGGACCAATTCGTAAAAGACCGCGCTCTTGCGAAAAAATACGTCGGCAACTACGTTGCTTCGCCTATTTGCAACATGCGCGACGGAGCGAAAGCAACTTTTTCCACCGCATCTTACTTCTTCGACGACGACGGTGTTTTGGCGCAAGACACTCAAATTATCAAAGACGGTATTTTAGTAAACGGAATCAGCGACCTTACAAGCGCGTGCGAATTGGGAACCGTTCCGACGGGCAACGGACGTAGAGAAAACTATAAGCATAAGGCTTACGCGCGCATGACGAATACTTTTTTTGAAAAGGGAACGGATAAACTCGAGGATATGATCGCTTCGATTAAGCACGGCTATATGCTTTTTGAAACGAACAACGGCATGGAAGATCCTAAGAATTGGCAAATTCAGTGCACTGCGGAATACGGCATAGAAATTATCGACGGCAAACTTACCGACAATTACGTTGCGCCCGTCGTAATGAGCGGTTACGTGCCCGACTTGCTTAAATCCATCACAATGATTTCAGACGATTTTAAAATCATCGGTGCGGGGAGCTGCGGCAAAGGTTATAAAGAATGGGTTAGAGTATCCGACGGAGGCCCTGCACTAAAAGTGAAGGTGAAATTAGCATAATGGAAAATATAATTAGAATTTTAAAGGAATTTCCGCAAGTAACCAATTATAAAATCAGCGAAACGCAAAAAACTTCGTACGAAACCTTTTTCGTTCACGAAAAACTCGAAACCGTGCGCTCGACCTCTACGACGGACAAGTCGGTAACGGTATATTGCAGTCACGACGGTAAACTCGGCAACAGCGCGTTTGCCGTATACGCTTCCACGACCGAGCAAGAATTACGCCAAAAAATCGCTCTTGCAATAGAAAAAGCACGGCTCGTCAACAATCAGGCGTACGAACTCCCGAAAAAGGAGAGTTTGGCGGACGATATTTATTCTAATATGAGCGAATATAGTCCCGCCGACCTCGCTCGTCAAATCGCAAAGGCGTGTTTCGAGGCAAATAGCGAAAAAAACGCTTCCATAAACGCTTTGGAAATATTTATTAATAGAATCCGTCTGCACATAGTAAACGGCAACGGCTTGGATAAATGCGAACAAAAATATACCGCAATGATCGAAGCAATTCCCACTTGGACGGAAGGCGAATCGGTGGAACTTTACGAACGCTATGATTTTTCCAACTTTAATTACGACGAAATTAAAGAGGAAATTGCAGGTAAAATGCAAGAAGTTAAAGACCGCTATTTCGCAACTAAGCCGACGGTAAATCTCGCGTGCAAAGTTGTGTTGAACGCGCCCGAATTGGCTTCTCTTTTTAGGTCTATCGCTTACGAACTGAGTTATAGTGCGGTTTACGCCCACTCTAACGCTTTTAAAAAGGGCGATAATTTGCAAGACGGCGATTGCGATAAACTTTTAATTACGCTATGCGGACAAATCGAAGGCAGTCACAGAAACAGGCTCTTCGACGACGACGGCGTTTCGCTTACGCCTACGACGATAATTGAAAACGGCGTCGTTATAAACTATCATGGCGACAATCGTTTTGCGCAATACCTTGGTGAAAAAATCACGGGCGACTTGCCTTGCATGAAGGTGAATGCGGGTAGTTTAAGCGAAGAAGATATTTCTAAAGAACCGTATTTTGAATGCTTGTCTATGAGTGGTTTGCAGGTGGATATCTATAACGATTACATCGGCGGTGAAGTTCGTTTAGCTTACTATTTTGACGGAAATAAGAAGATTCCCTTAACCGGCATTTCTATCAGCGGCAAATTAAGCGACGCGCTTTCTACCTTGCGCCTTAGCAATAAAATCGTTACGCACGGCGGATACCGCGGTCCGCATAAAGCAGTGCTCGATAAAATCTCGATAATTTAAGGCGTTGTTCTATATTAAAATTGTCGATAGTTTAATTACTAGGAATTTTGGGTGTGATATTCACTATGATTCAAAAATAGATGTTGAAATGAAATTAGTTAACTGGTTTAGTCTAAGTTACTTTGAATATATTGGTAGACTAAATAAAACAAGATTTATTAATAGAGCATATGAAGATTTAGACTATTGTGTTTGTTGTGAGGAAACTAAACGTTCACTTCTTCAGTCTATACATATTAATAGAAAATTGTCACAATGGGATCCTAATAATTCATTAGTTTTATGTAAAGAACATGCTCATCTATATTTTGACGGTTTCTTTAGATTTAATAAGAAAGGTAAAATTATTATCTTTAAAGAACATCCTTTGCTTGATAAAAGAATGCATTTAAGTAATAGTATTTTGAAATTAAAGTCACATTTTTTGTATGAGGAGGAATAATTATATGGAACACAAAGGTGTAATTTACATACTAACAAATCCGTCCTTTCCTCAATTTG
>CAZHGN010000054.1:0-4990 GCA_964532155.1 uncultured Acidiphilium sp.
GAGACATTTATGGAAAAAGTCACGCAAAACGAAATGACAGCGTGCCGCTGAAAGGCTTATTTGGAAATTGAGACTTCCGATGATTGCCTCGATGGTGCTTCAAGCGCTCGGTTACGCACTGCGCCCCCTTATTACCGCCTTTATGCGACTTATTCTGTTCCTTTTGCCAATCGCCTTTTTGTTTTTGCTTACAGAAAACGCCGTCGAGCTCGTATGGCTGTCTTTCCCCGTTGCCGAGGTTCTAACGAGCATTTTTTCGCTTTGGTTCTTGAAGGATGCATATAACAAAAAGATTAAAAAATATAATACGTTACTAACTTTTTTGCCCGAAACGGTTGACTGTTTGCGGCTAAATAGTTATAATATAATTACCCATAGGGGGTATAAGTATTGCAAAAATCGGTAAGCCGTTTTGCGTTTAAACGTTAGAGTTTTAACTGTTAATTTATCATGTGAAAATCAAGCGTTAGGGCGAAACCGTCGGAATGGTTACCGAGGCGTATAGGAGTTATTATGGATGAAAAAAATTGTGCTTGCGGTCGAAAAAAATTGCAGCCGCGCGGCGAAAACGAGAAAAAGGCGTTAGTTAGGCGTGTGAACAGAATAATCGGGCAGCTCGGGGGAGTGGGCAGAATGATCGAAGAAGACAGATATTGCGATGACGTGCTCGTTCAGCTTGCCGCTGTTTACAGTTCGGTTAAAAGTTTGTCGGCTGTCATTTTGGAAGAACACTTAAAGGGTTGCGTCTCCGAAAGCGTTAAGCTCGGCGAGACTGAAGCGATCGACGAAGTCGTTGATTTGTTTAGGAAATTCGTATGAAGAAACAGCATTTTTCGGTCAGCGGAATGAGCTGCGCGGCGTGCTCGGCGCACGTCGAAAAAGCGGTTGAGAGGCTTGTCGGAGTAAAAAGCGTTGCGGTCAACCTGCTTTCAAACGATATGACGGTCGAGTTTGACGAAACCGTCTTGTCGATAGGCGATATCGAAAAAGCCGTTTTTTCGGCAGGGTACGGCGCTTCGGTTTCGGGCAACGTCGGCGCGGGCAGTTCGTGCGGCGTTGGCTTGGACGGCTCGGCGCGAAGCGGCGGTTGCAATAATGGTAAAGGTAGTAGCGTAGCCGAAAGAAAATTCGGCTCGGCAAAAAGCGAAGGGGGCGGCGGTTTGTCGTCGCTTATAACGTCGTTTATATTGCTGTTTGCGCTTATGTATTTTTCGATGGGCAACATGATGTGGGGCTTTCCTGCGCCCGCCGCGTTCGATCATAAGCAAAATCCGGTAGGCTTTGCGCTTATTCAGTTCGTGCTGCTTTTGCCGATAATTTATATTTATAGGAACTATTTTTATTCGGGATTCAAAAAGCTGTTTAAGGGTGCGCCGAATATGGACACTCTCGTGGCGATAGGCTCGTCCGTTTCCGTTATATACGGAGCCGTGGCGTTGTTTATTATGAGTTACTACTCGTCAAAGCTTGCGCTCGGAGGCGTCGAATTTAACGAAATGTCGCGCTATAAGTCGATTATCGAGCATTATTGCCATAATTTATACTTTGAATCGGCGGCAATGATATTAACGCTCGTAAGTTTCGGAAAGTACCTCGAGGGCGTTTCTAAAAGGAAAACGACCAAGGCGGTCGAGGCGCTTGCCGCGCTTGCGCCTAAAACGGCGATTGTGCTCGTCGGTGGAGAGGAGCGCGAAATTCCGGTCGAAGAAGTCAAGGTCGGCGACGTTCTCGTTCTAAAAAAGGGCGCGATCGTCGCGGTGGACGGAGTGGTGGAAAGCGGTTCGATCTCGGTCGACCAGTCGAATATTACGGGCGAGTCTTTTCCGGTTATGAAGGGGGGTGGAGAGGAGATTTTTGCTTCCACGACCGTTACCGCCGGGTACTGCACGATGCGCGCGGTCAAGGTGGGCGAGGATACTTCCTTTGCGGCGATAGTGCGGCTTGTCGAAGAAGCCGCCAATTCAAAGGCGCCCGTTTCGCGGCTTGCCGATAAAATATCGGCGTACTTCGTGCCGACTATTCTTATTATATCCGTATTGACGTTTGCTTTTAATTTAATTTTCGGCGGCGACTTCGAGCGCGCGCTTAATTTTGCGGTTACCGTAGTCGTTATTGCTTGTCCGTGCGCGTTGGGGCTTGCAACGCCGGTCGCTATAATGGTGGGGACGGGCAAGGGCGCTCAGCTCGGCTTAATAATAAAAAACGCCGAAATTTTGGAAAAAACAAAATCGATAGATACCGTCGTGCTCGATAAAACGGGTACGCTTACAGAGGGCAAGCCGACCGTTACCGATTATTTTACGGTTGAAAACGAAATGGAGGTGCTTGGAGCAGTTTATGCGATAGAGCGCATGTCCGAGCATCCGCTTGCCGGTGCCGTGTGCGAGTTTGCAGAGCAAAAGGGCGCGTGCGCGCCGAGTGTGAGCGATTACTTTTCAATAGACGGTTGCGGGCTTTGCGCAAGCGTTTGCGGCGTTGCTTTTGCGATTGGGAACAGTTCGTTCGAGGAGCGCGGCGCGGTTATCGACGACTGCTTAAAGGCGACTGCAAGCGGCTTTGCCAAAAGCGGCAAAACGCCGCTGTTTATATATAAAAACAACGTCGCTATAGGTATAATTGCCGTAAAAGATAACCTTAAAAAAGATTCCGAAAGTGCCGTTAATGAACTTATAGCGCGAGATATCGATGTAATTATGCTTACCGGAGACAACCGTGCAACGGCGCAAGCGATCGCAGGCGAGGTCGGTATTAAAAGAGTTATATCGGACGTTTTGCCGCAGGATAAACAAGGCGTTATAGAAGACCTTAAAAACGAGGGGCGGTTCGTGGCAATGGTAGGCGACGGCGTTAACGACGCACCTGCTTTGACGGCGGCGGATATCGGCATTGCGGTCGGCGGCGGCAGCGAAGTTGCCGTAAGCGCGGGTGACGTCGTTCTTATCAAAAACGAACTGTTCGGTGTGGCTACGGCAATAGATTTAAGCAAGCGCGTGCTCGGCAAAATCAAGCTCGGCTTATTTTGGGCGTTTTTCTACAACGCCGTCTGTGTGTTTTTGGCAACGGGCATTCCCTACTATTTATGGAACTTTGCCGTAACGCCTATGATCGGGGCGATTGCCATGAGTTTTTCGAGCGTCTCGGTGGTTCTTAACGCGTTGTCCATAAATACCTTTAAACCCAAAAAATTGGCAAGGTATAGCAAAAAATGTGACCAAACAGACCAAAACGATAATAATTTCGGCGACGGTGTTAAAGTCGACGAGGATGAAAATAACTACGTTAAAGGAGAAAATATAACTATGAAAACGATTATTAAGGTAAACGGAATGATGTGCGCGCATTGCGTTGCGCACGTGGAAAAAGCGGCTCTTTCGGTGGAGGGCGTAACTTATGCGAAAGCCGATCTCGATAAAAAACAAGTAGAGATCGAAACAAACGGCGATTGCACTGCTTTGGTCAAGCAAAGAATTGTCGAAGCCGGTTACGAAATAGCGGATTAACCGCAAATAGCCATTGGCACTGTTGTTATGAAAAATATTTTAGTTACCGGCGGGGCTGGTTTTATCGGCTCGGAATATATCGACTACACTCTTAAAAAATACGGTTCAGCCGTCAAAGTGCTGTGCGTCGATAAGCTTACTTATGCGGGGAAGGCAATGCCCGAAAAACGTTTTTCGTCTTATTACGGCTTTCGGTTTGCAAAAGCCGATATATGCGATAAAGAAGCTATAGCCCGACTTTTTGAAGAATTTAAGCCCGACGTAGTCGTTAATTTCGCCGCCGAAAGTCATGTGGACAGAGCAATTGCGGACTCCTTGCCGTTTTTTAAAACCAACGTGGACGGCACTGTCGTTTTGCTTGACGCGTGCAGGCGTTACGGCGTTGCAAGATTTCATCAGGTATCTACCGACGAGGTTTACGGAAGCGCCGAGGGCGTGCCTTTTACCGAGTCGTCGTTCCTATCGCCGAGCAATCCTTACAGTGCGAGCAAGGCGGCGGCGGAACTCGCCGTTTTGTCGTACGCCAAAACTTACGGACTCAACGTCACTATTACGCGCAGTTCAAATAACTACGGGCGGTATCAGTTCCCGGAAAAACTCGTTCCGGTTGCTGTTTGCAGCCTGCTTTCGGGTAAAAAAGTTCCGCTTTACGGCAAAGGCGAGTGCGTGCGCGACTGGCTCTACGTAACAGATAATTGCGCCGCGATAGACGCTGTGGTTTTCGGCGGCGAGCCTTGCGGAATTTATAACGTCGCGGGCAATTTCAGAATTTCCAATGCCGAGGTTGTCGAGCGCATCGCTCGTCTTCTCGGCGTAACGCAGAACTACGTCGAGTTCGTTCCCGACAGACCGGGTAGAGACCTCGGATATTATATCGACGATAGTAAACTTAAACGTCTATGCCCGCTTGACAGAACGCCTTTCGACGACGGTTTGAAGCGCACCGTCGAGTGGTATTGCTCTCATCGCGAATGGTGGACTCCTCTTTTTAAAAGCGGCACGTAACTGTTAAGTGTTTTTATAACCGTTGGCGTGCGTTCGGTGACGTGTATCGGTTAACGGAATGGGGATTAATTGTTAATAATGTAACCGTGCTATATGCCGATAATCGACCTATAGCGCGTTTTTTTTGTTGGTTTATTCAACGCGCATTCTCCTTCAGTCGCCTTGCGCCGTCGGTTTTCTCCCGAAGGAAGCCGAGGGTAGGGCGCGAAAAAGGCGTAGGCGCAAACTAATAATTCGTCCGTAGCAAGCCTAATGAAGTGGAGTGTGAAGAGCGGCGAGTGGAAATTGACAATCAATAAGCCGCCTCGGAGGGGAGCCGATAGAGGGGTAAGCCTCCATTTTTTGAGAGCTGCCAAGTTGGTTTTATGCGTTTATTTTTTGCTGCATTAAACTTTGGGGTTGGTGCGCTGCGTTAGCGGCATGTATCGCGCGGTATATAACGTGTTTAATTGAAAATTGCAAAAATGTACCGAAAATCGCCTTGC
>CAZHGN010000054.1:5090-8851 GCA_964532155.1 uncultured Acidiphilium sp.
GTACAAAAATTAGCGGTTATTATTGACAAAAACGAAGGGTTGTAATATAATAATAAAGAAATAAATTCGGCAGATGGTTGTCCGACAACGCGCAACAAGGGTTGCCGCCCGAGGTTACATATGCACCCGAGGACAAATATACGACCGAAGGACATAAATTAAAAACTCGGCTTTATAAATTCTTATCGTCATAGCCGTGGCACCGTCAAGGTCGAAATCGTTTAGATTGAAAATTTGGGTTGAAAATAACGAACGAATTTTCAATCGAACAATCAAGGCGGTTCGGTTTTGACGGCGCAATTTTTTAAGTGATTTTAGTCGGCGTGTTTTGTCGACGTAAATTAAGTAAAAAGGAACGAAATCGTATGAAGAAAAGAACTCTCCTTATATCGTTTGTGGCTATATTCACGCTTGCGGTTGCGTGCTCTATGCTTTTTGCATGCGGCGGCGAAAGCGGCGGTGGCACCGATGGCGGCGCTACGGTAGAAGTCGTTACCGGCGAAAACGGAATCGTGGTCAGCGGCGGGGGTTTTGCAAAAGGCTCCGTGCTTGTTGCCGAGCAGATTGCAACCGACAGCGAAGAGGGCAAAGCCGCGCTTAACGCTATCAAGGAAGAGGAATACAATCCGTTCAAGCCCGTCTACGTTTACGATATTTCCGTAGTTAAGGACAACGCTAAGGTTCAGCCCAACGGCAAAGTCAGGGTTAGCATACCGGTAACGTCGGACCTTGCAACCTACAGGACGGTTTTGCATATTAAGTCCGACGGCACCGTCGAGCGCCTTTCGGCAACTTATGCGGACGGCAAACTTTCATTTGAAACATACGGTTTTTCCATTTTCGTTTTGGTCGAACCGGTTATAACCAATATCCACGAGCACGTCTTTAGCCGAGAATGGTCTCAAAGCGAAACTCAGCATTGGCACGCTTGTCTCGGCGAAAAATGCGAAGCGATAGAAGACTTAGCCGATCACTATTACGGCGGTTCGTGGGACGTAAGAAAAGAAGCGACCGCAACCGAAACAGGGTTGGTGGTACGCGTATGTATCGGTTGTAAATACGAAGAACGTTATACTATTCCTACGTACGATCCCGACCACGTTCATACCTATGAAACGGCTTGGTCTAAAAACGAAACGCACCACTGGCACGCCGCCACTTGCGCTCACGTTAACGAGTCCGAAGATTATGCCGAGCACACGTGGAACGACGGCGAAGTAACTACGCCCGCCACCGACGAAGCGGACGGCGTTAAAACCTATACATGTACCGCTTGCGGCGCAACCAAGCAACAAAATTACGCGCACGAGCATACTTTTGCGGACGAATGGTCTAAAAACGAAACGCACCACTGGCACGCCGCCACTTGTTCGCACACCACCGAAGTATCGGGCAAAGCCGAACACACGTGGAACGACGGCGAAGTAACTACGCCCGCCACCGTCGAAGCGGACGGCGTTCAAACCTATACATGTACCGCTTGCGGCAAAACGAAGGAGGAAACTTTCAAATACGTTCCGCACGAGCATACTTTTGCGGACGAATGGTCTAAGGACGACGAATACCATTGGTACGCCGCTACTTGCTCGCACACCACCGAAGTATCGGGCAAAGCCGAACACACGTGGGGCACGCCTTTCGTAGAAAGAGATTCCTCGCATATCGAAGGCGGACGTGCCGAGTATACTTGCACCGTTTGCGGCAAAATCAAAGTGGTGACGACGCCTCACCAACATGTCTATAAAGATTGGTACTTTTCTCCCACCGACCATTGGCAAGTAACTAATTGTTCGTATAGTGTTTGCGGCGGAATAAGGGGACCGCAAAGCGCGCACGAGTTTAAAGACGGCGCTTGCAAAGACTGCGGCATAAAAGATCCGTCCGTCGCCTCGACCGGGCTTGAGTTTACTCTGCAAGAAGACGGCGCTTATTTTGTTTCTGGCATCGGCACTTGTACCGATATTCACTTGGTAATACCGAGCGTGCACGAGGGCAAATCCGTTACCGGTATTGCAAGCCAAGCGTTCAAAAGCAATAAAAATTTGCGTTCGGTATATCTTCCCGACAGCGTGAAAACCATAGGCGATATGGCGTTCCAAAGTTGTTCCAAGTTAAATTCCGTAAGGTTCCCCGACAATATGCTCTCTATCGGCGAAGTTGCTTTTTCATATGCCGACTTGCATACGCTTACCTTGCCGACAAAAGGCTTGACGGAAATTAAAAAATCCGCTTTCCAATACAACCAAAATATTATAAACCTCTATATACCCGACAACGTAAAGACTATTGGCGAAATGGCTTTCTACGAGTGCGCGGGCGTAACCGAACTTAGGCTGCCCGAAACCATGACGGCGCTCGGTGTTCAGTGCTTTGCAGGGTTAAACATGACGTCCGTAACGATCCCCAATGGTATAACGGAACTTCCTAAGGGCGTATTTGCCTCTTGCGACGGACTTACGAGCGTTACCGTACCTAGCGATATCGTAACTATCGGCGACGAAGCTTTTTCGCAGTGCGACAACTTGGAAACCGTAATTCTTCCCGCGGGGCTGACTTCGCTTGGTAAACTTGCTTTTGCGTACGATGAAAAATTGAAGTCAATAACCATTCCCTCTAAGGTAACCGAACTTAAAGAGCGAGTATTCAATGATTGTTCGGAGTTGGCGGAAGTTAATTTGCCGTCAACGCTTACCGCGATCGGTACGTGGGCATTCGCCAACTGTACCAAGCTCGCTTCAATAACGTTGCCGTCCGATTTAATTACCATAGACTCATATGCGTTTTCTAATACCGGACTAAAATCGATAACCGTTCCCGGCAAGGTTAAGACTATAGGGGGCAATGCTTTTCAAAAGTGTAAAAGCTTAGAGTCGGTAACTTTCTCCGACGGCTTGACTACTATAGGAAGGTATTCGTTTACGGAGTGCACCGCGCTTACGGCAATAACCATCCCCGATAGCGTTACCGAGATTTTAGACAGTGCGTTCAGTAATTGTGCCGAATTGGAAACTATTAGCCTGCCCGCTTCGCTTACGAAGATTTCAAGCAGTATTATAAACGGCACAAAAATTAAGAGCGTAACCATTCCGGCTGGCGTTACCGAAATAGGCGCTAACGCATTTTCTAACAATAAAGCACTCGAAACCGTTTCCTTCGGCAGCCAAAGCAAGCTTGAAATTATCAGAAAGTACGCGTTCCAAAACTGTGAAAATCTTACTACGATAACTATTCCGTCTTCGATAAAGAACGTCGAAAAAATGGCGTTCAATGGTTGCGTAAAAATCTGCTATAACGAATACGACAACGCGTGCTATCTCGGCAATGCCGAAAATCCGTATCTCGTATTAATACAAGTAAAGGACAAAACGGCTACTTCTTGCACGATTAATACAAGCACCGTAATAATTGCCGGAAGCGCCTTCGACGATTCTGCCGTAACTTCAATACACATTCCCGATAGCGTTAAGGCTATTTGTGACGAGGCGTTTACCAAGTCTAAAATAGAAACGGCGACTCTCGCTTCGATAGACGATTGGTGCTATGTGGATAGCGAAATAAATAAAACTTATATTAAATATAGCGATTCTACCGCCGCTTCGGAATGGAACGGTTCAAGTGCAACGGATGCAACGAGGGGGAATCGAATAAAATGTCTCGGTTATATGTTCCGCGAGGGGTTCTTGCCGTCTTACACGAAAGCAAAATAATCTCCTAATCGCGGCAAATTAACGCAATGCGTTAATAAACTTTATGGTTGCCGT
>CAZHGN010000055.1:0-8348 GCA_964532155.1 uncultured Acidiphilium sp.
GGAACTTAATTTCAAAAGACATAGCGGACTTAACTAACAAATTTAATATTGTTGATCAAAAAATGTCTGCATATGATATCGTTATGGAACTGTATAATAACTTTGATTACTCAACCATAAATTTCACACCGTTATATTATGAAACTTTAGGGATTGACGAAAAATAAGTAACCCGTCAGTTAGAGACTTTTTTTTACAAAGTTCTAAAAAAGAAAAGCGGTTGTTAACAGGCAAAGAGAAACAGCGACCTTGCAGAACTGACCCCATACGCCCTCAGAGAGCTTGTGAAGCAGGTTTATGTAGAAGCATCGGATAAATCCATCGGCAAGCGAAAGCAGAATATTCATATCTGCTACAATCTCGTTGCCTTTATCCCCGTGGACGAGCCGCTAAAAGCAGAACAGGCATGACCGAAATCATGCCTGTTCCACAAAATTCAGTTTTTACTGTCTTACGACCACCGAGCTAAAGCGGGTGTTTTTTTTAAATAATCCCAAATATGACTTGCCCCATTCCGCTAAATATACAAAATCTAAAAATGCCGCTCGACTATTTTACATTCGCTTGACTAATTATAAATAATGATATAAAATAATTAAACAATAATCAAACGAGCCGTCGGTTCAAAAAACCGAGCATAAAGCCGCATAATGAAAAAAAATACGTTTAATAAAATTATAAATATATTGTTTATTGCAGTACTCGCCGTTACGGCGGCGTTTTGCGCATTTAAGCCTAAAAATTTTTCTAATGCCAAAGCCGACGTTATTTCAGAAAAAAAGCTGCAATATTTTAAGCTTGAAAAGCCAATAGATGTTTTCCGCGAGGAGCAAACGGTTTATATAGCGCAAAAAGACCTAATCGTTATATATTACGACGATACGTACCGCACACTTAAGCCGAGCACCGCTTATTACGAAGCATACGGCGAACGCCGTGAATTCAATATTTCGTCCATGTCAAAGTGCGGCAACGCCCTTTTATTCCTATCAAACGAAAAATTGTATGCGGTTGAACTATCCTCTTTCTCAATTAGTAAAGAACCTTTGCTTAACGGCGTTTCGGCATTTTCGGTAAACGGCAACCGCTTTATCGCTTCGGTGAGCAGCGAAACGGACAAGCAAATTAAATTTTACGAATACAACTCATCGTCGGGCGAGTTATTCTCGGAATCTATTCCCGATTATGCGCAAACAACGATAAACGGCAAAGGCGCTCCGTCGTCGCTTGCACTTGTAGAAGCAGATGACGTAAAAGCCGCCTATTACTTCGGCTCGGAAGAACTATACGTTTCTCAAAACAAGGACATTTTGCACGTATCCGACCAAACGCCTACCGCTCTCGAATACACTGACGGCAAGTTATACGTGCGAGCAAAAGCCGCAGCGAGCGACATCGTTTATCTATTAGAAAGCGACAATAGTCTTACCCCCATACTTTCGCTTAACGAAAACGGTTTAAACGGCGCAAACGGGTTTTTTGTTTTAGACGAAAAAATGCTCGTTTGCGATACCGAACGCGATCGAGTTGTTGAATTCGACGTTGCGACGAAAACGTTTACAGATTTCGAGATAAGCTTTACCAAAATCGACTTACCCAACGATTTTACAATAACGCACACAGCAACGCCTATGAGCGTTAGCGTAAGTCCCGAAGACGCGCTCTATAACGTAAATCTTTCCGCATCCGCAAATAACGGTTATTTCGTATTTAGCGGAAGTTATAAACCTAACGGGAAAACCACCTCGAGCGAATACCTCGTTGCGGCGACCGTCGGTTCCGACTATTATTTAATACTCGGCGACTGCATGGCCCTTGTTTTAAAAGACGATTACGAGCCTACCCCCATAGCAAAGCTCGACGGCAACGGCAAAAAACTTGTTTTTACAAATGATTGCGCCGTTTATAACCTCCCCTATAAAACAGCCGATAAAACTCTTGATCCGGGGCACAATTCGGAAAACGACGCCATATTTTTTAAAGCGTTCGCCGCAAAACGCGGCACCGAAGCCACAGTCATAAGCACTTTAACGCTAAGAGGTATCGAATTCACTTATTTATCGTGCGAGCAAGGCAAAGGCTACATTCCGTCCGCCTGCCTTACCGAAAAAACCGAGGAGGCGCCCGCGCGCAGTAATTTTAAAACGGCTACGACGGCACGCAAGACAACCTACGTCTACTCCGATAGCAATTTATCAACTGTAGCTGCCGAGCTTCCCTCTTATTCGGACGTTCTCGTTTACTCTACCGACAACGGCGTTTGCTACGTTTCCTACGGCAACGGCGAATACGGTTATATTGAGCAAGGCGCACTCGAAAAAAGAGGTGATTTTGCAAAAAGAATGGTGGCAGTTTGTATTCTTTTAGCACTTTCAGTCTGTCTAACAGCCGTTTATTTTGAAAACAAATATCTTTATTCAAAAAAGAAAGATTAGTCTTTAGACCTAAAAACAAAGGGCTACGACGAGCCGTAAAAGCTTGCGTAACCCTTTTTTATTGTCAGTTTTAGTGTTATTCCGTCAAAAACCGATTTCTGCTCGACATTCCTTAAACGCCGCAACCAAACGATCGATATCTTCCTTTGTGTGTGCCGCAGACATTTGCGTTCTTATACGCGCTTTATCCTTAGGAACTACCGGATAGAAAAAGCCGGTAACGTAAATTCCCTTTTTGAGCATCGACTCTGCGACGCGCTGTGAAAGCACGGCATCGTAAAGCATCACGGGGATTATTGCGTGATCTTTGCCTGCAAGGTCAAAACCCTCTTTTTCCATTTCCGAGCGGAAATATTTTGCATTTTCCATAACGCGTTCACGACGAGAACCGTCCTTTGTGATAAGTTCAAGCACCTTAAGCGTGGTAGCGCAAATCATCGGAGCGAGCGTATTTGAGAAAAGATACGGACGGCTTCTTTGACGGAGTAAATCTATAATTTCACGACGACCGCTCGTAAAACCGCCGCTTGCACCGCCGAGCGCTTTGCCGAACGTGCCGGTAATAATATCAACGCGCCCTTCTACACCGCAATACTCGGGAGTACCCTTGCCGGTTGCCCCGACAAAACCGGTTGCATGGCTATCGTCTACTACAACGAGCGCCCCGTATTTTTCGGCAAGGTCGCAAATACCCTTAAGATCGGCAATTATGCCGTCCATAGAGAAAACGCCGTCGGTTACGATTACTTTTTGCCTTGCTCCGTTCGCATCGGCTTCTTTAAGCTTGCTTTCAAGATCGTTCATATCGTTGTTCTTATAACGATACTTGGTAGCTTTAGCAAGACGAACACCGTCGATTATGCTTGCGTGGTTAAGCTCGTCGGATATTATCGCGTCTTCTTTTCCGGTAATAGTCTCGAATAGACCGCCGTTAGCGTCGAAACAACTGCTGTATAAAATCGTATCTTCCGTGCCGAGAAAGGCAGAAAGTGCGTTTTCAAGGTCTTTATGTACCGTTTGCGTACCGCAAATAAAACGCACGCTCGACATTCCATAGCCGTACTTGTCGAGGCTTGCCTTTGCCGCCGCTATAAGATCGGGGTCGTCTGCAAGACCTAAGTAGTTATTGGCGCAAAAGTTAAGAACGCCGCTCGTCACGGTAGTATCTATGCGATTGCTCTGCGGCGTGGTAATAATTCGTTCGTCTTTCCATAAGCCGCTTTCTTTTATATCGTCGAGTATATCTTGAAAATATCTTTTATCTATCATAAATCCCCCTTATTTAGTCCAGTCGAGTATTACCTTACCCGATTTTCCGCCATGCATAAGTTCGAACCCTTTTTCGAAATCACGATAGTTAATTTCCGCCGTTATAATTTTGGAAATATCCAAGCCGGATTTGAGCATAGCCGTCATTTTATGCCAAGTTTCAAAAACCTCGCGACCGTAAATTCCTTGAATGGTAAGCATATTAAATATTACTTTGTTCCAATCGATCTTTACGTTAGGTCCCTGAACGCCAAGCATTGCGATTTTACCGCCCATAATCATATTGTCGACCATTTCACTAAACGCAACGCCGCTACCGCTCATTTCAAGTCCGATATCGAAGCCCTCGCTCATACCGATTTCGCGCTGAACGTCTTTAAGCCTACGTTCCGCGGTATTAACTGTAGTTATCGTCGGGCAAACCGTTTTTGCAAGGTCGAGCCTAAAATCGCTTATATCCGTTAAAACGACGTTTTTTGCACCCACATGGCGACATATCGCCGCTGCCATTATGCCTATGGGACCGGCACCCGTTATAAGAACGTCTTCTCCTACCATTCCGAACTTAAGCGCGGTGTGCGCCGCATTGCCGAACGGATCGAAAATTGCATAGGTCTTTTCTGGTATAGAAGGATCGGTAAGCCATAAATTTTGCAAAGGTATAGCCGCATACTCGGCAAAAATACCGTCGCGGTTAACGCCTATTCCCTGAGTATTCGGACAGAGATGACGCCTGCCTGCGCGACAATTTCTACATTTACCGCAAACGACGTGGCCTTCGGCGCTGACAATATCTCCTACCTTAAACGAATCGCTCGAACCGTTTATTTCGACTATTTCGCCGACAAATTCGTGACCTATAGTAAGAGGCGGATTAATTGTGTTTTGCGCCCATTCGTTCCAATCGTAAATGTGAACGTCCGTACCGCAAATGGCGGTATAGTGTATTTTTATAAGCGCTTCACCGTTTTTTAGTACGGGAACGTCCTTTCGTACAAGCTCAAGACCGCGCGCCGCGGTCGGCTTGATTATCGCGTCCATTTTCATGATTTTTATCCTCCATACCGACTTCCGTCGGTTCCAAAACGACTTTGGGAAGACTCCAGCGAAATTTTGTTGCCAAAATCCTCACTACGATTATAAACGCTATTCCTGCAAACGCGGCAACTACGGCTTGCACGTCGCGTAAATAATAGTATAACAAAGCGCCGCAAAGCGAAGCGATCGCATAAACATGCTTTTTAAATATGTACGGCAAATTCTCGGTAAAAATATCACGGAGAAGTCCGCCGCCTACCCCCGTCAAAACGCCTATTATAACACTTAAAAAGGCATTATCCGAAAGCCCCGACGAAAAAGCGACCTCAACTCCCATTACGGTAAAAGCCGCGAGTCCTATCGCATCGAACAAATTGTTTACCCTGTCCACTCGAGCGACCATATCGTCAAACCGCTTATGCCGAAAATACGCTACGCAAAAAACAGTAAGCGCCGCCACCGAAGCAATTCCGACAAGATACCCCTTAGAAAAAATCGCAGGAGGAACTTGCCCTATAAGCACGTCGCGCATGATACCGCCGCCGACTGCCGTTACGCACCCGACAACTATTACCCCAAAAACGTCGAATTTTGCCTTAATTGCAACGAATGCGCCTGATACGGCGAAAGCGATCGTTCCGATTATTTCAAGAACGAATAATACTTTATCTAACATACGGACAAATCTTAGCCTCTCGTAATCATCACCGCGCCGTCGCCGTCTATGCGCAAGGGCTCGCCGGCAGACAAAAAGAAACTGTCGCCCGCCTTATAACCTACTCCGTTTACAACGCCGGATCCGCTTAAAAAGTTGAGTGCGAGAAAAGAGTCCTTGCACGTAAAATCAAAAACGCCGTTCAAAACGAGTTCGTAACTCGTAAAATATTTACAAGACGTAAGAAGCCTCAATTTACCGCCACCGACGGTCTTATATTCACCGCCGTGCGTTTTATCTTCGAAACGCTTAAAGTCAATAACTTTTACCGCCTTTTCCACATGCAAATCACGCGGCTTGCCGTCCGCGCCTTTACGGTTATAGTCGTATACTCGATAAGTTACGTTGCTGTTTTGCTGAACCTCGCATATAAGACAGCCCGCGCCTATAGCGTGAACGGTGCCTGCTTCTATAAGAAAACAGTCACCCGCCTTTACCGGTATGAAGTTAAGCAGTTCTTCAACGGTGCCGTCTTTCACCTTGGCAAGAAATTCCATCTCGTCCGTATCACGCTTAAAACCGCAATATATTCCCGCGCCGTTTGTCGCCGAAACGACGTACCAAGCCTCTGTTTTTCCGTTATCGTTTTCGTATGCTCGAGCAAAATCGTCGTTCGGATGAACCTGAACGGATAAATTTTGTTCGGCGTCGATAAACTTAATAAGGACGGGGAAACCGCCGTCCTTACCGATAGAACCGTTATTCTCCGCTATGTATTCGGTAAGCGTTTTTCCATCAACGGTTTTGCTTTCGCCGGCGGGGTGAACGGATAGTTCCCAGCTTTCGGCAATTTTGCCGTCCCCCTTGCGCCCGAAAAGCGTTTTTAATCTTTCACCGCCCCAAAGGTAATCCTTTAGGGCGGGAATCATTTTTTGTATCATTGCGTAATCTCTATGTTATTTATCTTATTAATTATCTTATGTTCTTGTACATAGGTCCGTACGCGGCGCAAGCGCGGTAATCTTGACCTTCTTTGTCCATTCCGAAGGCGTTCCAAGCAGACGGACGATAAATATCCTTTTCGTCAACGTTATGCATGCATACGGGAATGCGGAGCATAGAACACATAGTTATAAGGTCGGCACCGATATGACCGTAAGAAATAGCACCGTGGTTTGCGCCCCAATTGTTCATAACGTCGTATGCGGAAGCGAAAGCGCCATTTCCGGTCGTTCTCGGCGTAAACCAAGTGCACGGCCAAGTGTAGTCGGTACGTTTCCAGAGTTTGTCGGTTACCTCGTCGGGAAGACTTACCGTCCAACCCTCGACGATCTGCATTACAGGACCGAGACCTTTAATAAGGTTAAGTCTTATCATGGTAGCGGGCATTTCGGCACGAGTTACGAATCTCGAAGAATATCCGCCGCCGCGGAAATATCCGAGATCTGCATACGGCCACGTGGTAGCATTCATCATAGTATCGATGTCGGCATCGTTAACTTCCCACCATCTCTTCATAATCGGGTTGCCGTTTTCGTCCTTAACCTCTCCGCAAGCATCAACACAGCAAGCGCCGGAGTTGATAAGGTGAATAAATCCGTCGGCTTCCTTTGCCTTGCCTTCTATATCGTAGCCCGTAACGCGTTTTACTGCATCGCCCGACCAATAAGTTCTTACGTCGGCAAACATTTGGGCACGACCGGTAAGCAGCTTCATAAAAAGCATGCTTGCGGCGTTGAGCGTATCGTTTTCGGTAGCGAGAATATAAGGCTCTCTCGCGCCGTTCCAGTCGAACGAAGAGTTAAGTATGGATTCGGGGAAGTCGCAGTTGGGATAGAAATCCGTCCATTGACGTTGACCTTGGAAACCGCCGACGATTGCATTGTGTCCGACCATTTCCTCTTCCCTGCCCTTGGGTAAACGCTTGTTACCGTTGAACAAATCCTTTATGATACACGCCATTTTAGCGGTGAATTCCCAATCCTTTTCCTTTTGAGCGGCAGATTTTTGAAGCTCGATGGGGTTTTTATCAAAGTCGGGACGGCATTTTTCTTTTACCCAAGCAAGCGCCTTTTTATATTCGGCTCTGTCGTAAATACCTTCGGTCATTCGACGGATAATTTCAACTTCGTCAACCGACTCGACGCGCATTCCGAGATATTCTTCGAAAAACTCGGGACTAATAATAGAACCGCCGATGCCCATAGTTACCGAACCGATTTGAAGATAAGACTTGCCGCGCATGGTAGCAACCGCAACGGCTGCTCTCGCAAAACGAAGAATTTTTTCCTTTACGTCCTCGGGAATTTCGGTATCGTCCGCTTCCTGTACCTCGTGGCCGTAAATGCCAAACGCGGGCAACCCCTTCTGAGAATGAGTTGCAAGTACCGAAGCAAGATAAACCGCGCCCGGTCTTTCGGTTCCGTTAAAGCCCCAAACCGCCTTTATGGTCATGGGATCCATATCCATAGTTTCCGCGCCGTAGCACCAACACGGAGTTACGGTAAGCGTTATATCTACACCCGCCTTTTTAAACTTTTCGGCGCAAGCGGCAGCCTCGGCAACTCTGCCGATCGTAGTGTCCGCTATAACGACCTTGACGTGCTCGCCGTTAGAATAATAGACGTTGGAAGCAATGAGTTCCGCCGCCGATTTCGCCATATTCATCGTCTGCTCTTCGAGCGATTCGCGTACTTTAATTTTTCCGCGACGACCGTCGATAGTAGGTCTGATACCGATTACGGGATATTCACCGATTAAACGATTTTTTGCCATGATTAACCTCTTCATATATTATTTTCGTCGAATGCGACAAGCGATTGCAAACGCTCACAGCCCTTCGCATTTCCTTTTCTTTAATTTTAACACAGACAGATAAAAAAAACAATAGGCAAAATGCGTTTTTTATTATTTTCTTCACACAAAATATCGTATTATGCAATAAATGCAAA
>CAZHGN010000056.1:0-8212 GCA_964532155.1 uncultured Acidiphilium sp.
AGGCTTTGCCGTAAAAACTTCCGTTTTTACCCTTTACGGTTGTAATTCGGCGAAGTTTTGCTCGTATATGCCTTCGGCGCAGCTTGAAACGAATGAAAAAGTACGGTAGATAGAGGAAAAATAACCAATGAACGCTTGGAGAATAGCAAAAACCGCGATATACCCGATCGTCGGAATACTTATAATCGTTTTCAGCAAATTTGCAATGCAACACGTCGTCGCCCTCGTCGGCATAACGATGAGCGTTTACGCTATAGAAACGGTAATCGTATCCGTTTATAAAAAAGCCGTTTTAAAAGAAAATAACGAACTTTTCGAAGGATTGATACTCGCATTGCTCGCCGCCGTGCTTTTGCTTACGGACGGCAACGACCTCGAAAAGGTATGCGTAATTTGGGCTATTTGGTCGATTTTGCGCGAAACGGAAGAAATTAAAGAATGCCTTTTCCACAATTTTTACAAAAGAGTAATTCTGCCGGCAAGAATAGTAAACTACGCGCACTGCCTCGAATCGGCAACGGTTATAGTTTTATCCGTTCTCATGCTACTTTCTCCGTCGGGAAAAACGGCGCACGCACATGTGATTTTGCTCGGGCTCGAACTTATTTTCGAAATAGCGTTCCCCATTGCCGTTTTGATCGCGGAAAAAACCGAAAAAAATAAAACCGCTTGCGGCGAAGAAAAGGTGGCTTAAAAGGTAGAAATAAAATGAATTACGATAAATCGGTCGATAAAAATTACGATTATATAGTCGCCGCCGCAAAAAAGGAAACGGCGGAAGGTCGAGGCTCCGTCAAATACGTTGCCTCCCTTTTATACGCCCTTTGCAAATACTTTTCGGCTTGCGGAAAGCCCGCGGCTTACCAAGACGAACTGTACTACGAACTTTCTAAAAAACTCGACGATTACGCCGAGAAAGACCGCGCCGAATGTATCAAAACTCTCTCGCTTTCCGCAAAAGCCTTAACCGCATACGCGCGAACCGCCGTTTGCGAATTAGCGAAGAAAAGCGCCGAAAAGCTGCGCGCGATTATTTGCCATTGCTTTATTTCAGACTCGGCTGTCGCCGACGCCGAACTTTTTGAAGCATACGCCGCCGCACTTAACTCCTTAGCCGAATCTTCTTCTTTGGAAGAGTTGAAAATTAAAGACGTAGCGGCGGGCGTTCTGCCGCTGCTTACCGACGAAAACTATCTTTTTATCGACGGCTTTTGTGCGATTAACGGTGCTATAGGCTTACTTTTGCTGTCAAAACGCTTTCCCGAACTGCTCGGAGGAGCGTTACTTGCAGTAAAACGCGTCGCCACGCTTTGCGGCAATTTGGATTACACCTATAACTCGTCCTTTAAAGACCAAAACGCCCTTGCCGATCCCGCCGTTACCTCGTTTGCGCTCGAACTTTTCGTTAACGCCTATAAAATTTCGGGCGATAAATTCTTTTTGTATATGGCAAGAAGAATTTGGTTTAACGGAATGCAGTTTTTCCAGCGCAACGGCGGCTTCGTAGGGTATAACAATCCCCCGAAAACACCGAACGGAATATTATCGGCGGCAACTTACGAGGAAAAAACGCTCACGCCCCTTTTTGCCGAAGGCTTGTGCGCGTACCTAAAGGATAAAGGTCTTTTCGCCGAATACGACGCACCCGTCAAAAAAGATCCGCGCGGCAGATACGTCGTGGACGACAAGGTTTTCGCTCGCGAACTCGGCGAATACTTCGGCCGCGACCTAATAGAAATCCCTTCGCTTTCGTCTTTTGACGAGCAAACGGCAATGGGCTTCCGCTTTAAGATTGCATTTTAAAAACCGACCTATAAGTCGATTAACCGCACTTTTTAATCAAAATTACCTTAGAAGCGACAAATAAAAAACAGCACTCCGCACGTTATTTTAAAACTTGCAGAGTGCTTTTATTATTCTTAAAAAACGCTAATCGGCAAAAGCTTATTCACCGCCGTTGAAGTGGTCGTATATGGCACGCGCCCTCACCTCGCCTATTCCGTCGACCAAAGCAAGCTCCTCGACGGTCGCCCCCGCGACTTCGGCAACGCTGCCGAATTTATCGAGCAATGCGTCTATACGCTTTTTGCCAAGCCCGCTTATAGCGGACAACTCGGTAAAAAAGCTGTTTCTAAGATGCATGCTTCTGTGGTAGGTTATGGCGAAACGGTGCGCCTCGTCTCTGATTCGCTGAAGAAGGCGCAATGCGTAATCTCGCCGCTCGATTATTACGGGATCGTCCGAACTTAAAGTATATATTTCCTCTTCGCGCTTGGCAAGCGAGATGAGTTCGCAATTAAAGCCCTTTTCTTTAAACGTTTCGGCAACGGCGGAAAGTTGTCCCTTGCCGCCGTCGATAACGACGAGATCGGGCATCGGAAACCTTTCGGGATCGGTTTTAAGCCTTTCTATACGGCGCGACAAGACCTCTTTCAAACTCGCGAAATCGTCCGAGCCTTCAACCGTTTTAATACGAAACCGCCTATAATCCTCCGGACTTTTCACACCGTCCGAAAAGACGACCATCGAACCGACTTTATCCACGCCCGAAACGTTGGAAATATCGTAACACTCTATACGCTTTGGGTATTTTTTTAAGCCGAGCAGCGTTTTTAGCCGCTCGCAAGCAAGCAAGGTCATATCGTCGCGGTGCTTAATTTTATCTACCGATTTTTCGAGATAATCTTCCGCATTGACCTCCGCCATTTGCACAAGCTGACGACGAACGCCCTGCTTGGGACATAGCACTACCACTCGCTTTCCGTGCGTTTCTTTAAAATACTCTTCGACGGCGGTTGCTCCTTCAAACTCGGCGTTGACGAGAATTTCGTCGGGCAGCTCGTTGTTTTTATCGTAAAAACGCATGATAAACTGCTCGATAAACTCCGACGGCGTGTAGGCGGCGTAGTCAAACGCGAAATTTTTACCGCCCTGCATTCTGCCGCCGCGCGTGACGAGGACGTTTATCGCCGAATGAATATTGTCGGTCGCAAGCGCTATAATATCGCACGAAATAAATCTGTTAAGCGACGTGATCTTTTTTTCGGTCAGTTTTTTAAGGCTTTTCAGTTTATCGCGGCAAGCAATTGCAAGCTCGAATTCTTCCGCTTCCGAAAACGCCTGCATTTTTGCCGTCAAAAGCCGCTCGGCTTCGTCGTCGTTGCCCGAAAGAAAATCGAGCGCGGCGTTTACGCGTTCCCTATATTCTTCCTTGGTACACAAACCGTTGCAAGGTGCAAGACACCGCTTGATGTGGTATTCCAAACACTCGCGTTTGCGACTACCTTCGGTTATAGCCATAGTGCAACTGCGAAGCAAAAAGGTGCAGTTTATGATATCGACTATTTCGTTTGCGTTCACGCCTGCCATAAACGGGCCGAAATATTTGGCTCCGTCGCGCCGCACTCGCCGCACGACCTCGAAATAAGGAAAATTCTTTTTTAAGTCGATTCTAATAGACGGATAAGTTTTGTCGTCCTTTAAAAGTATGTTATACTTGGGCTTATTTTTCTTTATAAGATTGTTTTCGAGGGATAAAGCGTCCGCCTCGGAACGCGTTATTATATAATAAAAGTCGGCAATAGCCGCCACCATTGCCATTACTTTCTCGGTTTTAACGCTGTCGTAAAAATATTGCGTTACCCGATTTTTAAGATTTTTCGCCTTGCCGACGTATATAATTTCACCGTCCGCACCGAGCATGACGTAAACGCCGGGATCGGTAGGCAAAAGCCTTATTTTACTTTCGAGATCGGCTCTCATCGCTTAATTCCTCTTCTTTTCGGCTTGATTAGTTCTCGTTTTCCGTTAAAAAAGGGGCTTTGCAAAAATGCAAAACCCCGTATTCGTTTAATTACTTAGCATATTCGACCGCGCGCGATTCCCTTATTACGTTGACCTTGATTTGTCCGGGATATTCGAGCTCGCTTTCGATTTTCTTGGCTATATCCTTGGCAAGGTACATAGCCTTTACGTCGTCGATCTGCTCGGGTTTTACGATAACGCGTATCTCTCTGCCTGCCTGTATAGCATAGCATTTATCAACGCCGCTAAAGCTCGAGCCGATGTTTTCAAGCGATTCGAGGCGCTTAACGTAATTGGTGCTCGTCTCTCTTCTTGCGCCGGGGCGTGCACCCGATATCGCGTCGGCGGCGGCAACGAGTACCGCTTCGAGCGTTCTGGGCTCGACGTCGCCGTGGTGCGCTTGTATGCAGTTAACGACGTTTTTGTTTTCCTTATACTTCTTCGCAAGATCGGTACCGATCTGAATGTGCGTACCCTCGACCTCGTGGTCGACCGATTTACCTATATCGTGGAGCAAACCGCCGCGTTTTGCAAGGTTGACGTCGGCGCCGAGTTCTTGAGCCATAAGCCCGGCGAGATAGGAAACCTCGATAGAGTGCTGAAGAACGTTTTGACCGTAGCTCGTTCTGTATTTCAAGCGACCGAGCAGTTTGATAAGTTCGGGATGAATGCCGAACAATCCGCAATCGAACATAGCGGCTTCGCCGGCTTCTTTAATTTTTTGATCGAGTTCTTTTGCCGTTTTTTCAACCGTTTCTTCAATGCGAGCGGGGTGAATTCTTCCGTCCGAAATAAGCTTTTCGAGGGAAATTCTCGCGACTTCGCGGCGAACGGGATCGAAACCCGACAAGATTACGACCTCGGGCGTATCGTCGACCACGACCTCGACGCCCGTTGCGTTTTCGAGCGCACGGATATTTCTACCCTCGCGACCGATAATACGCGCTTTCATATCGTCATTGGGAAGGGGCACGACCGAAACGGTTATTTCCGAAGCATGATCGGTACAGCAACGCTGTATAGCAAGGCTTATTATGTTTTTAGCCTTTTTGTCGGCTTCTTCCTTAGCCTCTTCCTCTATGCGGCGAACGGTAACCGCGCTGTCTCTGCGCGCTTCCTCTTGCACCGCTTCCATAATTTGCGTTTTTGCTTCTTCCTTGGTAAGCTGAGCAACCTTTTCGAGCTCGGCTACCATAAGTTCGTTTTGCTTTTCGAGCTTTTCTTTAAGGGCGTTCATCTCGTTTGCTTTGCGCTCGAGATTTTTCTTCTGCTCTTCGACTTCTTCGTTCTTTTTCAGAAGATTTGCGTCCTTTTTGTTGAGTATCTCGTCCTTTTGAACGAGGCGTTGTTCCATTTTTTGCAGTTCCGAACGTTTCTCTCTCGATTCGCGCTCGAAATCGTTACGCATTTTTAGGTCCTGTTCCTTTGCTTCGAGAATAGCCTCTTTTTTAAGACGCTTGCATTCTACTTCGGCGTCCTCTTTCATTTTTGCAACGACCGCTTCGGCACTGCCGATCTTACGCTCGCGCTTTTTTTGTAAAAGTTTGCTACCGACGAAAAGCCCTACCGCACCGCCGGCGATAAGAGCCGCGACAGCCGCAATAGCGGCGACCGCACCCGTCGAAATAAGAAACAGGGAGCCCATTCCGATTTGAATCATATCTATCTCCCTAAGTTGTGTATAAAAGTATATCAAGGCGACGAATTAGCGATAACCGCGCTATAGCCCGCTTTTTTGAAATGCACGAACGCCGCACAAACGAAAAAACGCCGCCGCATATAATTCTACCGTCGTTTATTTTATATCATTTAAAGATAAAAGTCAATTGATAAGTATTTATTTTACCATTTTTTTACCTTGACAACGCAAACAAACTTAAAAGCAGAATTTTTTAAATGCCGCAAGCGATAATTTTATTCTTTTTGTGTTTAACCGCTCTATAGGGCGATTATTGCCGATTTTAGTCAATTTTAACCAACCGCCCCGCCGCAATCAAGCCGCAGACAGTCACAAAAAGACACAAAAAGTAAAAAAGTTAACCGATAAACGAAATAATTTAAAAAATACATTTACAACCGAAAAAAAATGTAATATAATGTAAACACTAAAATAATGAAAAGCGGCATGCGAAACGCTACGGAGAAATTATGAATTTCGATTTCAAAGCAATCAGCGAACAATTTTGCCTAAACGGCACTTATAACGACTGCGTACCCTACGGCGAAGGCCACATAAACGAAACCTTCCTTTTGACCACGACGGGCGACGACGGACGCGTTAACAAATATATACTTCAACGCGTTAACTCCAACCTGTTCAAGGACGTTGCTCGTCTTATGAACAATATATATCTCGTAACCGAGTTCGCTCGCAAAAAAATTGCAGAGCGCGGCGGCGATCCCGACAGAGAGTCGCTCACCGTCATAAAAACCAAGGACGGCGGTTTGTTCTATACCGACGACACCAATTATTTCAGAGTCTATCTGTTCATAAGCGACGCTACGGCATACCAAGTAGTCGAAAAGCCCGAGCATTTTTATCAAAGCGCGGTTGCGTTCGGCAATTTTGCAAACCTTCTCGCCGAGTTCGACGCCTCTTCGCTTTACGAACCGCTACCCGATTTCCACAATACGGTAAAGCGTTTTGAAAATCTCAAAAAAGCCATTGCCGAAAACAAGTCCGGCAGAGCGGATAACGTTAAAGAAGAAATTCAGTTCGCCCTTGCGCACGAAACGCTCGTCGGCAAGATCGTCTATCAGCTCGAAAAGGGAATTATTCCTTGCAAGGTAACTCATAACGACACCAAGCTCAACAACGTTCTTATCGACAACGCCAGCGGTAAAGCCGTTGCGGTAATCGACCTCGACACGATTATGCCCGGCACCATCGTTTATGACTTCGGCGACTCCATAAGATTCGGTTGCAACCCCGCCGCCGAAGACGAAAAAGATCTTTCCAAGGTCAACTTCGATATCAATCTTTTCGAACAGTACGTCAAGGGCTATATGTCCGCTCTTCGCGACTCGATGACCGTTGCGGAAGCTAAAAACCTCGCTCTCGGCGCCATTATGATGACTTACGAATGCGGCATTAGATTCTTATCCGACTACCTCGACGGCGACGTTTATTTCAGGGTAAAGCGCGAAGATCACAACCTCGACAGAACGAGAACGCAGTTCAAACTCGTAAGCGATATGGAACGCCTTTACGACGAAATGAACGCTATCGTAGACAAATATTACAACGCATAATTAACCGTAAAAACAATCAAAAACGGGGCTATAGCACCGTTATCGCATATAAAACATAATTGCGGAGGCATTAAAATGAAAACTATTCTCGTTACCGGCGGCGCAGGCTATATCGGTTCACACACCTGCATCGAGCTTATCGGAGCAGGCTACGACGTCGTCGTGGTCGACAATCTGTCCAACAGCAAGCCCGCGGCTTTAAAGCGCGTCGAGCAAATCGTCGGACGCAAAATCAAATTCTATAAAAACGACATCCTCGACCGTGCCGCACTCGACAAAATCTTCAGCGAAAACACCATCGACGCGGTTATCAACTTCGCCGGGCTCAAAGCGGTAGGCGAATCGGTCGCAAAACCCGTGGAATACTATCACAATAATATAACAGGATTGCTCGTTTTGGTCGACGCTATGCGCGCGGCAGGCTGCAAAAACCTCGTATTCTCGTCTTCCGCTACCGTATACGGCAAGCCCGCAAGCGTGCCTATTACCGAGGACTTCCCCCTTTCGACCACCAATCCGTACGGTTCAACCAAGCTCTTTATCGAATATATTCTTAAGGATATTTTTAAATCGGATAACAGCTGGAATATCGGCATTCTCCGTTATTTCAACCCGGTCGGAGCGCACGCAAGCGGTCTTATCGGCGAGGATCCCAACGGCATTCCCAACAACCTTTGCCCCTTCATCACTAAGGTTGCAGTCGGCAAACTTCCCGAAGTCAAGGTCTTCGGCAACGATTACGACACGCCCGACGGCACCGGCGTACGCGACTTCATTCACGTCGTCGACTTGGCTAAAGGTCACGTTCTCGCAGTCAATAAACTTCTTTCAAACAGCGGACTTTATATCGTCAACCTCGGCACCGGCAGAGGGTATAGCGTTCTCGAAATGATCAAGGGCTTTTCTAAAGCGCTCGGCAGAGATATCCCCTATTCAATCGCGCCTCGCCGCCCCGGCGATATCGACACTTGCTACGCCGACACTCGCCTCGCCAAAGAATACCTCGGCTTCACCGCCGAAAAAACTCTCGAGGACATGTGCCGCGACCAGTTGAATTGGCAAATGAAAAACCCCGACGGCTACCCCGACGAGGAATAATCGACTATTTACATCCGCGGCGTTTTTGCCAAAGATCGGCTCGGCACTTTTGCCAAAG
>CAZHGN010000057.1:0-4361 GCA_964532155.1 uncultured Acidiphilium sp.
TATCGGAGGCGATAGAATGAAATTTGACGCTGTTGTCGGCAACCCGCCGTATCAACTTGAGGTTGGAAAAACTTTTAATCAAACTCAAAGCAATACAACTTGGATATATCAGCATTTTCAATTTGTAGCAGATAAAGTTGGAAAATATACTTGCTTAATATATCCTTTTGGCGGTTGGTTTGACTCACCAGATAGGTTAAACGGTCTTGGCGATGCGATTTTGCACGATGGGCATACCATTTCTATCAGTGCGTATGAAGGCACTACAGATAAACGTGCTTGGTATAGAAAAGACAAAGAACCCGATCCGATTTTTGGCACAAGCGCAAATTTGTCTGCTGGTATATCGATTGTCTTGCGCTGCAATAAACCACAAGACAGCTTTGAATTTATGAATAGGGTTTATGCGGATAAGAAAGTAATTGTAACTTTATCCGAAGCCGATTCAATTACACCAAATCCTTTGTTTATAGAAATAAATAAAAAACTTGATGGTAAAAAATTTGTTAAAGATATTAAAAAAGGAATTTTTGGCATAGAATCCAACTTTGTCGAAATAAATCCGCAAAAAGTATCTTTCAATTCACACGATTGGCAAAACCCAATTCAATTATTAACAAACGACAAGTCGGGATCAGCTGGACGAGCAAAGCTATTTTGGACAGACAAACAAAATATACCGAGCGGTCAAGAATTCTTCGACTGCTATAAGGTCGTCATGAGCTCCGCATATCCTAAAAAGTCAATTACTACCGGAGATCCGACAATCGATAATGTAATAAAAAGAATGGGTGAATTGGTGGAAGTGTTGCAGCCTAATTCTGCATTTGGAAGAAGTAGAATGTCGCTATTTATGACAAAAAACAAGGAAGAGTGTGATAATTTCTTAAAGTATATTCGCACGAAGTTTTTTGCCGGATTAGTTTTGCAAGAGCCAAATCGAAGATCCACAATAGGTGAAATCATTCCTGCACAAGATTATTCACACAATTCCGATATTGATTGGAGTGTTTCACTTGATGAAATTGATATGCAATTGTATAATAAATATGGTTTAACAAAAGAGGAAATTGATTTTATTGAAAACAAATTTCAATCAGGGATCTAGTATAAAAGCACAAGATTTTATTGTATGTAAAATTTAAAATAGTAGTATCAAAAATGCTTTTAGCTAAAGATATACTATAAAAAATGGAGTATGTATGAAAACTGTTACAATTAATTCATACGATGAATTAATTAGTTTAATAAACGATATTACTAGTATAGAAGTGCCTTATTTGTCATCTAGAGAACTGCATAGATACTTTTTTAGAGGACAAGCTGATCAATCTTGGAGACTAATTCCTGGGGCATTGAGAGGTGATTTTTGCAACGAAACTAGTGAAATAATTGATTCGTTAAATATTTGTGATTTTGATAATAATCCAATACAATTAGCTGTTGCTCAGCATTATGGTAAAAAAACCAGGTGCCTTGATTTTTCATGCAATTACAAAGTTGCTTTATATTTTGCTTGCAATCCACTTGATAAAAGTTATTTGAAAGATGGAGCAATTTATATTTTGGAATGCGCATATCATTTACCAACTTGGTTTACAAATTATGCGGTATATTATATGTCGATTAATCAAGATAGTGATATTACTAACTGGGAATTTGCGCGATTTATTTCAAGCCAACCGAAAATAATTAATGAATTTAAAAGGACTGGGCGTAGTTTACTTTTGGATGATGTTAATGCTGAACTAAAGACATTTTTAAATAAAGGTTTTATGGTTAACTTTGAAAACAATGATTTCGGCATAGAAAGGATAAAAAAGCAAGAAGGTGCATTATATTATTTTGGTTCGAAATATTATACATTTGTTGATAATAAAAAAGAGTATATTGATTATAAATTTTTATTTGACGCTTGGACTGATTATACATTTAGGATAGAATTGCACAACATAGCAGATCCGATGCTTGAAAATAGAGAGTTTTGTACTAAGATAATAATTCCACAAAAGCTAAAAGCTGAAATATTCCAGAAGAACAACATAAGATCTATAGATTTGGGGCTTTAAATGAACGTAATTTTGTTCTATAGAAACGATAGCCTAGCAAATAATCAACTTTGAATTTTACCCATAATTGCCATATAGCGTTGCCGCATTTTGATAAAGTATTCAAACACGATAGATTGCGCTCGATATAGACACGCCGGGCACACTGTAAAAGCGCGGATTCGCCGAAAATCTTCGGTAAAACCGCGCTTTGATTTTTGTTTTTTTAACGCCTAACCCTCTTATCGACGGCTTGCTTCTCGTTGAAAGAGGGATTAACCCGACGTGCTTCAATTGTCGATTGACAAAAGTTTAGCGAGCGTTTCGGTTAAGCCGTCCTTGGTCAAGCCGCACGAAGAAAGCTGACCTTCGACGGAAGAGTGCGACAAATAGCGGTCGCCCGAGCCGAGAACAACGGTCGGGCAAGGCTTGCCGAGCGAGGCGTAATAGGCGCAAACGCCCTCGCCGAAACCGCCGCAAGCGACGTTTTCTTCTAAAACGACGGCGGGCAAATGCATAAAGGCGAGTAAAGTCTGCTCGTCGAGCGGCTTTATAGAGCGCGCGTTGACGACGGCGACGCTATCTGAAAACGACTCCGCGGCGGCTAACGCCAAGCGCAAGCAACGCGGCCCCACGGCAAAAACTACCGCGCGGTCGCCCGACTTTAAAATTTCCCATTCGCCGGGGCGAGTAAAATCTTTCGCTAAGGCTTCGGACGAAAAGGTCGGATTTTTTCCGTTGGGATAGCGTATGGCAACCGGCGAGCCGCAACCGACTGCGTAAAAAAGCATGCGCTTAAACTCTGCGACGTCCTTAGGGGCAAGCACGGTAAGACCGGGCACGCTACGCAAATAGGACAAGTCCATTACGCCGTTATGAGTTTTGCCGTCCGAGCCGACGAACCCTGCGCGGTCGAGCAAGAACGTAACCGCAAGACCTTGCATGCACACGTCGGTCACAAGCTGATCGAAAGCGCGTTGCATAAACGTGGAATAAATGCACGCCACCGGATGCAAGCCGTTATACGCCATGCCCGCGGCGCAAGTTACGGCGTACTCTTCGCATATGCCCGCGTCGACAAACCGCTCGGGATAAGCCTTGGCGAACTCCGCAAGCCCGGTGCCCGTTTTCATGCCGGCGGTCAGCGCGACGAGCTTTTCGTCCGTTTCGGCAAGTTCGATAAGATAGTCCGACACGACCGCCGAAAAATCGTTTTGGCTCGTAGTTAAGCCCTTGCCTATTCCGTGATAGCACTCGGGATCGTTTTCGGCTTGGCTATGCCCCTTTCCCTTTTGCGTGCGAATATGCAAAAAGGCGGGCTTTTTCCTTGCCCTAATTTCGCCGAGCGCCGATCTTAAACCCTTTATATCGTGCCCGTCGAATACGCCGAAATATTTAAGCCCGACTTGATCGAGCACGGTCGCAGGAGAAACGGAATGCTTGAAATTAGACTTCAAACGCTTCAAACTGCGGGCTATAAGTCGATTACCGAGTATTTTGTGCAAAAACTTTTTCGTTCTGCCATAACTTTTTCTGAGCGCGAGTTTAGAGAAAAAACGATATGCGCCGTTGCGATTTTCGGAAATACTCATTCCGTTATCGTTGAACACCACGAGGAAGTTTTGCGGCTTTTTCGCTTCGGCAAAAAGCGCTTCTAAATTTTCGCCGTTAAACAGCGAGGCGTCGCCCACGAACACGACGACGCATTCGTCGCCCCCCTTGAGGTCGCGCGCAAAGGCGTAACCGCACGCCGCCGCAAGCGAATTGCCGGCATGACCGCCTATAAAACCGTCGGCGGCAGTTTTATCGTCGCCGCAAAAACCGCTCGGCCCGCCCTCCGTCCGCATTTTCGAAAAACGTTCGCGCCCGACGGTCAGCAGTTTGAACGCATACGATTGATGCCCGACGTCAAAGAAAATCTTATCCACGGAAAAATCGTAAACCGAACAAAGAGCGACGATAGCCTCGACGGCGCCCAGCGCCGACGATAAATGCCCCCCGTTTTTTTCCACGGTAGATATGATATCCGCTCTGATTTCACCGCACAAAGCGCGCAAATCGTCGTCCGACAGCCTAACGAGGTCGGATACGGCGGATATGTTGTCGAGTATCTTTTTTTCTTCCATAATACGCCCTACGCCATAATATTTATATGCGAAAAATCGCGCTATAAGTCGATTATCGCACCTTTCATCTTTTAGTGTTTAATTTTTTTATCGCCCGAACGGCAACCGCAGTCGCAGTCGTCATGGTCGTGGTCGTGGTCACAACCGCAGTCGCAGTCGTCGGGCTCGTAACCGCCGTAAACGGCGT
>CAZHGN010000057.1:4461-7830 GCA_964532155.1 uncultured Acidiphilium sp.
TCGTGGTCACAACCGCAGTCGCAGTCGTCGGGCTCGTAACCGCCGTAAACGGCGTCGATTTTAATCGAGGCGCAGTCTTCTATTTCGAGGCACTTGCCGCAGTTGTCGCAAATTTTAAGCGGATCGAGGTCGCAAAATTCGCATTCGCCGCAACCTATGCAGTCGCGGTCGTACAAAACGCACTTTCCTTCGCCGAGTTTTTCTCTTTTCATATTATTCCTCTTTTCGCCGAGTCGGCGATTTTTTTAAAAAATATTGAACAAATGTTTGCATTTTTCGTTCGTTTATGTTATAATCTTGCTAGAAGAACTATCCGTGAGGTCGCAAATGGGTAAAATCGACGAAAAATTGCTTTCGGTTGCAGAATACATTCGCAATTATCAAAGCGAAAACGGCTTTCCGCCCTCCGTTCGCGAAATATGCCGCGCACTCAATATTAAATCGACGGCGACGGTGCATTATTATCTCGACAAGCTCGAGGAGCGCGGCGTAATAACGCGCAACGCGAACAAAAACAGGGCCATTAGTTTTAACGACGCGCCCGAATTCGTCACTCTGCCCCTCGTCGGCACGGTAACCGCAGGGCAACCGATACTCGCGGTCGAAAATCTCGAAGGGTACTATCCCCTGCCGCCCGAGTTCGTCGGGAGCGGCACTTGCTTTTTGCTCCAAGTAAAGGGCGAAAGCATGATCGAGGCGGGCATTTTAAACGGCGATAAAATAATTTGCGAAAAGACAGAAACGGCGAACAACGGCGATATCGTCGTCGCTCTTATCGACGATTCGGCAACGGTAAAACGCTTTTTCCGCCGCGACGGCAAGATTATTTTGCACCCCGAAAACCAAACCATGTCGGACATTATCGTGGAGCAAGCGAGCATTATTGCCAAGGTTAAAGGTCTGCTCAGAAAATACCGCTGACCTACCCCGACTGCCGCCTACTTATAATTAAATATATTTTAAACGCCTCGTCTGACCGACTAATTAAATATATTTTAAACGCCTCGTCTGACCGACAAGGCGTTTTTCGTTGCGTTGATATTTACGCATGCATTGCAATGACGGCGACCGCGGCAAGCACTATTGCGAGAAGCGCATAGGGCAAAGCGGATAAAAAGCCGGAGCCTTTTTTATAATCGTTCTTTTTCATATACGGTCTCCTTAATTGAATTTTTCTTTCCAATAAAAGTTTCTGAGAGTGTTTCTGAGCATCTCGGTATCGGCGTAGCGTTTGAGTTTGCCGCCGTGCGCAACCGAAATAACGCCAGTTTCTTCGGATACGATTATAGACGTTACGTTTATCGTTTCGGTAATGCCTATGCCCGCGCGATGGCGAGTACCGAGCTCTTTGGGCAAATTAATCTCTTGCGATAAGGGCAAGAAACAGCCCGCCGCCTGAATGCGCGTGTCGTTAATTATCATTGCACCGTCGTGCAAGGGCGTTTTGGGGAAGAAAATACTTTCGATAAGTTCGGACGAAATCTGCGAATTGACCGAAATACCGGTATCCAAAATACCCGACGGTATGTTTGAGTTTGCCAAAATAATAATCGCGCCGACGTTGTTTTTGGACATGCTCTGCACGGCTTTGATTATTTCGTTTATGCAACTTTTTGCGTCGTCGCCGTCGGAGTCGTGGTCGGAATGCTTGACGTCGAGCGTTTTGCTCGAGCGTTCCCACACGGTGCGCTTAATCTCGGTTGCGAACATTACGACGATCGCAAGGACGAAGACTGCAAGCAAGAACAGTTCCACGTACGCGGGCGCGTCCGAAAAGAAAACCAAAGCGGATACGACGAGCGCATACAGCACGAAAACCCAAACGATGAGCTTGGCGTTGTTCTTTCTTAAAAAGTTAAGCGATAAAAAGAAGGTTACGGCAATCAAAACGAACTCGACCGCGCAAACGGGATCGGGACTGCTGAAAAATGCCGAAATCCTTTCAAAAAAACCTTTCATTACGTAGTTACCCTTTTCTTGTTTTACTATACTACCGCATTATACCGCGCCGCGAAGCCTTTTGCCGCTGAAGCAAAACCCGACAAAACCTTGCGTTTTACCGCAAAATTTTGCATTTTTGCCGCAAAACCTTGCGTTTTATCGCTTACGGCGTATAATCCGGAGAAACTGCAACCCTTGCAAGCAAGTATGCCGTTTCTTTTATTATACTATACGATCGAAAAAAAATAAAGCGTTTTTATAAACTTTTCTGTCTTATGCGATATCTTATGCGCTATTTACCGACTTATTCTGCCGCCATCGCGCGATCTGTTTCTTATTCTTGCGACCTATTCCATAATAGCGGCAAGGCAAACGGATAACGCCGCGTCCACGGTAACGCCGCCGCTTTTAAACTCGCCGTCGTACTTGGAAAAAATATCGACGATCTGCTTTAGCCGCTTGGGCGAAAACCTGCCGGCTTGCTCGCGCGATTTTTTTATTGCGTATTCCTTCACGCCCAAAAGCGCACCGAGCGCGGCGTCGCTTTTTTCGGAAGTGGCACAAAAAAACAGCCGCCTGAAATAATTATACAAGGACGAAAACAACCGCGACGAATCGTTGCTTTTCGACTGCATGTCCGAAACTATCGCATACGCCTCGTCGTGCCGCCGCCGCGCGACCTTTTCGGCAAGCTCGTACAGCTGGTATTCTTGCTCCACGCAAACGAGCGCGCGGATGTCCTTTTCGGTAACCTCCGCTTCGCCGTGGCAATAAGCCGCAAGCTTTTCTACCTCGCCGCTTATTCGAGTCATATCCATACGGCACAGCTCACAAATAAGCCGAGCGTTGGCAAGCGTTATTATAAGATTTTCGCGCTTTAGCGTTACGGAAATATACTTAGTCAAAACGCCCTCGTCCGCCTTTCCGCAGTCGACGACGGTAACCGAGTCGTACCTTTTGAGAGAGTCGCTCGCTTCGGCGTTGACTATTACGAAAACCGTGGTGTCGGACGGCGCTTTCAAGTAACTGTCTAACGGCGTGCCCTTAAGATCTTTCGCCGACGGATAAAAATCCCTGACGACAATCATTCGCTTTTCGCTCATGAACGGGTACTGCGAAGCCGCCATCACCAATCCGTTTTGGTCGGCAAGCGCGGCTTTGCCGTCGTACGAAGCAAAATTTAAGTCGGGGGCGGTAACGCATTTTTTCGTAATTGTTTTTACGGCAAGCTCGCGAAAATAAGCGTCGTCCCCAACGACGAGGTATACGGGCGCAATACGCTCCGCAAGTTCGATTTTTAGCCGTTCTATGCGCATTTGTACCTCCTCGGAAAAGAATTCCCCTCAAGACTACAAGAAGTAAATCTTTTGCCTTTCGGCAAAATCTTCGCAAAGCTATTCGCTTTGCCGTAAAAACTTCTTGTATTAT
>CAZHGN010000058.1:0-7763 GCA_964532155.1 uncultured Acidiphilium sp.
TGGAGCTGATAACCGGAATTGAACCGGTGACCTCATCCTTACCAAGGATGCGCTCTACCGACTGAGCCATATCAGCGATGCAAGAAATTACTTACAGCCTTTATATAATATAATATTCAAAAAAGAATGTCAAGAAAAAAACCTCTTTTTTTCGTTTTTGTTTTTTACGAATTAATAAAAAAGGTTTTTTCTTGCTTTTAGGGCAAAGCCAACGGCTTTGCGAAGATTTTACTTTAGCGGCAAAAGATCTTCTTCTTATAGTTTGCCTTTTATGCGGAGGGAGTCGCGCTATTTTTTATGCGGAGCAAGGCGCTTTGTTACGCCGAGCTTGCTTAGCGCGAAAAGTGCGGCTACGCAGAATGCAAAATCGGGTAAAAGATATACTATTTGATAAATTAGCGAGTAAACGACGGCGCTTTCGGCTGTGATATCCGCCCAAACGGCACCCATGCTAAAATATACTATTCCCGAAACGAAGTGGAATAAAAATCTCAACGCATAAGTAAAAGTTGCGCCTAAGCACAGCGCTCCGCATTCGTTTTTAATAAATTTTTTAGGCAACGCGGCGAGCGCGACTGCGGCGAAAGCAAGCAGATAGTCGAGCACGAACGTTATGGGAGTCAATATATACGGATCTTGCACGAACTGCAATAATCCGTAAACTATTCCGACGATAAGCCCCTTTGCAAAGCCGAAGAAGTATGCGTATATTACGAGGGGAACCATTGAAGCAAGAGTGATCGAGCCGCCGTATTGCACCGGCGAAAACTTGATAAAAGACAGTACGAACGCAAGCGCCGTCGCTACGCCGCCGTAAACTATATCGGCGGAATTTAAGCTTGGCTTTTTCACGAGAAGAGCGGCGAGCGCGATAATGCAAACGCACAGAACAATGCTTAAAACGGTTGCGACGATGGCGGTATTTTCTTCTGAAAATTCCGCGCATAGCGAAAAAAAGTGAAAAAACGACATAAAAAAGACACCTCATAAAATAAGGGTGCCGAAAAAATACTTTTCCCGCCCGTGAATTACCGCGGCGCGGTACGATGGGTATAATCTCAGCCGTGCGGCTTTAGCCGCAAAGCACCCCGTTTGGTTCGGACTATACGCCCGATTTGCAATTATATGATATATCCTTTACGCTTTTTCGTCAAGCGTTTTTCGGTATTTTTTAAACTCGGCTTAAAAAGTTTTTTCGGTTGCCGTTTAAGGTTTTATTAAAGCGGAAAATGCGCTTTACTTATAACGAAGGCAAATAAAAACGGCGTGAGTTGGCGGTACGAGTCGGTAAAAAAGAGAATTATTGCATATCCGAATGATTTCTTTCATATATTAAAAACACGAAGAACCTTGGAGGAAATTATGGATAAATACGATATTTATAAGGATATCGAAAAAAGAACGGGCGGCGACGTGTACGTCGGCGTGGTCGGCCCCGTTCGCACGGGAAAGTCGACTTTTGTTTCCAAGTTTATGCAGCTTTCAGTTATACCGAACATAATCGGCAAGAATAAAAAAGCTGTGGCAATAGACGAAATGCCGCAGTCGGGCGCGGGAAAAACTATTATGACGACCGAGCCGAAATTCGTACCCGGAGAGGCGGTTACGGTAAAAATCTCGGGAGGCGGCAGGGCAAGAGTCCGCCTTATCGATTGTGTAGGTTACACCGTAAAGGGCTCGATCGGGCTCGAAGAGGACGGCAAGGCGCGATTGGTTAAAACGCCTTGGAAAGACGAGCCCATGCCGTTTGAAGAAGCCGCCGAGCTCGGAACGGAAAAGGTGGTCAAAGAGCATTCGACGATAGCCGTCGTCGTTACGACCGACGGCAGTTTTACCGATATCGAACGCGCGGCGTACGCCGAGGCGGAAGAGCGTGTGATAAACGAGCTTAAAGAAATCGGCAAGCCGTTTATCGTGCTGTTAAACGTTGCCGAGCCCGAAGCCGAAAAATCCACGTCGCTCGCTAAAAAAATCGAAGAAAAATACGGCGCTCGCGTTTTGGTTAAAAACGCCGAAAAGCTTACCGCCGAGGATATCGACGAACTGCTCGGCGGAGTCTTGCTCGAATTCCCGGTGCGTACGGCGTGCGTGGAAATGCCGCAGTGGATGCGTGCGTTAGATGAAGATAATCGACTTATAGCCTCACTTTTAGACGGAATTCGCGGTAACATTGCCGCCGTTTCTCGGATGGGGGATTATAAACTTATAGAAAAAGCGCTCGAAGATTGCGAGTTTGTTTTGACCGTTTCTTCCGAACTCGATTTGGGCGAAGGGCGCATTAAATATTACGTCGAGCCCGACGAAAAATGTTTTTACGGAGCTTTATCGGATGCCGCCGAAGAGGAGATTTTTGAAAAGTTCGCTCTGCTTAAATACGTGATATCGGCTAAAAAAGCAAAGCGCGCATACGAAAAAATCAAAGGCGCTCTGCACGAAGCCGAGCAAACGGGATACGGAATCGTTCCGCCGAGCGAGGACGAAATCGACCTTGCCGAGCCCGAAATGGTTAAAAACGGCGGTGCTTACGGCGTTCGCATTAAAGCGGTTGCACCCTCGCTGCATATTGTCAAGGTGGAAATCGGCGCCGAGGTTAATTCGGTGGTTGGCAGAGAATCGCAGTGTGCGGCTTATGTCGAAGGGCTCAAAAAGCAATATGAAGAAGATCCTCGCGGTATAATGCAAGTCGATTTATTCGGTCGCCCCCTTTACAGTTTCGTGAGCGACGAGATTTACGATAAAGCGGGCGGTATGAAAACGGCGTTTAGGGAAAAGCTTAAAAAGACGGTTTCCAAGCTCGTCAACGAAAAAAAGAGCGCGCTGTTCTGCGTTACGATTTAAATAATAAATGTCAATAAATGCGCCTATAGGTCGATTAACGCGATCTTAGGGCGTATTTTTTCGTTCTTTCGGTCGGTGTTTTGGGCGCTACGTTTTTTTGTATTCACGCTTTTAAAGGTTTTTATATGCTGCTTTTAAAGCCGCTTTTAAAATCGGGCTAAATTAAATTGACAAAAAGGTTTTTGGTATATATAATAGGAAAGAACGAAATTTAAGCTTGCCGTTTAAAAAGCAAGCGCGCATTTTCGGCGAGGCGGCGCTATTCGGCGTTTGGCTTCGTCGCCGTATTTTTTTATAGTTAGGAGATAGTTATGATCAGAATCGATTTATACACGCAAAAGATTCGTCAACTCCGAGACACCCTGAAAGAGGCAGGGTACTCTCTTTGACGTCGACAATTTAAGAATCGAGCAAAAAGAACTCGAAGCACAGCTCGAATTGCCCGAGGTATGGGGAGATCTCGAGCGGTCGACTCAAATTTCGCGCAAGCTGACTCACGTTAAAAACAGACTTGCCGTATTCGACGCGACTACGCTTGCCGTGGACGACGTGGAAACTCTTTTGGAACTCGTCGCGGAGGAAAACGACGAGAGTTACGCGGCTGAAATAGAAGAAAATCTTGCCAAAGCCGAAAAAGATATCGAGGATTTAAGGCTTCAGACCTTGCTTCGCGGAAAGTACGACGCACTGAACGCGATTATGACGTTGCACTCGGGGGCGGGCGGTACGGAAGCGTGCGACTGGACGGAAATGCTTTACAGAATGTATATTTGCTATTCCGAAAAACACGGTTACAAGCTCACCGAACTCGACAGAGTGGACGGCGACGAGGCGGGGATTAAAAGCGTTACTTTCAAAATCGAGGGAGACAACGCGTACGGTTATTTAAAAGCCGAAAAGGGCGTTCACCGCTTGGTGCGTATTTCGCCGTTCGACGCCAACTCGCGCAGACACACGTCTTTTTCTTCGGTCGAAGTAATGCCCGAAATCGATAACAGCGACGAAATAGTCATTCGCCCCGAAGAACTTAAGGTAGACACCTATCGTTCGAGCGGAGCCGGCGGTCAGCACGTAAACAAGACCGAATCGGCAATTAGAATTACCCACTTGCCCACCGGAATAATCGTTGCTTGCCAAAACGAGCGAAGTCAGGTTCAGAACAGAGAGCAAGCGATGAAAATGTTGATGAGTAAGCTCATCGAAAAGCGCGAAAGCGAAAGACTCGAAGAGGCGGCTTCCATTAAGGGAGAAATGAAAAAGATCGAATGGGGCAGCCAAATTCGCTCGTACGTTTTCTGTCCGTACACGATGGTCAAGGACCACCGTACCGGTTGCGAAACGGGTAATATAGAAGCCGTTATGAACGGCGAAATCGATGCGTTTATCATCGATTATCTTAAAAAATCCTAACGGGAAGTAGCGTATGCTTAGTTATTCGGAAAGAGTTAAGGCTCGAGGAATAAAGGATAATCCCGTTATATTGGCGATCGAATCTTCTTGCGACGAAACGGCTTGCGCCGTTTTGGAGGGGCGTAACAATCTTTTATCGTCCGAAATAGAAAGTTCTATGACCGAGCATATAAGGTTCGGCGGCGTTGTTCCCGAAATAGCGTCGCGCGCGCATACCGCGGCTATATCCGTCGTTGTGGAGCGCGCGTTGAAAAATTCGGGCAAGTCGCTTGCCGATATCGACGCGGTTGCCGTAACTTACGGCGCGGGCTTGCTCGGCGCGTTGCTCGTCGGGGTATCGTACGCAAAGGCGTTATCTTTCGCTCTCGGCGTACCGCTTATCCCGGTCAGCCATATCAGGGGGCACCTTGCGGCGATTTATCTTGCCGAGCCGTCTATCAAGCCGCCGTTTATCAGTTTGCTTGCAAGCGGAGGGCATACTGCGGTTATCGAGGTTGCCGATTACGGCAAGTACGAGGTGCTCGGCGAAACGCTCGACGACGCCGCGGGCGAGGCGTTCGACAAGGTTGCCAGAGTTTTGGGGCTTAATTACCCGGGCGGGCCTAATATAGAAAGATTGGCTAAGGAAGGAACGCCTTGCGTAGACCTTCCGGCAATGCTCAAAGGTAAGGAATGTTACGATTTTTCGTACAGCGGGCTTAAAACGGCAGTCATAAATTACGTGCATAATAAGGAGCAGACGGGAACGCCGTATAGCAAAGCCGACGTCGCTTGCTCGTTCCAACACGCCGCGGTCGACGTCATGGTAAAAAAGGCGATAAGGGCGGCGAAGGAACGCGGTTTAAAGGTGATTACAGCCGGCGGCGGAGTGGTTGCAAACGGTTATTTGCGCGAGGCGTTATCTCGCGAATGTGCCGATAACGGACTTATAGCCGCATTTCCGCCTAAAAAAATGTGCACCGACAACGCTGCCATGATTGCCGCCGAGGGGTACTTGAGGTACGTTGCAGGGGATTTTGCCGATCTGACGCTTAATGCGTGCGCGAGAGTGGATCTCGGATAATTTGCTAAAAATCGTACGATTTAAGGTGAAAAATGCGTGGAAGCGCGTAATTTTTTTTAAAAACCGTTGACACGAAGCGCCCATAGGCGTATAATAACACATGATAACTTTTAAATAAAGTGCGCGCATGCGTGCGTGCCTTGCGTTATATTACTGAATTCCGACGGGAGACAGGTATGAAAAAACTATTTAAAACCATTTCCATATTGTTTTTAGCCGTTTTTGCGGTGAACGCGTTGGGGTGTGCGGAGCTCGAGAGTAAGCCTTACACGCCGTCCGACGACGGTTATTTTACCTTTACCGCGCTTACGGACGAAGAGAACGGCGATACCGTCGGCTATTCGGTTGCTTTAAACGCCGAAGCGGAAAGTTTGCCCGAAAGGTTAGCCTTGCCCGAATCGCACGAGGGCTTGCCCGTTACCGCCGTTGCGGAAAACGGTTTTAAGAACGCCTCTTTTAAGGAACTTCTCGTACCGTCGTCGGTAAAAACTATCGGCAAAACGGCTTTTGCGCAGTGTGCGGAATTGAAGAAAGTCTTCTTTTATTCGACTACGTCCGTCGGTTGCACGGAAATAGGCGCAGGCGCATTTTACGAGTGCTCGGCTCTCACCGATCTCGATCTTCCCAAAACGCTTAAGAAAATATGCGCTAACGCTTTCCAAGGTTGCGGAATGACTTCGGTCGAAATTCCTCGCCCGGTAACCGAACTCGGCAAGTATGCGTTTGCAAGTTGTATTAATCTCGAGCGCGTCGAAATTGCGGTTAAGCTCGAAACGGTAGGTGAAGGCGTGTTTGCCTCTTGCTCGGAAAAATTGGTAATAGTCGTTTCCGAAAGCAATCCTAACTTTTACGCTAAGAACGGCGAACTTGTAAAAAAAGAAGGCTAACAATTAGTAAAAACGGCGGATCTCTGCGACGTTTAGCAGAGGTCCGTTTTTTATGCGGGTGATTATGGATACTTTAAAAAAGGGCGTTTCGCATAGGGGCGCCGATTCGCGCAGACAACTTATTTTGATTTTTCTTTGCTGGGGCGTGTACGTCGCAAACTACCTCGGCAGATACGGTTACAATTCCAACATAAATTCGATTATGTCGCATTACGGCGTTAGCCATTCCGACGCAGGCTTGGTTACCACCTTTTTCTTTTTTGCGTACGGCGCGGGGCAGATAATAAACGGCGTGTTTTGTTCTAAATATAATTACAAAATCGTCTTACCTGCAGCGTTTTTGGTCTCCGCACTCATAAATCTAACCGTTTTTTTCTTGCCGGATTTAAAATATATCAAATATCTGTGGCTTATTAACGGCTTTGCGCAATCGGTTACTTGGCCGTCGCTTATACGTATTCTCGGGCAGTATTTGGAAAACGAAAAGCTGAAAACTTCCGTTTTGGTTATGAGTACGTCCACCGCGACCGGCACTTTTATAACTTACGGCGCCAGCGCGCTTTTAAACAAGTTCGGACTTTTCCGTTTTTCGTTCGGAATCGGGTTCGCTATTTTGGCTTGCGCCGCCGTCGTTTGGTTTCTTGCCTACGATAAACTTGCCGTAGAGCCCGAAAAAACGGACGACGTTGCCGAAAAAAAGGAACAAAGTTCGGTATCCGTTTCAAACGGTCGCAAAACTGCCCTCTTTATCTTTATCGTGCTCGGTCTGTTCGCCGTGATAGACAACTTCATCAAGGACGGTTTAAGCACGTGGGTTCCGTCGATTTTAAAAGAGCAGTACGGTTTCGATGACAGCTTGTCCATCGCAATGACGCTCGTTCTTCCCGTCGTCGGTATTTTTGGAGCAACCGTCGCGGTGTTTATCAATAATAAAATAAAAGATTTCGTCGTGCTTTCAGGTGCGCTTTTCGCCACCGCCGCCGTGATTTTGCCGATTACCCTCGTGAACGGGCTAAATTACATCGTGCTTCTCTTGGTTTTCGGCATCGTTTATCTGTTGATGTCGGGCATCAATAACGTCGTAACGAGCATGTCGCCGCTGTATTTAAGGCAATATTTTAACTCGGGGCGCACGGCGGGGCTGCTTAACGGCTGTTGCTACGTGGGCAGTACGATTAGCTCGTATTTGTTGGGCGTTATCGCCGACAACGGCGGCTGGACTAACGTTTTTACGACGTTGACTTGTTGTACCGCTTTTGCAGTTTTGTGCACTGCCGTTTATGCTCTTGCAATGCGGATTAACGCAAAAAAGCCGCTTTAAACGGTGCGGCTTACGAGGCGCAGTCGGTTTGCGTGCCGTAACTTTTGCTTGTTTTTTTGGGGTGAATTTTATCCGCTATCGTGTTTTTTTGCTTAAAAAAATAATTTCGATTTGCTAAAATAGTTGCATCAACGAGCAGCGAGAAAGTGTAGGTCCGGTTGGTTCGGACTTGCATTTTTTTGTTTTAAGGAGACATTTATGGAAAAAGTCACGCAAAACGAAATGACAGCGTGCCGCTGAAAGG
>CAZHGN010000059.1:0-7633 GCA_964532155.1 uncultured Acidiphilium sp.
AATTCAAAAACTGTCGCAGCCAAACGGTCGCGACAGTTTTTTTGCGTTCGATAATAAATTTTGGGGTGTGAAGAAAACACCAACGTTTATTGTAGAACCGTATTATAATATATTTACATCGACTTTTCGATAAGAATAACGGCGAACTCCGTTGACTTTTAAATAATTTACACTATAACGCACAATAACCAAAAGCCGATAAAAGGCGCCACGGCACGTTCTATCGGCTTTGAATTTAGTTTTCGTTTTTTTTGTACAGCTGTTTAACTCCAACCGCAGTAGTTTTATATTGCACAACTACGATTATACGCCTGCCGCCACGATAAAATATACCCTTGCCACAGTTATATTCTTTATCATCAAAGGGCTTTAAACGTTTGCGACTTAATTATGCATTCGAGAACGCGGCGGGCGGAGCGCTGAAGCATTCCGAGCGACAGCGAGCCGTTAGCATACTCTTCGGCAAGATCGTTATCGGTGCAAGTAGAGTCGTTGCCGCCCATATATATATCGTTTTGCGCCTTAATCATTTCCGCAATATAACGAGAGTCGTGCATTCCGTTGGAGAACTTATCCGCTCTTGCACCCCAATCGCTCATGACCAAGCCGTCGAACCCCCATTCGCGGCGCAAAATCACGTCGGTAAGTCCTACGCTTGCGCAAGTCGAAACGCCGTTGACTCGGTTATAAGAAGTCATTATCGTCTGCACTTTGCCCGTGCGAACGGCAAGTTCGAACACCTTGAGGTAGATTTCGCGCAGGGCGCGTTCACTCAATATTTCGTCCTCGCTAGTGCGCTCGTGTTCTTGACTGTTCACGGCGAAGTGCTTAGGCGTGCAGATGACGTCGTTATCCCAAAAATATCCGCAGACGGCGGCGTTAAAATTGCCTGCAAGGCGCGGATCCTCTGAAAAATATTCAAAGTTTCTGCCGCCGAACGGATGGCGGTGAATATTAACACCCGGCCCCAAAATAATATCAACGCCGTACTCTTTCATTTCGTCGGAAAATCCTCTGAAAATAGGCTCGAGCCCCTCTTCGTCCCAAGTGGACGCAAGCAGCGTGCCCGACGGAATACACGTCGTTACGATATCCTTACATTCGTCCATACGATCGGGGTCGTACATAGACGGTCCGGCAGGTCCGTCGCAAAGAGTAACGACCGGCACGCCGTGCTCGGCAAACGGCTCGGTCTTGCCGCCCATTACCGCCGCCGTACCTATAACCTTGGTTTTGCGACTGCCCCAGCCTTCCCCTCTTATAACGGTGAAAAGTTGTTCAACGGTAAACTGCCCTATAAACTCGTCCATAGAACAAACGCCGTCGGCGACGTTTTTAAGCGTAAGACCGCGATCGCCGGTATAAGCGACAGCCGCCACCTCTTCGGTCGGATAATCGCACTCGTATCCGTCGACGCGTTCCGTGCCGAATGCGGTAAGGCGAGTAAAACTTTGTCTCGGATGAAGCGCGTCGCTCGCTTTTTTAATTAAAATATCGTTATCGAGCGTGTAAACGCCGACCTTTTCGTTATGCAAGCAGTCGTTGCCGACAAAAATCGCATAATCGCCCTTTTCCATAACGAACGAATGCCCGAAGCCGCATGCGTTTTTATCGTCGAACGCCGACATTTCGTTAAGCTCAAACGATATTTCGACCGTCTGCCCCTCGCCGGGCAACAATTCTTTAGTCTTTTTATACGCAATAAGCTCTTTTGCGGCTTTGCCGAGCTTGCCCTGAGGCGCGGAAAAATACACCTCGACAACCTCTCTGCCCTTATAATCCCCGATATTTTCGACGTATACCGACAGTTTTGCGCTGCCGCCGCTTACCGCAAACGAGCGCGTTTCAATTTTAAAGGTAGTATACCCCAAACCGAACCCGAAAGGATAAACGATTTTGTCGAGCGCAAAGGTAAGGAAATACCTATACCCTACGAAAATATCCTCGAAGTGGATATTACGCGCGCTATCGCCGAAGGGAATATGGCCGTAAGCCTCAGGCTCGGCGATGGTCATCGGCAGTTTACCCGACGGAGCGACCGCTCCGACAAGCACGTCCGCAAGCGCCGCGCCGCCTTCCTGCCCGCCCTGCCAACACAAGAGCAAGCCGTTTATTTTATACTTTCTGAAAACGGTAAGATTAATAACGTTACCGCTGTTAAGAACGACTATAGTCTTTTTAAAATAGCGCGTTACAAATTCTATCGTACGCTCCTCTTCCTCGGTGAGCAGAAAATCACCGCGAACGTTTTGCATATCGAAACTCTCGCCGCACACGCGCGAGATCGCAATTACCGCTTTATCGCAACGCGCCGCCGCGTCGCGAACGAAAGCCTCTTCCAACATCGGTTGTTTTTGAACGGGCGGAACTTTCCAGCCGTCGCCGGGATCGTACGGATTATTCTTAATATAATCTTTATAAAAATCCTCGACCGCTTTATCGACGATTACTCTGCCCGAAACAGACGCATTAAGGTCGGTCGTATAAGGCGCGTTTACCCTACCGCCCGAACCGCTTCCGCTTTTCACGTATTCGAACTGTTCACGCCCGAAAATCGCAACTTTATCGGTCGGCTTAAGAGGCAACGCTCCGTCGTTTTCCAAAAGCACACAGCCCTCGGCGGCTATTTTTCTGCAATATGCGGTGTATTCTTTTCTATCCATTTTTAACTCCTTGTCGTGATCGCACGTTAATCATAACAGATTATATATAAAATTACAAGCGCAAAAACATATAAATCGATTTTCAAAATCAATTTGCAAAAAAAACACAAAAAAATCTATAGTCAAGGGCAGAACTAAGTCTGCCCTTAAAATTATTCGCCGCAAAACGCGGTAATTATTCTTCGTCTTTTTTATCTTCTGTCTTTTCGGGAGCCGGTTCCACGTATACGGGTTCCTTGCCCTTAAGCCCTTCCGTTCCGAGGTCGGGGAAATCGGTTACGTCCAATCTCTGTCTGGTTTTCCACTCGCCGCGCGTGAAGTCGGGGAATTGCTGAACCGAACCGCCCTCGGCTATAGATTTTTCCGAAAGTGCGGTTACGACCATCCAGCTTGCCGCGTCGTAAACGTCGAGCGCGAACGGTCTGCCCTCTTTTATGGTCTTAAAGAACGCCTTAAACATAAGGTAGTCCATTCCGCCGTGACCGAGCGTTTTTTCCTTTTCGGAAATATCGCGCCACTCGGCGACCTGATAATCGGAATATTTGTCGGCGTTGTCGCTGTATTTTACGATAAACTTTCTCGGTTCCCAGAACTCGTGCGGGCAGTGTACGTCGTCGAAATAGACAAGGTTGTTTTCTTGATTACACATACCCTTGGTACCGCGAACGGTAAGCTCACGCGAATAATATTTGGGGAGCGTGGTGTCGAGCGTAAGCGTAATGGTCTCGCCGTTTTCGCAAGTAATGATAGTGTTTACTATATCGCCTTGCTTAAAATGCTGACCGACGAGCGATTTATCGGGGTTTTTGTCCGTTTGCGCAAACGCCTCGAGCCCCGCCGCCTTGCTTGCGACGGAAACGAGACTAACGAATTGGTTACCTCTGTTTATATCGAGAATTTTCGCAATAGGTCCGAGCTCGTGCGTAGGATAGTTTTCGCAGTTTCTTTCTATATAGTTTTTCAAACGGTAATGCCTGTTCACGTTGCCGCCTAAGATCTCGTCGCGGAGGTCGTGGCTGTACGCGCCGTGGCAGTGAACGATTTCCCCGAACGCGCCGTTACGGCAAAGCGAAGTCGCGAGCATTTCAAAGCTATCCCAGCAGCAGTTTTCCATAAACATAATGGGCGTTTTAGTGCGCTCGTAAGCGTCGACCAGTCTCCAGCAGTCGTCGATACAATAAGCGCCGCCGACCTCTAACGCAACGATCTTGCCCGCTTCCATACAAGCGACGGCGATATCCACGTGCGCTTCCCAAGCCGCGCTGATTAAGACCGCGTCCACGTTCTCGTCCTTTAAAAGTTCTGTATACGACGAATACGCCTTAGGCGTGTTACCTCTTTTTTCGGATACTACTTTTTGCGCGTCGGCGACTCTGTCCTCGTACACGTCGCAAACGGCAACGATTTCACTTTCTTCGCAAGCGAGAATGGTTCTTATAAGCATAGCGCCGCGTTGACCGAGCCCGACTACGCCCATATTAACCTTTAAATCTGAAAAATCTTTCTTGTAAATCATAATTAACTCCTCCAATTAAGAGCTGTTCGTATAATAAGCGGAGGATTCCGCCGTATTCCTATATTTTTTCGTCGTCAAGTTGACTTAACGCCGATTTTGCTATATAATATCCGTATGAAAGAAAAGCTTTTATTCGAAAGGCCGGAAGAATTCCGCGTATTTCCTTGGAACGATACGACCGATCCGGCAATAAAAATTCTCGGTTATCACGATTTTCGACACGTCAAGCCGATCGTGCGGCCGCGAAGGCAGGATTTCCACACGCTGCACTTCGTAATATCCGGCAAAGGCACGCTCATTGTGAACGGCACACGGTACGAAGTGGGCGAAAATCAAGTCTTTTACGTCGACGACGAAACGCTCTTTAGCTATTATCCCGACGAAAAAGATCCGTGGCAGTATATATTTATCGAATTCCGCGGCGAAAGCGCCGTGAACTACGTTCGCTCGGCAGGCTTTTCGAGCAGTTCGCCCATAACCACGTCCGGCGAACCGTACAAGTTCCTCGAACTTGCGGTAAACTGCTTCAACCGCGAGCAAATCCCATACGCAATGGCTATTTCCGTTTTCTGGCTGCTCGTTGCGTCCGTCACTATTCCGCAGGGCAGTGGTAGAAATAGGCAAGACGAGACGATAGAACGGCTTAAAGCGAGCATTAAAATGCGTTTTCTCGATCCCGATTTTTCGGTCGAATCGCTTTGCCGCGAGCAGTATATATCGCACTCGCACCTATGCCGCGTTTTTAAAGCGTACGAGCAAATCACGGTTGCCGCATACGTTCGCCGCCTAAGGCTCGACTATGCCGCTTCGCTACTCGTTTCGTCCGACTACTCGCTGAAAAACATCGCGTTTATGTCGGGCTTTAAGGAGTACGAATACTTCTTCCGTTCATTCCGCAATCAATTCCGAATGACTCCTACGGCCTACCGCCAAAACTACTTGCAAGCGACGAACCGCAAAAACGAAAGCGACTCTACAGCGGAATAAAACGCCGACTTTTCGCAAAAGCCTAAACTATTCCGCGTAATTTTAAATATTTTTCCAGCCCGTCCGCAATTACGCCGTGCCCGAAATTATTCGGGTGCAAGCCGTCGGCAAAAAGCTTGTCGCCACCGTCTGACGACGGAAAATAAAAAACGTTTGATAGGTCGAGAACGTCGATACCGACGCTCTCGGCTTTTTTTCGTATTGCCTCACGGTATGCGCTAAGCGGAAGCCCCGCCACACATCTGCTATCCGAGGGCTTGTCCTCGTTAAAGCGCGGCAAAGGCAAAATATAACATAGTTTTTCTTTGCCGTATTTAGAAATTAAAATATCGGTCAAAGAGTTAAGCGCACCTAAAAAAGTGTATTCGTCCGTGCTTGAATCCGAGCCGAATTCGGCGTCGCCGTGCCCATAATCGTTCGTTCCGCCGAACATAAACACAAAGTCCGCAGGCGGCATAACATCGGCTCGGTCTATAAAGCAGTCGTCTTCGGCAAAACCGAAGAGCATCTTTTTTTGCCGAGCAATGCGAGTAGCACTTATCCCGTAATTCAGCTCGGTCGCCGAAATACCGCGACAAAGCCGTGTGGAATAACGCTCGCTCCGAGGCTCCGCACAGTACCCCTCGGTTATGCTATCGCCTAAAAATGCTATTTTCATCGTTGTTTTTTTAAGTATACCGTGCGCCGAAAATTCCTTCGTATGCTTGCAAGTCGGTTGAAAGCAAGTTGGTCGAAAGCGAGCTTGTCAAGTAGCGCCAAAGGCGCTCTGTTAAAGCGTAAATTATTTAAGTTCTATGCGAGCGATACGAACGGCAAGGCTCTTTCCGTACTCGAAGGGTTTAGCCTCGAACGAATTGTTTTTAACTTTAATTCTTTCGCCGGTGTCGAGCCAGCACGCCTTTTTGACGGGCGCGTTGATCGTGATATGTGAGCTTTCTTCGTTTTTGACGACGTTGGGATCGCCCTCGACAGCCGTTCTGATCGCGGCATAATAATACGTGCCGTCGGTCAACATGTCGGCGTTTTCGGCGGTAACGTCTGAAGAATGTGCACCGTAAATAAAGGACTTGTTAGCCTTTACCCACTTGCCGACTTCCGCGAGCATGCAAGCGTCTATGGGGCGAACGCTGCCGTTGCCCATAGGTCCGATGTTAAGCAAGAAATTGCAATTAAAGCGGCGGCAATCGACGAGATCCTCGATTATGCTTGCGAGCGGCTTGTAATTAACGTCGTCTTTCGCATACCCCCAGTGATCGTTGAGTATTTGGCACATTTCGCCTGCACGAAGCTTGTCCGTACTCTCGAATGCGGCGGGTTTGCCGCGCTCGAACGTAACGCTGTCCACCTCGGGGTGACATACCGCGCCGAGCGCGCCCATTCCCGAGTTGTTGATGATCATAGCTTCGGGCTGATACCGACGAATGGTCGCATAAAGAGCGTCCAGCTCCCAATCGGCATTGGGTTTATCCCACATACCGTCGAACCAAAGTCCGCCGATTTTTCCGTAATTTTTGCAAAGAACAGCCACGCTCTCCCTTAAATATTCGAGGTAAGCGGGGAAGTCGGTGTTATAATCGGGATGTTTCCAATCGAGCAGCGTGTGATAGAAGAAAGGAACGATTCCGCCCTCTCTGCACGCGTCTACAAATTCGCGTATAAGATCGCGATGGCAAGCCGCATGCATACTGTCGTAATCGGACAAACCGCACGCGTCGTACAACGAAAATCCGTCGTGGTGGCGCGTAGTAATGGTAATATACTTCGCACCGGCGCTCTTCGCGGTCTTAACGAGATTCTTCGCCCAATTTTTGCTCGGGTTAAAACGCTCGGCAAGTTTTTCGTACTTCTTAGGATCGGCTTTAGAATCGAGGTGTAAATACCACTCCCCCTTGCCTACCATGCTATAAAGTCCGAAATGAACGAATAATCCCATTCCCAAGGACTCAAAGTCCTTTATGTACTGCAGCTTTTCCATAGATGTCTCTCCTATGCTTTTGTTTTTTTATCGCGTTGCCGTTAACCGTAGCGCGAGGTTTTTTGCGCATCAATATACTCGGTTCCCTCCGGGAGGGAGCTGTCGCCGTAAGGCGACTGAAGGAGAATGCGCGTTGAAAAAAGTAACTTTTTTGCTAATTGCTTGCGCACTTAATATATACCGTTGCGGTAGTAATTGCCTATGTTCGACTCCTTCCGTCTCGGCGAGGTTTCGCCGAGCCACCTCCCTCAAAGATGGAGGCTTTTTGGTTGGTCGAAAGCAAGTTGGTTGAAAGTGAGGTAGCGTTAGTGCCGAGGGCAAAACGCTTAGTTCATTATATATTAAGATATGCGAAAAATCAAGAAAACAAGCGATATCTTTTTTATTTGTTTTGGCGAAACACGGCTTTGTTAAAAAGTGTGTTTCGCCAAACGAATACTTAAGACCGATTAACTACGCTTAAGCAGGCTGAGTGAATTTTACGCGGAGAAC
>CAZHGN010000060.1:0-7061 GCA_964532155.1 uncultured Acidiphilium sp.
CGTAGCGCAATTTAAGCCTATATTAAAGCACTAAATCTTGCTTTATTCGAGTTCGAATGCGCCGGTATAAAGTTGGTAATATTTGCCGTGCTGAGCGATAAGGTCGTCGTGCGAGCCGCGCTCTATTATAACGCCGTGATCGAGAACCATAATGACGTCGGAGTTTTGAACGGTGGAAAGTCTGTGTGCGATAATAAACACCGTGCGCCCTTCCATAAGTCTATCCGTGCCCTGCTGAACGAGGAGTTCGGTACGCGTATCGATTGATGACGTAGCCTCGTCCATTATCATAACGGGCGCGTCGGCGACAGCCGCTCTTGCGATGGACAAAAGCTGTCTTTGCCCTTGCGAAAGGTTTGCGCCGTCAGCGGTGAGCATAGTGTTATAGCCCTCGGGCAAGCGCGTAATGAAATCGTGCGCGTTGGCGAGCTTTGCCGCCGCGATACATTCGTCGTCGGTCGCGTCAAGCCTGCCGTAGCGAATATTATCCATGACGGTCCCCGTAAACAAGTTAGTATCTTGCAAAACGATACCGAGCGAACGACGGAGGTCGTCCTTTTTTATCTTATTGATATTAATGCCGTCGTAACGGATTTTGCCGTCGGCAATATCGTAAAATCTGTTTATAAGATTGGTTATCGTAGTTTTCCCTGCACCGGTTGCGCCGACGAACGCCACCTTTTGCCCCGGTCGCGCGTAAAGCGAAACGTTATGCAATACGATTTTATCCTCGCTATAACCGAAATCCACGTCGTCAAACACGATATCGCCCTTAAGTTCGGTAAAAGTAACCGTACCGTCCGCCTTATGCGGATGTTTCCAAGCCCATACGCCGGTACGCTCTTGACTTTCGGTAATCACTCCGTTTTCGTCGATCTTGGCGTTAACCAAGGTAACGTAGCCGTCGTCGCGCTCGGGCGTGGAGTCTATTATTTCAAAAATACGCTCGGCGCCGGCAAGACCGATAAACACCGAATTTATTTGCTGAGTTACGTTGGAAACGCTTTGAGTGAAGTTCCTGCTCATCGGCAAGAACGCGACGATTACGGAAAGGTCGAGCACCGTTCCGCCAAGCGAAAAGGTTTTCATCCAAGAAGGGAGATTGACTACGGCAAGCACCGTGCCCACTATTGCAAGCACTACGTACAGAAGATGTCCGAGGTTGTTCATCATCGGGCCCAAAACGTTGGCGAAAGTATGCGCCTTCGTAGCGTCGTTAACAAGTTCCGCGTTTACCGCGTCGAACTGTTTTGCCGACTCTTCCTCGTGCGTGAATACCTTAATTACCTTTTGACCGTGCATGCTCTCTTCAACAAAGCCCTCGCACTTACCGAGCGACTGCTGTTGGCGCACGAAATATTTTGCCGAATTGCCGCCTACTTTTTTCACGATAATCGACATAAATACGACGAATACGGCAACGACGAGAGTAAGCCAAATGCTGTATAATAACATCGTAACGACGAGAACGGTAAGCGTTATGCTCGTTTGAACGATAGAAATAAGGCTTTCGGAAACGAGTTGGCGAAGGGCGTCTACGTCGTTCGTGTAAACGCTCATTATATCGCCGTGAGTATGCGTATCGAAAAACTTAATGGGCAGATTTTGCATTCGATTAAACAAGGCGTTACGAGTATCTCGTAAAAAGCCCTGAGTAACCCTTGCCATTAATAGCGCTCTTACAAGGTTGGCTATTACCGCCGAAAAAACGACCGCTACGACTACCGTGACAACCTTTAAGAAAGCCTGATAATCTTGGTTCGTTATGGTTGTCGTAATATTCTTAAGGAAAATACCTGCAGCGGCAGAACCTACTGCCGAAATCGCAACGCAAACGGCGACGATGGCAAGCTGCCATTTATATGTTTTGAACAACTGTTTTAAAAGTCTGGGGAGCACGCCCTTGGAAACCTTAGGCTTCGGCCCCTTAAATCCCGGTCCCGGCATTAGTTTTCACCCCCTTTACCCATTCCGTTCTGCGTTTCGTACACTTCACGGTATATGGCGTTTTCGGCAAGCAACTGCTCGTGCGTGCCCATGCCGCTTATTCTGCCACCGTCCATTACGATAATCTTATCGGCGTCCTGAACGGATGCTACGCGTTGGGCTATTATGATCTTGGTCGTATCGGGAATTTCTTCCGCGAACGCTTTTCTTATAAGTGCGTCGGTGCGCGTATCGACAGCCGACGTCGAGTCGTCGAGAATGAGTATCGCAGGCTTTTTAAGAAGGGCGCGCGCAATACACAAACGCTGCTTTTGACCGCCGGAAACGTTCGTTCCGCCCTGCTCTATTCTGCTGTTGTAGCCGTCGGGGAACGAACGTATAAATTCGTCGGCTTGAGCAAGTTTACAAACGCGCTCCACCTCTTCGTCGGGTGCGTTCTTATCGCCCCAGCGTATATTTTCGGCTATAGTGCCTGAAAACAGCAAGTTCTTTTGCAAAACGACGGAAACGTTATCCCTAAGCGTTTTTAGGTCGTAATCTTTAACGTTCACGCCGCCCACCTTGACAGCGCCGCGCGTCGCATCGTAAAGGCGGGGAATGAGGTTTACCAGCGACGTTTTAGACGAACCGGTACTTCCTATAATGCCGACCGTTTCGCCCGAAGCAATATGAAGATCGATATTGGAAAGCGCGTATTCGTCTGCGGTTTGGCTATATTTAAAGCTGACCGAGTCGAAATCGATCGAACCGTCCTTGACCTCGAAAACGGGGTTTTCGGGATTGACTATGTCGCTCTTTTCATCCAACACCTCGCAAATACGCTTTGCGGATGCGTAAGCCATAGTTATCATTACGAACACCATGGAAAGCATCATAAAGCTCATAAGCGCGGACATCGAATAGGAAACGAGCATTTGCAGTTTGCTTATGATTTCGGCGTGACCGTCTATTATGCCGAACTTGCCGCAAATCATAAAGATCGCTATTTGAGTAACGTACATAGCAAACATCATTATCGGCGAGTTGAACGCAAGAATGGATTCGGCTTTAGTGAAGTCTTTGCGAACCTGCTCGGACGCCTTGCCGAATTTCTTTTTTTCATAGTCCTCGCGAACGTACGCCTTAACTACGCGCATTCCCTTGACGTTTTCTTGAACGGATTCGTTAAGAGCGTCGTAACGTTTAAAAATGCGGTTAAACATAGGCATGGCAACCGCCATTATCGTTCCCAATCCCACAATTAAGAGCGGTACGACGATTGCGTAAATCGTAGTCATCGAATTGAACTGCTCCGGTCCGATAGAAGCAAACGCGTTTAGCGAAAAGGTAAACGAACAAACCATCATAAGCGGCGCTCTTACACCCATTCTTATAATGGTCATAAAGGCGTTTTGCACGTTGGTAACGTCTGTCGTCAATCTCGTAACGAGACTGGATGACGAAAACTTGTCTATATTTGAAAACGAAAAGTCTTGAACGCTATAATAAAGATCGCGGCGCAAATTGCCGGCAAAACCCGCCGCCGCTTTGGCGCAGAACACGCCCGAAAGCGTTCCGAACGCAAAGGATAGCAAGCCGCAACCGAAAAGCACGAGTCCGCAAACGACCAAGTAGCCGAAATCGGGAGTCGCCGTAGACAACTCGCAGATCTTAATATCGAGCACCGTAAGAGTCCAAGTAGCCGACGTCGGATTGCTTAGTTCGGTAAGATATTCGAGCACCGTTTTAGACATAAGCATCGGCACGACGAGCTCGAAAATAACCTCGCCGACCATAAACAACGGCGTTAGAATTGCGGGCGTTTTGTACTGCCGCACGCAAGACGCAAGCTTGCCGATAACCGTTTTTTTCAGGAACTGCGCCAATATTATCACAGCCGCCACTATGAGGACGATTACGAGGGCTATAACGATCATCGTTTCGGCAAAACCGCGCGCCTCGCTTCCTGCCAAATTAGTTAAACAAAATGACATATTTTCTTCCTATAATAAAAATTTTATTCGTATAAAAGTGCGTTAACCGACCTATAGACCGCCATTAGCAGTCGTTCTCGCGGTCGAGATTTTCGGCGACTCGACAAAGCAATCCGTTCAACGTCTTAAGTTCTTCTTCCGAAAAACCCTGCCCGAGCGTTTGCTCCAAAGCGTTGCGCTCTTCGTCGAACGTACTTACGTACTGCCGCGCTTTATCTGTCAATACAAGTTTTTTAAGGCGTGCGTCCTGCGGAACGGAAACGCGAACTATCATACCGTTTCGCTCCATAAGCGACAAAATACTCGAAGCGGTACTGCGCCTCATCGAAAAACGCTTTTCGATATCGCGCTGAAAGACGTCCTCGCCGTCCCTCGTCTTTAGGTATTTGATAATGTAACCGTGAGTACCCGTGGAGTTGTCAAGCTGATGCCTGCCGGCAGAACAGTCCAACCGCCGCCTAATTCCTATGTGTATTTTCCTTAAAAGCAAGCCCAATGTCTTCGATTGAAGAACGTCGTCGTCATGCATATTGTTAGCCACCTAACATTTTTTGGTAATTATACTATAGCTAAAAAAGTATGTCAATCGTTTTGTTTGCCGTTTAGCGATTTTTCGTCACCTTTTTAGACATTGTATTCCGGAACCTTTCACCGCTTGTTTTAGCGTGCGACTTTTTAGGCTTTTCGCGGCTGTTTATAAGGTTAAAAACGCGCTCGACAAAGGCGCAAAAAGGCTTTAATACGGGGAGAACGACTACCGTCGTTATTACGTTAAAAAAAGTATGGAAATCGGCTATTGCCTTGCCCGCGTTCGGGAATGAAAAGTAAGGCAATAGGTTGATTTTCTCGCCAAAAAGGCACAGTGGCGGAATAAAAGCAAGCGCGCCGAAAACGTTAAAAGCAAAATTAAAAAAGGTCGATTTACGCGCTTCGTCGCCCATATCGGTCGAGGCAAAACATACCGGCACGCAACTGCCCGCGTTCGCACCGAGAATTATCATCGCCGCACGGTCGAACGTTATCAGCCCGGACGCCGAAAGCAAGATTATCATACTCGTCACGGCGGAACTGCTTTGCAGCGCGGCGGTTACGACTAATCCGTTCAAGAAAAGAACGAGCGGCGAACGTATTTTAAACAGTCCCACGAACCATTCATACCGCGAAAACGCCTCGACCGAAACGGACAAGTTCGAAAGCCCGACAAACATAAAACCAAGTCCGATTATACTACCGCCTAATTTTTTCAGTCGAAAACGCCTTTCATCACCGGAAAAAAGTACGAGCACGCTGCCTGTAACGAGGGCAATCGAACCTATTATCCCGACATCGAAATCGAACGCCGACGACAGCGAAACAAGCTGCGCCGTAACCGTCGTGCCGACATTTGTTCCCATAATCACGGCGCAGCACGAGACGAAATCTATTATCCCCTTTTCCACTAAAGTTACCGCGACGACGTTTACCGCAACGCTGCTTTGCAACAGCGCCGTAGGCAATGCGCCGGCAACGACTCCGCCTATCCGAGTTTTAGTTGCAGAGCGAACGAACGTCCCCAATTTACCGCCGAACAAATCCCCGACCTCGCGGCTCAGCTTTTTTAGTCCGTATAAAAAAACGCAAACACCGCCCGCAAGCGTTAACAATTCAACCCAAAAATCCATAATAATCGACCTATAGCCCGATATTTCGCAATTATTTTTCCGAGCTTTACCTTAAAATATTATATTAAACTTAGTCGAAAAATATATTATTCTTTATGGTTAAATTGTTCTATATAGTACAAATCAATCGTTCCGATTATTATGTTCATAAGGCTATTAGGGCAAAAACTCAGTTTTTATCCGTTACGTCTGATCTCCCTATAATAAACGGCAACAACGTACCACCGCTCCTATCGTTGCAAAACCCGACTTTGTGAATAATCCGATTACTTACGTTGAAAAAAGCCCTTAAAACTTTGCCGTTTAATACCTTATCTTGCGTTTTATCCGTAATTTCGACAAAAATTATCTTGCGTTTTGTCGGAAAAAATAAAAATTAGCGCTGTTCGAATAAAAACGGCGCTTTTCTTTTTGGCAAACAGTTTTATCTTGTAATAATCCACGCAAAAAATAACTCCCGTAAAAAACGGGAGTGTGAGTTTTAATTGTTCGGCGTGTTCACCGCAGTAAATAAATTGCGTAAACTTAAGTTTTAACTATGCAATTTACCATGCAAGCGTTATTACCGCAGCGGATAAATTACGCACCTTTAACGATGTTGGTAACCTCGTTAATTTTCGAAGGATTGGGGGTAAATACGAGGCAGTTTCCGTTAGCGTATCCGGCTTCGACCAAAGAATTGTAGAAAGCTTTAGCGTCTTCGTTTTCTTTTAAATCCTTAACGGCACCTTGGAAAGTATTGCTCTCCTTATAGAATTCGAGCATATCGTCGGTTGCCTTAAACTCAAGAACGAGAACGACAGTGCGGTCTTTTGTAAGAACGTGAACGTTGGTAACCATTTCGCCGTCTTCGCCTTTAAGTTCACTCTTAATAGTTTCGCTCCAAGTTTCTACTTTTTCGCTTTCGGTATAACCCTCTTTCTCAAACGCTTTTTTCAAAGCGCCGTACTTGCTGGAGCAAGCGGCAAGGCTAAGAGCCGATATGATTACGAGAAGCATAGCAATAAGTTTTGAAAATCTTTTCATTGGATATTTCCTCCTTGTTTTATGGCTGTATTGTAACATAAATTTTTCACATAGTCAACACATTTTGCTTATTATCTTATAATTAAAATTCAATAATAGTTGAATTACGTGCAATCCGTTAATTAATTATGCCCAAAAAGGTAATTTTGATATAAAATTAATGTTTTATCGAAAAATCTGTGTTTTATACCCAGTTATATATTGCGTATAAACAAAACTATATTTTTGTGATACTTCTCGCGCGGTGCGTTTAAAAAACTAATAAAAACCAATAAAAACCGCGGTATAGGTCGATTAACGGCATATATCGCGGTTTTAATGTTGTTATATTAATTAATCTTTAGTCCATACAACGGGCGTTTTGCCGTCGGTATCATAATGCCAATAGTTGCCGCCTTCTACCGCGCTTTCTCCCTCGAACGGATTACTTTCGCTGTAATAATACCGCGTTGCA
>CAZHGN010000061.1:0-3441 GCA_964532155.1 uncultured Acidiphilium sp.
CTTTTTCTTTTGCCACTCTATACAATAAAAACACCGATAATCGACTTATAGCAAGCGTTTTATTGCTTTTTGTTCCCTTTTTAAACGCGCAGCGCAATAACATTTTCGCCGTCCTTCCAAATTCGCCTCCATCTCAAAAAGCCTCCATCTTTGAGGGAGGCTCATTGGCTACAAGCCGACATTCTTTCGCACATAACACCTAATTACTTCGTCGCTTCGCTTCTCGTAATGACAGGAAAATATCAACCGTGCATGCATCCCACCCCAAAAAAACGCTACAATTAATAATTGAACAACCGCCATTTTTTCGTTAAAGCAATCAAATTATTGACGGCTTTTGCAAAAAGTGCTAAAATAGAATTGCGATACAAACTTAATAGCTTATCGGGCGAAGTATACTTCCGTGATGGAAGTGTGCCTTTTTGCATTACATAACATATCTTCGCTATATAAGGTATCATGTTTAAGTTTGTGTCGCAGCAAAGCGAAAAAGCGCATTTTTATCGAGTGCCGTTTGCTTTGCGAGCGGCACTTTTTATTTTACAAAGGGCGGAAAGCGAGTATGGGAAACATTGTATGCAAAACTTGCGGTGGCACTGTTACGAGAAAAGGCAACTACTATGTATGCGACTATTGCCATAGCAAATGGATGGTCGACGTTGCCGACGACGTTCACGCGGTCGAACGCGCCAATGCTTGGGAAGCATTAAGAAACAACGATTTCGAAAAGGCGGCGGAGCTTTTTGAAAACATTATTCTGAAAGATCCAAAAAACCACGAAGCGTATTGGGGGCGTGCGCTATCTTTGGCAGGCATAGTTTACGTAACCGATATGAACGAAAACAAAAAGGTTCCCACCTGCAACAATATCACGGAAGAATCGTTCGTCGACGACAAAGACGTTAAAACGGCGATTTCTCTCGCCCCGCAGGAAATTGCCGACGGATATAAGCAGCAAGCCGAATATATCGAAAAAGTACGTATCGAATGGCTTGAAAAAGCAAGCAAAGAGCCCTCATACGACGTTTTTATCAGTTTTAAGGACAGCGATCGCGAAAACGGCATCGAGCGCACGCAAGACAGTATCGACGCGCAAGATCTGTATAACGCGCTTTTAGCCGAAGGATGTAAAGTATTCTTCAGCAGAATAAGCTTGCGCGATAAGGTCGCCGAACAATACGAACCGTACATTTACAACGCCATAAAAACCGCAAAAGTCATGATCGTATTCGGCGAAAAAGCCGAGTATTTCAGTTCCGTATGGATAAAAAACGAATGGAGTCGCTTTAAAACCAGAATAGAAAAAGGCGAAAAACATAAAAACAGCTTGGTAGTAGTCTATAAAAATATGGCGCCTGCCGATCTACCTACGGTTCTTAAAAACCGCCAGTGCCTAAACGCGGCGGATATGACCTTTTTACCGACGCTTACCCGCCATATAAAACGCGTTATCGACGAAACAACCCAAGCCGTGCACATTGACCGCATAGAGATAAAAGGCGGACAAATTTCTAAAAAAAGCTCGCAAATCAAACAAGAATCTTTACAAACTCGCGAAATCGGCAGCGGCGCGATAGCCGAAACGAGCATCGACGAAAAACAAAAATTAAGTCTTGCGCAAACTTTTTTAAACGGAAAGCAATGGGACGACGCGGAAAAGCTTATCGACGATTTATTGTTCGACAACCCCAACTACGACGAGGCGATTTGGCTTAAGCTATACGTAAAGTATCGTTGTTCAAACAACGCGGCTTTATACATGAAGGTCCGCTCGTTTACGACGGAAGATTACGCCACGATAGAAAAAATGCTCAACTGCACGAATAAAATTCGTGCAGAAACAATCCTCGTTAATCTTTACGCAGTAGCAGCAATCTCAGACGAAAACACTTGTTTAAAAGTATTGCAATTGATTTTGCCCTTCGATTACCGCGGAAGAGCACGAAAAATCAGCGAAATCTTCGATACCGCTATTGAGAAAAATTATTATCAAGTTTTTAAACTACTCCTCACTACCCTTGACGAAAACGACGTCGATTCTTATATAGCATATAACCTTGCCTATGCGGAAAAAACGAACGACGATAAACTCAAGAGCGAATTAGTAGAAAACGTACTCGCAGTACACGAAGGAAACGTCGAAGCTTTAAAGCTCCGTTTCGACATGCAGTTTAAATGCAAAAGCGCCCCTGAGCTTATAAAATCGTTCGAGGAAATTCTAAAATATTCTTCCCAAACCAACGAAACGGTTATCGATACCCTTTGCCAATTTTCAAAAGAACTGTACCGCAAGGAACATTGCGCGGTCGCAAAGCAAATTTTAAAATATTATTCGGGCGAATTAGCGGAAATAAAACTATTTTTGCTTAATTTAGCATACCGCATAATCGAGCAAGGGTTTTTTGAAGAAGCCGAGTATTTTTTATCCCTTATTCTTACGGTAAACGCAAACGATCCCGACGTATATTGGGGTATCTGCCTTGTTAAAGTAAAGGCAAAAAACGAAGATTTAATCGTGCAATCCGATATTCCCCTCAAACAAGTCCCCGAATATATGAAGTACTTGACGTTGGTGGACGAATCCCGCCGTCAACACTGCATAAATATAGCCAATAATCAAGCACAAAATATACAAAAACGAGAAATCGAGAGGAAAAAACAAGAAAAAGAACGGCAAATAAAAGAAGAAGAACGCCGAAAAAATGAAGAAGCGGCGCGAAAAAGAAGAGAAGAAGAAAGGCGAATTGAAATAGCCCGGAAGAAAAGGCTTAGAAGAATTAGAATAAGAAAAATAACTATTGCCGCCGCAGTTTTAATCTTGATTGCCGTCATCGTTATTCCGATAATCGTTGAGAAAAATGAACGAAATTGGTGCACAATGACTTCCTTGGGCGATTCGTGGGCAGTTACGGGAATCGAAACGAATAATTCAAAAATTATTATTCCCGAAACGTATAAAGGAAAACCCGTTACTGCTATCGGCGATGAAGCGTTCAGCAAATCGTTAAAAAGTATAACAATCCCCGCCAGTATAACTTCAATTGGTGAAAATGCGTTCTATGAGTGCGAGTCGATAACAAGCGTATATTACACGGGTACGATAGACCAATGGGCACAAATAGAATTCTATGACTGGTACAGTAGTCCGATACATTTGAATAGCTGGATTGATAAGATAGATAAAGCTAAATTATATATAAATAACGAATTAGTAACCGAAGCCAAAATAACTACCGCTACTAAAATATCAGATTGTGCATTCGGAGGATGCACGTCTTTAACAAGCGTAACAATCGGTAGCGGCGTGACCTCGATTGGGGATCGGGCGTTCAAAGATTGCTCATCGTTAACAAGCGTAACGATACCCGATAGCGTGACTTCGATTGGGGATTTCGCGTTCGATGATTGCACGTCATTAACAAGCATAAATTATACCGGAAC
>CAZHGN010000061.1:3541-5878 GCA_964532155.1 uncultured Acidiphilium sp.
ACCGGAACTCTAAAACAATGGCTAAACATTAAAAAATATGGCATGTTTGAGAGCTCGTACGGTTCTTATACCGTTTACTGTACAGACGGGACAACACACTGATGATATAATAAACTAAGAGTAGCGATGACTTAAGAAAGAGAAATATAAACTATATCGCTTTTACAAAAAAAACGATAAACAATATGAAACAAAACGTAAGGAGAAACACAAATGGCTAAAAGTTTTGTAATTCAATGCCCCGATTGCGGAAAATACGTAGAAGTGCAGACAGGGTTCTTCGCAAAGAAAACGGCTAAATGCTCTTGCGGACGAGTGATCAACGTCAAAACGGACAAGATGACGACAAAGACTTGCCCGCACTGCGGAAACGTCGTTATGTACGACCAGAGCAAAGGCACAGACGCCGTTTGCCCCGTGTGCCACAATAAGCTCAACACGGAAGAAGATTTGTACGCACTCGTTCACTTCACCTGCCCTTCTTGCGCGGCTCCGCAAACGGCGAATAAGAATGCCGAAACGCACACTTGTACGCTGTGCGGTACCGTAATCGACGTTAAAAAACGTCTGGCTCAAGAAGAGCATAAAAAGAGCGGCAACGCAAGCGTTATTAAATGGGAAACGTCTAACGACGTGTTCGTTTGGAAGCACCCGATCGAAGATTTTACGCTCGGCTCGCAACTTATCGTAAACGCTTCGCAAGAAGCACTGCTTTTCCGCGACGGCGTTGCCTTCGATTTATTCGGCGCGGGGCGCTATACGCTCGAAAAGAACGTTATTCCCGCATTGAACGATATTTATAAACTGCCCGAAGATTCGGACGTTGCCATACATAGCGAAGTGTATTTTATAAATAAAGCGATACAGACGGGCATTCGGTGGGGAACGCCGAGCAAAGTACGCATAATGGAGCCCACGCTAAACCTCCCCGTGGAGATCGGCGCACGAGGATCGTTCAATCTCGAAGTGATAGATTCTCGTACTTTAATTACCAAATTAGTCGGCACGACGAGCGGATTTGCGCAAAGCGAAGTGAACGGAGGCGGTACGGGCTACGGAATAGAATACGTGCGCGAAAAATTCGCCGATATGATCGCCATGAACGTTACATCCCTGCTTGCACGCATTGTTACCGAAAACGCAATCAATCTGCTTACGATCGACACGATGAAAGCGGAGATCGCTCGGCTTTTGCGCAGTGCCGTAAACAACGGTTTGCTCGACTTCGGCTTGCAAATTCCGGAGGGGCAATTCTACGTTACGGATATCGTAACGCCCGACGACGATCCCAACTATATCCGTATGAAAAAACAGTACCTTTCTTCCCTCGATTTTAAAGACGCCGAAATCGAAGCGAGAAGAATTTCTTCTAACGCCGACCTCGAAATCGCAAGAAGACAAGCCGACGCAAGAATACGCATGGTAGATGCGCAAACGGAAGCGGACGTCGCAAAAGTTTCTGCTCAAGGGCTTGCCGATTCGGCTAAAATTATTGCAGGCGGAGCCTCCGATTCGGTCGTTATCGAAGCTAAAGGCGAAGCCGAAAGAATTAAGCTCGAAGGACATGCTGCAGTTGACGTTTACCGAGATAAATCGAATGCCGAAGCCGACGCTCTAACCGCAAAAGGCGGAAATTACGAGCAAGAAACGACGCGCATCGTTAATACTGCCATAGCGGAAAACGGCATAACCGTCGTTAATATCGAGGGTTTGGACAAGTGGACTTGCTCCGCTTGCGGAAAAACAGGCATAACGTCGAATTTCTGTCCCGATTGCGGTGCAAGAAAATTCACACCGCCCGCCACTTGGAATTGCTCTTGCGGAAAGACGGGCATAACCTCCAAGTTTTGCCCCGATTGCGGCGCAAGAAAGCCCGAATAATAATACGTATTACGCGCAGATATTTTGTCTGCGCGTAAAATTTTTTTCACCGTCTCTCTAAGCCGCAAACGCGGCAAACCCCTTGTTGCTTTAAAAAGCCACTCTATAAGTCGATTATCTCCGATTTCGGCTCCCTCACTGAGAGAGCTGTCGCCGTAAGGCGACTGAAGGAGAATGCGCGTTACATAACGTAACTTTTTTGCTTGGTAAATTACTTATGCAACGTATATTTGCCGTTGAAAGTGTATTTACTTTTCTTAACTCCTTCCCTCGCGGCGTATAACGCCGCGCCACCTCCCCCAAAGGTGGAGGCTTATTGGTTGGCACCGTGTAATTGCCGTCCTTACGAGCCGAAGGCGCGGCAAGCCACTCATTCTATTACAAACCGCGGTATATGCCGATAATCGACCTATACCGCGGTTTTTGTTTCTTTTTATTACTTTTTAAACGCGCAGC
>CAZHGN010000062.1:0-2125 GCA_964532155.1 uncultured Acidiphilium sp.
CGGAGGAAGCCGAGGGTTTGGGGCGCGGAAAAGGTGTCGGTGCGTAACCAATAAGCCTCCATCCACGAGGGAGGTAGCGCGGCGATTTTTCGCCGTGACGGAAGGAGCCGAAAAAGGGAAGAGTGAAAAAGTCGAATACTTGCAAGTCGGCTGTTTCAATGGTTATTTATGCTGTTTTTGCGATTATGAATGTTATTTTAAACGGTTACAAGCTCTATTCGGAAGTCAAAAAATACGATAGTCGGTTTGTTTTTATTGTGTAAAAGTGTCGGTAATCTATTGATTTTTGTAAGGTTTGGGATTATACAATAATCGGGAAGATTATATAAAGCCGCGCATGGGGGGAGGATCGGCGCGGTTTAAAGGAGGAAAATGACAGTCAATATTATAGATAAAAAGGTGGATATCGGGCGTGCGAGATTTTTTTGCGGTGATAAAAACGCCGACGAAATAACCTTTGTCGTACCCAAAAGCTACAACGGAAAATCGCTGGCGGGCGTTCCCGTTTACGTAAAAACTCAAAACGCGTTGGGTGAGTGTCGCAAAAAATCGCTAACGTCCAAAGAAAACGACGACGATTTGACCGTGGAATGGCAACTCGGTGCGGAAGCAACGGCGGCGGTCGGCGACCTTTTGTGCCAATTGTCTTTCGAGAGCGCGGACGGCGAGCTCATTATGAACACGCAGACGTTTACGATTTTTATAGGCGAATCGGTGCCCGACGATCCGCAAGCGACTCCGAGCGAGATTAGCTATTTGACCGAAATTCAAAACGCGTTGCAGGCTCAGATGGCAGAGCTTAAGGAGATTGCCGAAGAGGTTTTGGACGGGGCGGAAAGTTATACCAAAACGAAGCGTTTTCAAACGGCGGAGCTTGCGGTTACGGCGGTTGGCGGTTACTCGGCAACGGCGTTAAAAGTCGGCGATTTCGTGCGGATTGCCGAAGACGGCGGTTGTGATTGCGTTGTGGCGGACATTTCCGCAACGTCCGTCGATTACGACTATTCGAGTTTGCAAAATTTTGTGGACGGTGCGTCCGCCGAGGACGGTTTGGCGGTGGGGTATTACGTGCTTAAGTCGATAGGCGGTATTACTTTGCCCGACGTCGGCGAAACGGATGTCGGCAAGGTTTTAACCGTGGACAAAAACGGCAAATGGACGGCTGAGGCGCTCGGCGTTTACGACGGATCGAGCGCGCAACTCGTTTATTTTACCGTGGGGCAGACTGCTTGCGTTGCCGAAAGCGGTACGACTTGGAGCGATTGGTGCGCTTGCGCCTATAACATTAGCGGACTTACGGTAAGCGGCGGTTACGTCGTTAACGGCGACGGACTTTATGTTTGCCAAGCAAGCGAGCGCGTAGCGGCTACCGCGCAGATTGCGTCGGGCGGCGCGTATACGCTTCAAAGCTTTAATGAATAGCGGGGTGAAAAATGGATAAAACGATAACTTCTCGCGGTGGAATTAAGTTGAAAACGGCAAAAAAATACGTTACCGAGGATATTACGGTAACGCCCGTGCTTCAAAATAAGGAGATAACCGAAAACAACGTGACGTGCGTTGCCGACGAGGGATACGCGGGGCTTTCGTCGGTTAAAGTCAACGTTAGCGCAGGGGCGGATTTGAGCGTGGAATATTCGCTTACGCCGCCTCAGTCGGCGCAAGGCAAGCTTTGGATAAAGGGCGCTAAGCCCGAAAAAACAATTTACACCGCCGACGTGGTTGCGACTGCGGTTTCGTATTCGGACGGCAGCGTTACCATGCCCAAAACTTTTTATAACGTGGCGGCAGCGGCGGTTGGCAGTAAGATCTACGTGTTCGGCTCGGCTTCCGACTTAAAAAACGGCGTGGCGGTTTACGATACGGATAGCGGGCTGGTCGAGGAAAAAGCCGTGGCGTTCGGTAACGGACTGAGCGGCGGTCGCGCGGTTGCCGTCGGCAATACGATTTACGTCGCTTCGGGCGCGGACGGTTATTTATACTCTTACGCCGTGCAGACGAACGAATGGACAAAGCTCGTCAAGTGGAACGTCGGCACCAATGCCGCGCTGTTTCGCGACGGCAATTATATTTATGCGATAGGCGGCACGTATGGTTCTTCGGCGTCTAAGGAGATAAAACGGTA
>CAZHGN010000062.1:2225-5553 GCA_964532155.1 uncultured Acidiphilium sp.
AAAACGGCAACGTGCTTGTCGTGCTTAGAGCGGACGGATATCCCGTGCGACTTCTCGAGGGCAAAAACGAGATTGTCGTCAACGTTAAGCGCGTTTTTGCGGGCAATGCAAATGACCTTGCTATGCCCTGCGAGGCGTACTATTGCGACGGTAGCAAATGGATTAACGTCGATAGCGGCGCGGAGTATTCGGCGTAAGGCGTTTGCGGCGTTGCGTTGGATATTGCGCGCGGCGGTTTAAAATAATTGCGCGCGGCGGTTTAAAATAATTGCGCGCGGCGGTTTAAACGAAAGAAAAGTCGGAGATAAGCCCGTCGGCCGTCGTGAACGAAACGACTTCGGCTCGGTCGTCGTATACCAAAGCGGCGTAAGGCTTGTCGTTTTTTAGGAAGGGAATATAGAATAAATATTTATCGAAAAACTCGGGGATTAACCTCGCGTTTTTCTTTATATCGCCGCAAAGGTAGTCCTTAAAATCGCTCGATAGCGACATTTCGTCTAAAAAGGCGTATGGACGCAAAATTTCGGGCACGTTTATTGGATTTTTTAACCGTTGAACGCTTTTTGAAACGGGCGAAAAGTCTGCCGACGAATAGATTTCGGTTGCAATTAGATCGGCTACGCCCTTTTTGGGCTTTGTCAAAACGAGTGAGTCGCCTGAAAAATCGAAACTTTTTACGGGGCTTGCGTATACGAGCGATAGCGGTTTGGCGGTGAATATATAAAGGTAATCGTGCATGTCTCTAACTTGTACGAGCAGTAAACCGTCTTTTTTAACGCAGTCGATTTTGGAGGTCGGCGAAAAATATTTGAGCAAGGTGAAATAGCGCTCACCACCGGAAGTTACGAGAATTTTATAAAACGGATCGGATATTATTCGCACTTGAACGTCGCTATCGTCAAAAGTTTTTGTGTAAAAGGTTTTTGCCGCGTTTTGAGGCTTTAGGCGAAACGAGGGAAATAGTAAATAACCGCCGTGAAAGCGCACCGAAAGCAGATCGCCGTGAAGCCCGACTTTAATTTTTGCAAAAAAAGCGGTGGCGCACGCAAAATTTTGGTCGTTTGGTAAAAAAGAAATGCAAAGATTATTTCCGCTATGCTCGAAATATTGCAGGTTGCCGCCTACGGTGCCTAAAAAACAGCCGTTTACCGTGAGCGCACTGCGCTCGTGCGATACGATGTAAATTCGCATAATTATTGTTTTATACCGTCCGTTGTAATAAATTATACGGCGATTAGTCCGTTTTATGATTAAAAAATTCGACGCTAGGTAATAATGTAATTATCGACGGAGGTTTTTTATGAAGAAAATAAACGATAAAAAAAGGCTTGAACTATTGGAACGTGCGCGAAGCGTTAAGGAAAACGGCGGCAGATTAACCGATCTTTTCAAGGCGTTTGCCGACGAAAACGGCAGAGCGGCAGGCAGTATACGCAATTTTTATTACCGCACGATTGCACAAGACGGCGGTTGCGGTTTGGTTGCAAAAAAGAACGAATATTTTACCGAAAGTGCCGAAAACGAACTTATAGCCCTACTTTTGCGCGAAAGAGCGGCTTGCGGTTCGCTTAGAAAAGCGGCGTTTTTAGCGGCGGAAGGCGATCCGATTTTGGCACTTAGGTACCAAAACAAATATTATAGCATGCTAAAAAAACAGCGCGAAAAGATTATGTCGCGAACCTTTCCGCCGAAGGACTCTGACGATTTCAGTCTTTTGAAAAAACAAGGCGAGGGCGGCGCGAAAAAATATTTTTCGAGCAAGGCGGCTAAAAAAAGAAAACGCGACGAAGTGGAAAACTGGTAAGGTTTTTCTTGATTATTTCTTGCTAAGGTGGTACAATAATCGCGATAGGAAAAGCGGTGTTTTGAAAATGCCGTTAAAAATTTTAGGAGCTGAATATAAAACATGAGCGAAGGATGTACTCACGATTGCGGCAGTTGCTCTGCCGATTGCTCGTCGCGTAAAAGCGAGGATATGCATTTTAAGCCTAACGAACTTAGCAAAATTAAAAAGACTATTGGCGTTTTCAGCGCAAAGGGGGGCGTCGGTAAGTCGTCGGTAACGGCAATGCTCGCCGTTTTGATGAAAAGACGCGGCTATAACACGGCTATTTTAGACGCGGACTTAACCGGGCCGTCTATTCCTAAGGCCTTCGGTTTGAAGCAGGGCGTCGAGGGCGGCGAAAATATTCTTTTCCCCGCTATTACCAAAACGGGAATCGAGGTTATGAGTATTAACCTCTTACTCGAAAGCGAGGGCTCGCCCGTTATTTGGCGCGGTCCGGTGCTCGGCGGTGTTATAAAGCAGTTTTACGAGCAAGTTTGCTGGAACGAGGTCGATTATATGTTCGTCGATATGCCTCCGGGAACCGGCGATATTCCGCTTACCGTTTTTCAGTCGGTGCCTCTCGACGGTATTATTATCGTGTCCACGCCGCAGGACCTTGTTTCTATGGTTGTCGAAAAAGCTATCAATATGGCTAGGTTGATGAACGTTAAGGTTCTTGCCCTCGTCGAAAATATGGCGTATTTCGTCTGCCCCGATTGCGGCGGCAAGCATTATATTTTCGGTAAAGGCTCGGCAGAAAACACCGCGAATGCACTCGGCGTAAACTGCTATCGTTTGCCTATTAATCCCGAACTTGCTTCGCAAGAAGATCAAGGTCTTATCGAATTGTTTGAGGAAAACGGCTTAGACGCTCTCGCCGACGAACTCGAAAAAGTATAATCGTTTTTTTGACATTATACGGGCGCGAGAACTAAAAAATATTGGCATACGCAAAAAACTTTATGCGCACGGCGGGGCTTGCTCTCCCGCCGTTTATATTATCGGTAAAAGTGCCGATAATCGACTTATAGGCGGGCTTTTTGCTTTTAAATCAATCAATTTATGCCAATATTGCGGCGGCTTTAAAGGTTAGATTTAAGTTGAAAAGTTAACGCATAGGTTGGCGAAGGAAACAAATATAGTTATAAGGTAACTAATAAAACCGCTTATTTTTTAAAGAAATACGCTTATACCTTACGCTGAATTCTCATTTAAAAAAATTCAAGATCGGGTTTTCCGACCTTTTATATTGCCGTAAAAGATGTGTTAGTCGGTAATCGTTTTTTTACCGCATATGCGAAAAACGTCGAACTTTTTGCATAACGGTATGCGTTTTTTGCGTAATGCAACGTTAATATTTACGGCTATACGGATATTTTTGCGGGGACTATTGACAAATAATCAATAAAAGACTATAATACAAGAAGTTTTGGCCGGATGCGCCGAAGGCATATACGAGCAAAACTTTGAAGTATTACATACAGAAGAGGGTAAAAACGG
>CAZHGN010000063.1:0-5423 GCA_964532155.1 uncultured Acidiphilium sp.
ACCATGCCCCTTTGTCGGTATCGGTAAACACGCGATTTTTAGGTGTATGTTTTTCCGAAAAACTGAGCATTTTTTGCATAAAACGAATAAAATTGATTAATATTACATATTTTATGCATTTTTATGCATTTTTGCAACGGCGGCAAAAAGCTTTTAAAAAGATTTATGAACGCATTATATCACTTATTTTTCGATTCTGTCAACAATTTTTATCGCAAAATACGAAAAAACTTGATTTTTTTAATTTTTTTAATTGTTTCTTTCGCCGCCGTACTAAAAATCACAGTTTTCATTTTTTGTATAATCTTTTTTAAAATATTCATTTTTTGTATTGCTACCGCGTGCATTTTATTTTTTTGTCTTTTTTTCAAAAACACCCCTAAGCCGCTTTTTCCCCACTTTCTTTATCCTTATTATATATTATAGGAGCAATATTTCACCAAATCGAAACCGCCGTTTTTCCGTATACACTATTCTCGTCTCTTTACGAGAAAGGCTTATTGTTTGCGCCCCCTTTCGCGCTTAGCACACGCCGAACTACCTATTGTTTACCTCCCCTCCTCCCCTCGGCGCCCTCCGGGAGGGAGCTTATTGTTTGCGCGCCGATAGTTTGTCCGCGCCTATAAACTTGGGATTACTTCATCGCATTTGCTCCTCGTAACAACAAGAAGATATAGACCGTCACTCGGAGCGTGCGTTCGCTTGCGCGGTAATTTCATCCGCCAACTCGTTATAAAGACGGCGATTTGAGTTTTTTTTAAGATAAAAAAGATATTTTAAGCAGTCGAGGTTGACAACTATAATGTACGAGTGTATAATAATCGATAGGTGCGCCGTTTTACGGTTAAAGGGCGCATTATTAACCTAACAGCGACTTTGCGAGCGCGGCGCGAAACACCGAGCGACTTTGGCAAAGCGGAGGTACTCTTGAAAAAAATAACGATTAACATGTCGGGCGCCTGGGTGCGCTCTCACCGTGGAGACGACAGCTTGCCTGCCGAAATCATACGGCTGTATTTAAAAAACGAATACGGTGATAAAGCCGTTATAAACAGCGACGGACTTACCGCCGTTACCGTAGAGGTAAACGAAGCCGAAATCGCCGTAGACCGCGTTAAAAGCGATATCGAGTCTATTTTCGAGCGCGTTTACAACGAAAAGCCCGAGGGGAGCGCCTACGTTTTGCTCGTTGAAGAAAACGACGACGTTGCAAACGTGGCGGACGCCGCCTTGGCGGCGGTGTTATCAAAACGCGACGTAGCCACGGAAACAAAAACGCCCGAAAGCACCGACGGAAAAACCGATAAAAAACCGAGCGCAGACGAGTCTTCCGATAAAGAAAATCCCGATCTTGCCGATTTAAAAAGCAAGACCAAAGCCATTCTCGATAGGCTCAAAGCGAGCGTGGCGGTTGGCAGCGAAACTTCTAAACCCGAAAGCGAAAAATCGGTTTTTGACGAAAGCTTGCTCGGCGCCAAAAAATTCGACGATAGCTTGCTCGGCGGCTCTAAAACCGACGGCAAAGACGAATCGCTTGCAGGAAGGGCAACCGCCGACGGCAACGACCTTTTAAGCACGCTTGACGGTTACGAAGGCTGGTTCGAGTTTAAAGACCTTATATACGAACTCGTTACCGTTGCGCCGCAGTTAAAAGCCAACGGTTGCATGGACGTTATGAGCAATCGCGGGTACATTTTTTCGATAGACGACGGTTGCGGTTTGACGACGGCGTGCGAAACGCTTTGCGCCGCCATGAAAGAACTCGGGATTATGAACCTCGGCAAGAACGCGCTGTACGAACTTCCCGTAGAAATACCCAAAAACGACCACGAAGCGCCTTTTGCGAAATGCGAGGCTGCCATTGCCGAAATACTCACCGCGGCGCACGGCAAACCGCGCGCGTTCTGCTTTGACGTAAGCGAATGGATGAGCCAGCTCGACGGCGCGGATTTCAGAAAAGTGCTTGCAAAAGCGGGCATGCTTATGGAAGACAACCTCGTTATTTTCAGAGTGCCCTTCGTCAATAAAGAAGTGCTTTTAAGAATAGACAGATCGCTCAACGATATGTTCAGTTTCCGCACGATATCCTTCGAGCCGCTCACCAACGAGGAAACGAAGAGCCTTGCGGCAAAAGAATTTGCCAAACACGGTTTCAAGGTCGCTCGCGGCGCTTGGAGCACCTTCTTCGACAAGGTTGCCGAGGAAAAGAGCGACGGCAGATATTACGGCGTTAAGACGGTTAAAAAGATCGTAAGCGACGTTCTTTACGAAAAAAACCTTAAAAACGCACGCCTTAAAAAGAACGATTTGACCATCGGCAAGAGGGATTTTGCCGCGGTATGCTATAGCACCGTAACCGACGCCGTTACCGGAATGCAAATGCTCGACGAACTCGTCGGCGACGACCTTAAAAACAAAATACGCGAGATAATAAGCCAAATAGAGTTCGCCCGCTCGACAGCGAACGGCGAACCGCCCTGTATACATATGCGCTTCGTAGGCAATCCCGGAACGGGTAAAACGACCGTCGCACGTATTATCGGTCGCATTCTTAAAGAAAAAGGGCTACTTCGCCTCGGCAATTTTTACGAATATTCAGGGCGCGATCTGTGCGGACAGTATATCGGTTCTACCGCGCCTAAAACGGCGGGAATCTGCCGCGACGCCTACGGCTCGGTACTATTCATCGACGAAGCCTATTCGCTTTATAACTCGCATACCGACTCTAAGGACTACGGCCGCGAAGCGCTCGATACGCTGATTGCCGAAATGGAAAACCATCGCGACGACCTTTTGGTTATTATGGCGGGTTATACCGACGAGATGGATAAGCTTATGGAAGGCAACGCCGGTCTGAAGAGCCGTATGCCGTATACCATTGAATTTCCCAACTTCTCGCGCGGGCAGCTGTTCGATATATTTAAGGCGATGGCAAACAAGAATTTCGCTTGCGACGACAAGATTTTGCCCGCCGCAAAAGCGTTCTTCGATTCCATCCCCGACAGCGTTCTTAACGCAAAAGATTTCAGTAACGCGCGTTTCGTGCGCAACCTATACGAAAGGACTTGGGCAAAAGCGGCGCTGCGCGTTCAGCTTGCACGTACGAAAACGCTCGTTTTGACCAAGGACGATTTCGACAGAGCGATTTGCGAAAAAGACTTCTTGTTCCCCGAAAAGAAAAAGAACAAAATCGGTTTTATTTAAGCCGATCGGCAATAAAACGGTTATTTTATAACGATTTATTCAAAGCACATATTTACTTTAACCGAGATTAAATAAAAAACGGAGGTAAACTTAAATGGCAGACGTAAAAAACGTGGCGTTCGGTAAAAAGGTTTTTAATACCGTTTGCGAATATTTCGACGAGATTAAGTGGAAATATACCAAGTCGGAAGACGATTTAAAGGTCACCCTGTCGGTCGCCGGCGACGACTTGCTTATTCCCATGACTATATCGCTTAACACCGATCTACAGATTATACAGCTCGCTTCCGAGCTTCAGTTCACCGTACCCCAGGATAAATCGGTGGAGATGTCTATTGCGGTAAACACCATTAACGACAATATTATAAACGGATACTTCGTTTTCGACTTTTGCACGCACACGATCGAGTTTAAGCTCAATTCTTGCTACGCCGAATGCATTATCGGCAAAGAACTTATTAACTATATGGTACGAACTTCCTGTTCGACCATAGACGATTATAACGACAAACTTTTATTCCTTATTAAAGACGTCATCGGAATAGAAGAATTTTTAAAGAGTTTTGAATAAGAGGTGGGCATTATGGATCAAGAAAAACTTAGAGCAAGAGCGGAAGAAGTATTCGATATTTGTTTATCCGAACTCGATTCGAGAGATTGGACTTATAAAAGCGATAAAGACGACTTGACTATCACCTTCGCCGTCGACGGCGAAGATTTGCCCATTTATTTTAGATTTTTCATCGACCCCGATCGCCAACTTATAACGCTTTCCTCGCCGTGCATTTTAGATGCCACCGAGCACGCGACCGAGCTTGTCGTTGCAATCGGACAAACGAACACCTTCTTACTCGACGGGCGCTTCATCATCGACAACGACGGCTGTATTTATTATAAGATGAACTGCAGTTACGCCGGTAGCCTTATAGGCGAAGACCTTTTCGCTTATCTTATAGACCACACCTGCTTTACCGTCGACAACTTTAACGAAAAACTCAAAGCACTTGCCGACGGCGAAATCAACCTCGGCGAATATCTGAAACTAATCGTTAAAGACTAATTTTATTCGTTAGCGTTTTATATTCGCTGCTTTTTGCAGCATAAAAATCCGCACTAAAAAAGGCTGCTTTTTGCAGCCGTTATATGCAAAATAAAACGTAAAAACCGCCCTATAGGTCGATTATCGGCACATAGAGCGGTTCTTTATTTAGTGCGACGAGCGTCGCGTCGGTTATGCAAGTCGCACCGATGTTTGTTTATTAAAGGTTCTACGCATTTACCGTTTTTGCCGATAAGGCTCTGCCAAAAACCGACCGATTTTGCGCATAAGAAAAACCCTTGAACGAGCAAGGGTTTTGAATATTGCGTATATACGCTCCGATTATCTCTTGGAGAAATAAGCCTACTGTTTAATAATGTTTGAAATCGTGCCGTTTTACTTTGTTTTATATAGGTTTTCTTGCAATATCGTGTATTTTCGTTGTAGCCCCTTTTTTGCCTTTTTGTATCTTTGGACACCAAATGGACACCAGCTTTAACTATGCTCTTCAAGTTTGTTTATAATATATTCTAACGTAACCATAAAAGTAATGATATCAACTACTTGAAACAAATAACTTTTTTTATCAGTTTGTATTTGAAACATCCCGTCAACAGCGTTTACATTTACAATATCTTCATATTTTATGATTGCCGAGTTTTTTATTGCCGTAAATATAATTTTTTTACTTGTTAAATAAATTGTACCGTCTGTTTTTTCTATTGTTTCTTGTCTAATATAATGTCCTTCATGGTTGCCTATTCTATAACTCACGCCTTTCATTATTCTGATAGAATAACCCCGACTGCCGCCCTCATAACCTACAGTTTGTTGTTTTAATTTACAAAAATAAGCGTCCCCGATAAAATGACAAACTTCATTTTTTGTAAGTTGTAGTGTATCTGCTGTCAATGTTGGCAACCCATTAGTAGAAAATTCCTCTCTTTTCTCGACTATCATTTTACCCTTATAAGCTTCTTGTCGTTCTCGTTCTTTTGCAAATTCTATTGCACGTTGTTCTCTTTCTTGTTGTTCTTTCTTTTTCTTTCGTCTTACTAAGAAAACAATTACTACAATTATTCCGCAAAAAAATAAACCATTAAATACTTGCATAACATTCTCCTAAAAATAAAAAGTGCGCAGGCGAACCTACGCACCGAAAAACGCAGCTTCGCTTATT
>CAZHGN010000064.1:0-5239 GCA_964532155.1 uncultured Acidiphilium sp.
TTAGGATAAGGATTAACTAAACGCAAACCTCGAAAATTTTTCGTTATTTTTCGTTTAAACTTGACTATTAGTCGTGCAAGCCGTATAATAATTGTAAGCAAAACGAGTCGCAAGCAAAACGACTCGCAAGCAAAACGATTGCCGCTGTAAGAAAATTATAAGCAAGCGGATAAAACGCGAGTGGTGACAAAACGGAGACTATTTATGAAAATTGAAGAATATCTTTACAACGGTTATAAAGCGACCGTAATCATACCGGACGAACCTAACGGAAAGTGGATTTGGAAGACGGAGTTTTTATACGCTTTCGATCAAGCGGAGGTCGCTCTCGTCGAGCGCGGCTATATACGTGTTAATTACGAAATTAGCGACAAATACGGCAGTTACGACGCCGTTCGGCTTATGCACGATTTTCATAAGCATTTTCTCAAAAAGTATTCGATCGATACCAACCCCGTGTTGTTCGGGTTCAGCCGCGGCGGCTTATACGCTTTTAACTACGCCTTGTTTTACCCCGAATACGTCGACAAGGTATATTTGGACGCGCCCGTTCTCGACCTTAAAACTTGGCCTTGGGCAAACAGTATAGAGCAGAAAGAAATGTTCAAGGAATACGCGCTGTGCGAAGCGACCTTGCCTTTCTTCAAGGGCAACCCCATTGACAATTTAGCCGAGTTTTTTAGCCGTAACGTGCCGCTTATGGTCGTTGCCGGCGGTGCGGACGAGGTCGTACCCTTCGATCGCAATTCGGGTAAGCTGTTGCATTTTGCAAAGATGAACGGCATTGGAGTAAAAAGCATAATAAAACCCGAGTGCAAGCACCACCCGCATTCGCTCGAAGACGTTACGCCTATTATCGAGTTTGTCGAAGGGTAAGCGCCATGTCGCAAACGACCAACTACGTTCGCGAAAAGCTGATCGGCGAAAAGAAAATACCGTATATCGACGTGCTCGTCAAAAAAAACCACGAAACGGTCTATCGCTACGCGGACGGCTACGGCTACAAGCCGACGGGCAGGGAACTGCTTTATACTTATTCTTGCACCAAGCCGATTACAGCGGCGTGCGCCATGCGGCTTTTGCAAGACGGCGTTATTTCGCTCGAGGACGACGTCGAAAAGTTTTTGCCCGAATGTTCTAACGCTTTTGTTTTGGACGAGCACGGCAACGCTCGGCAGCCTAAAAACAAAATCAAAATCAAGCATTTGCTCACTATGTCGGCGGGTTTTACCTACGATAGGGACACTGCGCCCATAAAAGACATTTTGGCGGCGACCGACGGCAACGCCACCACGCGCGAGATGATTTCGGCATTCGTCAAAACGCCGCTTGCCTTCGAGCCGGGCACTGACTTTTTATACGGTCTTTGCCTCGACGTTTTGGGCGCCGTGATAGAGGTCGCGGCAAAAATGCCATTTTCCGAATACGTGAAAAAAACCGTGTTCGCTCCGCTCGGCATGCGCGACTGCACCTTTGACGAAAAGTCTTGCGAAGATAGAATTTTGCCGTGCTATGTTTTTAAAAACGGCGTTTATCGGCAAGAGAATATATTTAACACGATGAAACTGTCGTCGCGCTACGAAAGCGGCGGCGCGGGGTTGATCGCTTCCGTCGAGGACTATGCCAAGTTCGCCGACGCGCTTGCTTGCGGCGGCTGCTCCGAGGGCGGCTACAGCGTGCTTGGCAAAGATTACGTCGACTTAATGCGCGGCGAGCAGATCTCGCAAATTTCGCTTAACAATACCTTTACTTGCGTTCAGGGCGACGATTACGGCTACGGTTTCGGCGTTAGAACGCGTAAAAAACCGCTGCCGTGCGGTGTGCCGATCGGCGAGTTCGGTTGGGACGGCGCCGCAGGTATGTACGTGCTTATGGACTGCAAAAATAGCATTTCGGTTACGATCGGCTTAAACGTTCTCGACTGGCCGTCTGTTTTTTACGGCGAACATTTAGAAATAGTCAAGCGTATTTACGGCGAAATTCTCGGGTGAAAAGTTTGCTTTCGTGTTTGTGTTTTTTCAAAAAACGCAAATTCGCGTGGCAAAAACGCTAAATCGACTTACCAAATCGGCATTATTGCCAAAATAATTGCGCTCGGCTTGACAAACCGACCTCATTTATATAACCTAATTGCAAGAAAATTACCTAATTGCAAGTAAACGAGCGTGCCGCTCGCTTTTGCGCGTGCGTTTTGATATGCGCATATAACCAAGCGGCGTAACCGCTTAAAAATTAAGCAATATTAAGAGGGAAATCATGGATAAAGTAATACCCGTAGTCGTTATAAAAAACGTCGAGGATACGCAAAAAACGCTTGCCGCGCTCCGCGAGGGCGGCGTTAACACTGCCGAAATAACCTTTCGCACGGCGTGCGCCGCGGAGGCGATTGCGCTCGGCGTAAAACTTTTTCCCGATATGAACATCGGCGCAGGCACCGTAATCAACGGCGACCAGTGCGAAAAAGCGCTGAACGTCGGCGCGAAGTTTATCGTTTCGCCCGGTTTTTCTAAAGAGGTTGCCGATATCTGCAAGGCGCGCGGCGCGGATTATTTCCCCGGGTGCGTAACGCCTACCGAGATTATGGCGGCGATCGACTGCGGCTTGACCGTGATTAAGTTCTTCCCGGCTAACGTTTACGGCGGTTTAAAGGCGTTAAAGGCGCTTAGCGGGCCGTTTCCGCAAATTAAATTCATTCCCACGGGCGGCGTGGATTTAACCAATCTGAAGGAATTTTTAGAGTTCGAAAAAATATACGCGGTCGGCGGCTCGTTCATGATGAAGGGCGATATCGTCGAAAACTGCAAACAAATCAACGCGATCGTAAAAGAGGTGGAAAAAGCATGAAAAAGGTAGTAACTTTCGGTGAATTAATGCTAAGACTCGCGCCCGAGGGCTATTTGCGCTTCGTTCAAAGCGAGAAATACGAGGCGACTTTCGGCGGCGCGGAAGCTAACGTTGCCGTCAGTCTTGCCAACTTCGGCTTGCACGCGGCGTTCGTAACTAAGCTGCCCAAGCACGAAATAGGGCAGGCGGCGGTTAATTCGTTGCGCAAGTTCGGCGTTGATACGAGCGAAATCGTGCGGGGCGGCGAAAGAGTCGGCATTTATTACTGCGAAAAAGGCGCAAGCCAACGTCCGTCCAAGGTCATTTACGACAGAGCGTATTCGGCAATATCCTTGGCGGATAAGTCGGATTTTAACTGGGACGAGATTTTCGAGGGCGCCGATTGGTTTCATTTTACCGGAATTACCCCCGCGTTAAGCGATTCGGCGGCGGAAATCACGCTCGAAGCGTGCAAGGCGGCAAAGGCTAAGGGCATTACCGTTTCTTGCGACCTTAACTTCCGCAAAAAGCTGTGGACGAAAGAAAAGGCAGGTCGTGTAATGGGCGAACTTTGCGGCTACGTCGATTATTGCATTGCCAACGAAGAGGACGCCAAGGACGTTTTCGGCATCGAAGCCGACAACACAGATATCGACGGCGGCAAGCTCGACAGAAACGGATATATCTCGGTCGCTCAAAAATTGACCGAAAAATTCGGGTTTAAGGGCGTTGCCATTACCCTGCGCGAGAGTATTTCGGCAAACGACAATAATTGGTCGGCAATGCTTTATACCGGCGGTAACGCCGTATTTTCCAAGAAATACGCAATGCACATTGTGGACAGAGTAGGCGGCGGCGATTCGTTCGGCGGCGGACTTATTTATTCGCTGCTCTGCGGCTACGATAGCCAAAAAGCGATCGAGTTTGCGGTTGCGGCAAGCTGCTTAAAGCACTCGGTCGAGGGCGATTATAATATGGTTTCGGTTGCCGAAGTCGAGGCTTTAGCCGGCGGCAACGCAAGCGGCAGAGTGCAAAGATAACCGCGCGGCGATTTATTCTGCGTTTTGCGATAAATAGTTGAGACAATAATGAAAAAAATACCTACAAAGGTACAGTTGAATTTTATGGACTGGGAAATAGGAATGTTTTTCCACTTCGGAATACGCTCCTTTTACCCCGGTCGTCGCGATTGGGACGGCATAGAAATGCCCGCCGAGGGATTTAATCCCACCGATCTGAACTGCGATCAGTGGATGGAAACGGCAAAGTCGTTGGGCGCGAAATACGCTATTTTAACGACTAAGCACCACGACGGATTTGCGCTGTGGCAGTCGAAGTATTCTCGGTACGGCGTAGCCCAAACGCCGTGGAAAAACGGCAAGGGGGACGTAGTGCGCGAGTTCGTCGACGCTTGCCGTCGGCACGGTTTGAAAGTCGGCTTGTATTATTCGCCGGCGCAATGGGGTTCTGCTGCCGTTCGCTTCGAAAACGATAGCGAATACGACGATTATTTTATAAACCAAATAACTGAGCTTCTTTCGAACTACGGTAAAATCGATTATCTGTGGTTCGACGGTTGCGGTTCCGAGGAGCACGAGTACGATAAAAAACGCATCGTGAGCGAAATTTTTAGGCTTCAGCCCGAAATTGCCACTTTTTGCGATCCCGAATGGACGCCGTGCGTGCGCTGGGTAGGCAACGAGGACGGCTACGCTTCGCTCGATAATCCGCTGGTCGTTTCCAAATGGGATTTTTCAATGCTTTCAAGCGAGGCCGTAAGTCTTTCCGAAGCGGCGTTCTTGCCTTCCGAATGCGATTGCATGCTACGCTCCGCTTGGTTTTGCGACCATAACGAGGACAGTATTAAGAGTTTGGACGAGCTTTGGGGTATGTACGAAACGTCGGTCGGTCGCGGTTCGAACTTTTTGATTAACGTCGGACCTAACGACAAGGGGCTTATTCCCGAAGCCGACAAAAAACGCATTGCCGAGCTTGGCAAAAAGATTAAAGAAAACTATTCTATGCCGCTTGAGTATAAGCCTTTCGAGCGGACGGATAAAGACACTTTGACGATTACTCATCCCGAATACGAAACGCCGTATTTCGGCAAAATCACGCCTGTGCCCCTTGTAAACACCGTGGAGATTTGTGAGGACTTGACCGACGGACAAAGTATAACCTCGTTCGAGGTTTACGCCTACTTGCCGCAGTATAAAAACAAGCGCATTCTCGTTTTCGTCGGCAAGACGGTAGGGCACAAGGTGTACTGCCGCTTCGGCAATATCCGCTCGCCTAAAATCGACGTCGTAATCACCGGCTCGAGCGGAGATTACACCGTAAAATCCATCAACGCCTATTTTGTAAAATAACTCTCGCAGTATTGGCTAAGCGGTATAAAAATATAGTTAAAAAAAGC
>CAZHGN010000065.1:0-5234 GCA_964532155.1 uncultured Acidiphilium sp.
ATGCCGGCAAACAAATTTCAAAAGTTGCGAACTATGATAGTTCGAGCGTATTTAACGGAACGATAGACGGAAACGGATATGCCGTAAAGAATCTGTTTATATACTCCAATGTTGATAAAACGAATGCAGGCTTGATTTATAAACTTGGCGAAAACGGCGTGATTAAGAACATTAGTTTTGAAGGACTTATAATTGGCGCAAACGGAAAACTTATTGTCGAAGTAGCCGGCAAGTTGGAAAACGTAAACATCGTAGTCAGCATGATGGGTTCCAATGGTTGGAAAGAGGCCGGCAAGGCGATGTGGACGAGTACAAATATTCTTGACAACATTGATAACGGCAAAGCAACGCTAAAGAACGTGGTAATCGACGTAAGCGCAATAGCCGAAGAGGCGGACGCGTTTGGGTCCTCTAAGCAATACTCGTTAATTAGATTTGCTAATAATACCGTACCGTACGTAACGAACGTTGTGTTTAAGGGTGTAGGCGACAGATGGAAGAATAACGTAGTAAGAGCGGCAAGCGGCTCGTTTGGCGAAGGTGAAAACGATACAAACGGCGTAAGCGGTGCTACGTTAGGGATTTATGCCGACTATTTGGACGGAACCAACAACGGCGCGACCTATCCTACAAAAGGCTGGAACGTTAAATTCTGGACGATGCAGGATGGCAAAGCCGTTTGGAAGACAAAAGCCGAAAATTAAGGCTTAGGGCAAAAGCAGGCGTTAATTGGTAAACGCCTGCTACGGTTGCAGCGATTGCATTTTATGCAATCGCTGCAATTAAACAATAATATTAATACTTGAAACTAATACCAAAAACTAATGCTTGCGGCAAATGCCGCAGAAAAATAAGGCTATAAGACGACGCGATTTAAGATATGGATCAATTTATTGAAATAGCAAATACACAAACCAAAAAGAGAGAAGACGTTTACGAAAGGCAGCCGTGTGCGCATGACGAAGTCTTTTTCGAGCTTGAAAGGTCGAATAAAAAACTGCTTGGTCCGAGCGAGATTTCCACAAAAGAGGAACTCTATGCGCTTTTGGGTGAGGAACTCGAAAGGCATAAGCCTTTTCTTGCGGATTTTTGCCATATAAACGAACGCGGCATTGTCAGAACTGAACTTAAGACTTTTTCCGTGAGCGGAAAAACCGTCGAGATTCCCGACTACGGCGGACCTTGCGGAAATGCAAAAAAGGTTTACGAAACGGAGTTTTCTCTCGATAAAAAGGACGGTAAGCGTTATCGCGTATGTTTTAAATCTGTCGATTATATTGCGGAAGTATATATAAACGGTGAATTCGTCGGTAGACACGAAGGATTTTTTGCGCCCTTCTTTTTTGATATTACCGATTGTGTGAAAAGCGGAATCAATACCCTTAAAGTTGTAGTTAAAAACGATTTCGTATACCTTGGCAACGAGCATCAGTTCAACGGCGTGTCCGTTCAGGGCGATAAGCTTTATGCCGCTACCGGTCCCGGTTGGGACGATCCGTATTCCGGTTGGCATCATTGTCCGCCCGGCTTCGGTATTTTAGATAAAGTATTTATCGAAGAGTGCGACGATGTTATAATTAACGATGTTTTCGTGCGCGTTCTGCCCGATTATTCGCTCGAAGCGTGGGTTGAACTTTATAATTTCGGTTACACGGAATATACCCCGGTTATTTCACTTGGCGTTTACGGTCAAAATTTTAAAGAGACTGTCTTTGAAAATTTAAAATTCGACGTCGGCGAAACCATTAAAATTAAAAACAGAGAGAATATTTTTAAAATTCCCTTTAAAATAGATAATCCTAAAATATGGACGACGAGCGAACCGTGGCTTTATAAAATTGCGGTAAGGCTCGGCGGCAATAACGTTCAAGTCAGAACGCGTACGTTCGGCGTTAGAACGTTTATGCAAGATACTACGTCCGAAATCAAAGGTGCGTTCTATCTGAACGGCGAAAAAATCAAGCTGCGCGGCGCAAACACTATGGGATTTGAGCAGCAAGACGTAATGCGCGGAGATTATAAGCAGTTGATAGACGATATCTTGCTTGCTAAAATATGCAGAATGAATTTCTTGCGCATTACTCAGCGCCCCGTGCAAGAGGAAATTTACGATTATTGCGATAGGCTCGGCATGCTCGTGCAGACCGACCTTCCGTTGTTCGGCGTTATGAGACGGACGAAATTTGCCGAGGGAGTGCGCCAAGCGGAGGAAATGGAAAGGCTCGTGCGGTCGCATCCGTCTTGCATCCTCGATACTTTTATCAACGAGCCGTTCGCAAACGGCAGGGAAGAACCGCACCGCCATATGACTCGTCCCGAGCTCGAGGCGTTTTTCGACGCGTGCATCAGCATAATTAAAATGTCTAACCCCGAAAGGGTTATAAAATCGGTAGACGGCGACTACGACGCTCCGTCAAAGGATATGCCCGACAACCATTGCTACACAATGTGGTATTATAACCACGGCGTGGAATTCGGCAAGCTGAACAAGGGATTTTGGCAGTATATAAAGAAAGACTGGTATTACGGTTGCGGCGAATTCGGCGCGGAAGGGCTGGACACCGTGGATCTTATGCGCCGTAGATATCCTAAAGAGTGGCTGAAAGAACCGTTCGATCCTAAAAATATTTTAAAGTCGCAAACGGGTAGCAACTATATGGCGTTTTTCCCGAAGCCGACAGGCGGCATAGAGGATTGGGTTGAAACCAGCCGTAATCATCAGGCTTACGCAACTAAGTTTATGACCGAGCATTTCAGACGAGATAATCTTAACGTGTCGTTTGCCGTTCACTTGTTTATCGACGCTTGGCCCGCCGGTTGGATGAAGACTATTATGGACTGCGAGCGTACGCCTAAGCCGGCGTATTTTGCTTATCGCAATGCACTAAAGCCGGTGATCGTCAGTTTGCGAACCGATAGATACACTTGCTTCGTTGGCGAGGACGCTAAAATCGAGTGCTTCCTCTGTAACGATTTAATCGAGCCTTTGTCCGGAAAAATCGAGTACGTAGTTGAAAATTCGCGCGGCGAAACTATTTTAGGCGGCGAAACGAACGTTAAATGCGCCGAATGGCAGTCGAATTATTTGCATACCGTAAAGTTTAAAATCGACGAGGTTAACGGCGGTCGAGAAAAGTTTAAAGTTAAGGTTGTGTATTTAGACGGTAAAAACGATTGCGGTAACGAAATCGAAATAGAGGTGTTCGATAAGATCGGTTATAAAAAAGACGAGAACCTCGAAATCGTTGAACTGAAAGAACTCGGCGAGTACGAAATCGAGGGGTGCAAGGTTAAGGTTCAGCACTTCTTAGTCGGCGGTGTGTTCTTCCTCGAAACGCCGCAAGTTCCTCCGTTTAAAGGGCTTTTAAGAAAGGGCGACTTGACTAATTTCTATAATAAAGACCTCGACAGAATCGACTATACGGCGTTTTATTCGTTCGTATCCGAGGGCTTTACACCGTTGCTTTTGCGCGAGCAAGCCTACGGCGGTTTGGACCTCGGCAGAGAAGAAGTCATTTCCTACAAGCGAGTCGGTAACAAAACCGTCGTTATCACGACGATGAACTTAAGAGAAGAAAACCCCGCCGTTCAACTCCTCTTAAAGGCTCTGAACGAAAATCTTTCTCAGATGTAATTTGAATTTGCGATACAATTAAACCGCGGAATATGCCGATAATCGACTTATACCGCGGTTTTTTCGTGATAAACAATGAGAGTTATTACCATTTTGCCTCTCGGAGGAGCCGAGTGTAATGGAATAGATCCTTGTGAAATATTTTGCGCAATATGCACTATACCTATGGCTGTGCGTAAATAAAATATTGATGGATTTTGTTGGATTGTATTTTATTAAATATTGACAGACGTCTAACTATTTGCGTTTTCCGTAGAGGTCGCGGCGGATGTTTGGGAGCGCGTTTTCGGCGTCGCCGAGAGGCTTGCCTGCGTTGCGGTAATCGAAGCGCGCGGCGAAGCGTTGCAAAAGGGATAAATCGTTTGAAAAAAGCCGTTGTTGCACGGAAGACAGCGCGCTAAGATAGCCTTTTGTTTGACTGCCGGCGCTCGACGAATGATTTAGCAGATTTGCGAAATGACGGTTGCAAAATCCGTTGCAATCGTTAAGCACGGCGCGAAATTCTTTGTTTTCCAAGAAAAGCCGCGCGATTGTTTTGTAATACTTTTCCATTTCTTCGCGCGTGAGGTCGCAAACGATACACGAATTTCCCTCGGCTAAAAGAATTTTTGCCGCTTTTTTGGCGGCGTGTGCGTTTGTCGGAACGGTTAGGCGTGCGGCAACGGCCGATATACGCGTTTGCATTTGCAAGGTGAGCCCGAGCTTAGACGGCATCGAAAAAAGCATATCGAAGTGCTCGCTGCAAAAACCTTTGGCGTTTACGCTTTTGCGCACGTCGTCGTCCATACAGCCGTCGCCGAGCAGCTCGCGGCAAATGCCTTCTTCAACGATTTTTTCAATTGCGCAAAGGGGGCAAAAGTTTTCAGTTTTAAACTTTTCTATTATAAGTCCGCTGTCAATATGGTAGCGCATAAGTTCTCCTTATTGGCTTAAGGTGTTTTTTCTTGACGTTTTTCTTGGTGTTTTTCTTTGGAGGTTTATACCGACGTTTTAGACGCTTGTCATAATAAACTAATCCGAAAAGTGCGGTAAATAACACGATGGAACTAACGGTAAATAGATTGTAGCAGATTTTTCATAAAAAATAAAGCAAAAGCGATAAAAAAACTTGCATATTAAATCGGATTGTGTTAAAATTAAGCGGCAACGTTGAGGAACGGATATGTATTGCGAGCAAATTGATTTATACGATTACTTCGGCAAGGCGCGTAACGGCGCCGCGGGCGGTTATTTAAAAGCATACCGCCACGATTATAGCGAAGAATATTGCATAGGGCGCTTGCGTTCTGCAATGCTTGTTATTCCCGGCGGCGGATATGTTTCCGTGTCCGATAGGGAAGGCGAGTCTGTTGCGTTGGAATATCTCGTTCGCGGATTCGATGCGTTCGTCTTGAAGTATTCGGTTGCGCCCGGTTCGGCGTATCCCACTCAGCTTCGCGAAGCGGCTATGGCAATGGCGTATATCCGCTCGAATGCCGACAAATTCAAAATTGACGGGGCTTCGGTTGCCGCAATCGGTTTTTCCGCAGGCGGTCACTTATGCGGGTGTCTCGGAACAATGTTCGGTTCGGACGTTCTTAATGACGTTGCGGAGCCTTCG
>CAZHGN010000066.1:0-1341 GCA_964532155.1 uncultured Acidiphilium sp.
TAATTGGCTTATTTTATAGAACTCATTTATTTTCGGTTTAAAACTATTTTTTGGTTAGCATTTATTACTTAAGGTGTTATTTGGGGGCGAGTATGGAATATATAGCGCGCGTATATAACGATTATAAGGAAAAATTCGGTATACCTCGGCAGAGCGGGCGGGTTAAGAACCTTTCGCGCATTGTGTTCGAGCCTGCGTACCGCGATCCGCACGCCTTGCGTGGAATAGAGGGGTTTTCGCATTTATGGATTTTGTTCGATTTTTCAAAAGCGCACAAGGCGAACGGCGAGTGGTCGGCTACCGTGCGACCGCCTCGGCTTGGCGGCAACGCGCGCATGGGTGTTTTTGCGACGCGCTCGCCGTTCCGTCCCAATTCGATCGGATTATCTTCGGTGCGGCTGGTTGCCGTAAAGCACGGCGACGAGGGCGATTATCTCGTCGTTGAGGGTGCCGATATCCTTGACGGCACGCCCGTGTATGATATAAAGCCGTATTTGCCATATTGCGATTGTCATACCGATGCGGTCGGCGGCTTTGCCGATGATTTTGTTGATTATCGGTTGGAAGTGCGCGATCCCGACGGACTGCTCGGCGTTTTTTGCGGCGAAGATCGCGTCGTCGTAGAGGGGTGTCTGGCTGAGGATCCGCGTCCGTCGTATAAATCGGACGGCGAAGGGTACGCAATGCGCTACGGCAATTACGACGTGCGTTTCGACGTTTCCGACGGTGTCGTTATCGTTACGGACGTGGTTAAAAAGGTTTAAGGAGTTACGCATGAAAAAGATAATTTTCGTTTGCCTCGGCAATATTTGTCGCAGCCCTATGGCGGAATATGTTTTTAAGGCGCTTGCCGAAAAGTGCGGCAAGGGCGATTGCTTCGACGTTCAATCGCGTGCGACTTCGTACGAAGAGGTCGGCAATTCCGTATATCCGCCGGCGAGGGCTGAACTTGAAAGGCACGGAGTTTTTTGCGGTAACCACCGCGCGACGAGGCTAACCTATGACGACTGCGCGACTGCCGATTATATTATTTGCATGGACGACGGAAACGTGCGTGCGGCAAAAAGAATTGCGGGCGATATTAACGGCGAAAAAATAGTTAAGCTTGCCGCTTTTTACGGAAGCGACGAGGATATTGCCGATCCTTGGTACAGCCGCCGTTTCGATATTGCTTTTTCACAGATCGAGCGCGGTGCGAAAGGACTTTTGAATATATTAAACGAACGCGATTGAGTTTTTTGGGCGAGTGGCGGTAGTTTAGGGTAAAAGGTGTTGTGCCGTTGCCATGCTTGCGCGGTGTATATTTGTGTTATAAATACTTGCGCGGTGTATATTTGTGTT
>CAZHGN010000066.1:1441-5076 GCA_964532155.1 uncultured Acidiphilium sp.
CTTGCGCGGTGTATATTTGTGTTATAAATACTTGCGCGGTGTATATTTGTGTTGTAAATATTTGCGCCGGTGTATACTTGCGCTGTTATATATTTGTTTGTGCGTTTTAAAAAATTGACTAAAATTGCCGATGATGATATAATGTTTTCATCAACCTTTGCAGGAGCTTTTATGGAAAGACAAACCGTTCTCGTCGTCGATTTCGGCGGACAGTACAATCAGCTAATCGTAAGGCGGGTGAGGGGGCTTAACGTATACGCCGAGCTTATCAACCCCGCGACCGTAATCGAAAAAATCAACGCGACAAATCCTATCGGTATTATATTTACAGGCGGTCCGTCGAGCGTTTTTACCGAAAACTCGCCTAAGATCGACGCGCGCGTGTTTGAATACGGCATTCCGGTGCTCGGCATTTGCTACGGAATGCAGTTGACTGCGCATATTTTGGGCGGTAAAGTGGAGCATGCCAAGCTCAGAGAGTACGGCAGAAGTACCATTAATTATTCAGACGACGTTCTTTTTGACGGCGTTAAAAAGGAAAACGTGTGCTGGATGAGCCATAGCGATAAAGTTAGCGGTTTGCCCGACGGATTCGAGGTTACTGCGGCTACCGAGGCTTGCCCGATTGCGGCTTTTGCGTGCAAAGAACGCAAAATATACGCCGTTCAGTTTCACCCCGAGGTCGTTCATACGGTGGATGGAAATAAAATTCTTTCTAACTTTTTATATAGCGTTTGCGGCGCTCGCGGCGATTGGAAAATGACGGATTTTGCCGCTGAACAAATAGAACTTATACGTCAAAAGGTGGGTGGCGGCAAAGTGCTCTGCGCTATGAGCGGCGGAGTCGACAGTGCCGTTGCTGCAACTATCGTTCACGCCGCCGTCGGCGATAACCTCACTTGCATATTCGTCGATCACGGGCTTCTTCGCAAGGACGAGGCGGCACAGGTCATGCGCGTTTTTAAAGAAGAACGCGGAATGAACCTCGTCAAGGCGGATGCCGGCAAACTCTTTCTCGGAAGGCTTAAGGGCGTGCGCGATCCCGAAAAAAAGAGAAAAATCATAGGCAAAACCTTTATCGACGTGTTCAGCGAACAGGCTAAGGCGATTGGTAAGGTGGATTTTCTCGTGCAGGGGACTATTTATCCCGACGTTATCGAAAGCGGCTTCGGCAATAGCGCGGTTATCAAAAGCCATCACAACGTTGGCGGCTTGCCGTCCGTCGTTGACTTTAAAGAAATAATCGAGCCGCTTCGCAGTCTGTTTAAAGACGAGGTGCGCGAGCTCGGTCTTGCACTCGGTTTGCCTGCGGAAATTGTTAACCGCCAGCCTTTCCCCGGACCCGGTCTTTCCATAAGGATTATCGGTCCCGTTACGGCGAAAAAAGTTGCGATTCTGCAAAATGCGGACGCTATTTTCCGCGAGGAAATCGCAAGGGCGGGCTTGGATAAAACCGTTTGGCAATATTTTGCCGTTCTCACCAATATGCGTTCGGTCGGCGTTATGGGCGACGAAAGAACTTACGACTACACGGTTGCGCTAAGGGCGGTGAACAGTGTGGACGGAATGACCGCCGAATGGTCTCATATCCCGCACGACATTTTGGCAACCGTATCTTCGCGTATCGTAAACGAGGTTAAGGGCGTAAACCGCGTGGTCTACGACATTACAGGCAAACCCCCGGCAACTATCGAGTGGGAATAATTTTTGCATTGTTTAAGATAATAAATTTCGTAGCGAATACTTCGATAATCGACCTATAGGGCGGTTTTTACATTGAAACGGCGATTTTTTTAAAATATTTTGATAAAGAGGTGTTTATGACGGAAGTCGTTGCGGCGCTTATTCAAGACGGCGATAAGATACTTATTTGCCAAAGACCGAAAAACAAGGCGAGGGCGCTTTTGTGGGAGTTTGTCGGCGGTAAGGTCGAGAAGGGCGAAAGCCGTGAGCAAGCCCTTATTCGCGAGTGCAAAGAAGAACTTAATATTACGCTTGCCGTCGGCGACGTTTTTATGGAAGTAACGCACGAATATCCTGATATCACAGTGCATTTAACACTTTTTAACGCCGCTATCGCAAGCGGTATGCCCGAAAAAATCGAGCATAACGATATAAAGTGGGTTACGAAAAATCAATTAATCGAATACGAATTTTGCCCCGCAGATCAGGCGATTTTGGAAGAAATAATTAACAAAACAGAATAACTGCAAATTAAAGCGTGACGGATTTTTTTCAGTACGTCAACGCTTTTTTCGTACGCTACGAAAGAAAAACAAAAAGCAAAGCCGAAAATTGCATTGTTGATAAGAACTTGCAATAATAACTCATTACAAGAGCGAAAAATGCTAAGTGCGGGGATTTTTTGTTGCATTTTTTTGCTGTGTGTGATAGAATACACGCTACGGGAAGGTTTTCGGTAAACACTTCCTACTAAAAAAACCGAGGTAAATTCAATATGAAATCTGCTGCCAAGCTGACGCGTGCCGCGGCAATCGCCGCGCTGTACGTCGTGGTTACGGTGCTTACGCCCTCGTTTTCGTACGGGGCTATTCAATTCAGAATTGCCGAGTGTCTTTGCATTCTGGCTTTTTTTTACGGCGAAGCCGTGTTCGGGCTCGCTATAGGCTGTCTTATATCGAACTTTTTCTCGCCGTCGGGCGTTATCGACGTAGCACTCGGCACCGCCGCAACGCTTTTTGCGGGGCTTGCATCCAACTTTTGCTACAAGCGTATAAAAAATAAATCGTTAGCCTTTGTCGTATGTTCGCTTTTTCCGATTTTGTTAAATTCACTCATCCTTCCCATTGCGATTTTGGCTGTTTCACCCGAGTCGGGGAGTTATTTTATCGTTGCTCTCGAGGTGTTCGTTGGCGAAACCGTCGTTATTTCGTCCTTAGGGTTTGCTTTGTACACCCTTTTCCAAAAAAGAATTATAAGGATTGAAAACGAGTAAGTTTTATCGTATGTGTCTTTTTAGGGGTATGCATTTTGCATGCTCTTTTTTTATGGTTTATTTTGTTTTTTTTGCCGTTATTCTCTGCAATTTTTTTTGTAAAAGTGCCGATAATCGACTTATAGGCGGGGTTTTGTTAGTTTATCCAACGCGCATTCTCCTTCAGTCGCCTTGCGGTGACAGCGCCCTTTCGGAAGGGAGCCGAGTGTAGTGAAGAATGAAGTGTGGAAAAATGAAATCGACAAGCCTCTGACGAAACTTGTCGATTATTGTGTGCCACTACCTATTTTGATGCAATTTCGGGCACCCATCAATTTTTTCGGACGCTTCTAAATTTTCGGACGCCCATAAAGAACAAATTATAAAGAAAAAAATCTGATTTATTTATGCGAGTGCCGCTTTGAACTCTTTTTTACCTTCAAGACCGATTTTCAAACCAAAACTATCTGCCGTTTGCGTTCGTTTCATCGTTATTTTTTGGCATAAGAAAAGCCTAACTCACCGAGAAATTGCAACACAAATGGCGCAAGTTCTCTATAAGCTGTGCTATAAATTGAAAAGGAGCAACTTATATAAAGTCACTCCTAAATTTCATTTTTTTCTAAGCAAATTTAACAATTTAGAAGATGTTATTTTTCTTCATAAGTCCAGCCGTTAGTGATAATACCGGGATCTCCTT
>CAZHGN010000067.1:0-5076 GCA_964532155.1 uncultured Acidiphilium sp.
AATGGGGATTTGAACCCCAGATACGCTTATGACGTATACACGATTTCCAATCGTGCGCCTTCGACCACTCAGCCATTCCTCCGTGCTCGTCGAATATTTTATTTTTGCAAGCCTTATTATTATATATGATTTTGTCGGTAAATGTCAAACGATTTTTAATCGATTAAGAATTTTTGCTTGATTATCTTTTATTCGTCACGTTTGGAGTAGTTCGGCACTCTTTTCCACGTTTAACGCGCAAGGCGCGTAAAAATAAAAAAGTTGGGCTATACGTTATTTAATGCATGTATGGCTCACAAAAATAAAAAAGTTGGGCTATACGTTATTTAACGCATGTTTGGCGCGTAAAAGCAAAAAATAATGGAAAATATTAGCCGAAATATTCAATAATCGACCTATAGCACCGTTTTTGCGCGGACTGACATATAATTTTTATGCCTTTGCCGCAAGTAGCGTTTTAATTTCTAAGTAAAGTCGCATCCGAAAAAATGCAGCGTTGTGCTTAAAAAAACATCCACTTTCGCATTCAAAAAAGTCGCTTTTATATATCCACTTTCGCATTCAAAAAAAGTCGCTTTTATATATTTTTTATAAATACGTTTCCAAACGCTTTTTCAGTTCTAAGTCTTTCTCTTCGGCGGCGCAAAGTGCTAAATAAGTTTGCGTAACGTCGAAGCGCGCGTCGTGACTTTGTGCGCCGTTGCCGAAAAGCTCGACGGCTTTTTTCGTTACGTCGTAATCGTATATTTCGAAAAAATTGGCAAGCTCGGTGAGTTTGGGGTACTTGTAAGCGCCTACCTTGCCTTTGGCGGGGAGGGCGACAATGCTTTTAAATTCTTTCATCGTGTCGAATTTTTCCGCGTAATGAAAAATACGCGATTCGTATCCGAATTCCGCGCTCATAAATGAAAAATCGAATGCGAAATTGTGCGCTACGGTAAGCGACGCGGCGCGGAAATCGTCGTCGATCTCTTCGAGACGCTCCGAAAATGTTTGACCGCCGGAAAGAGTTGCGAGTTTTTCAACCGAAAAACCGTGCACCGCTTGCGCGGAGGGCTCGACGTACGGGGCATAAAAAAAGAAATTTTTGCCTTGAACGCTTGCTTTGTCGCGCATTATATAAGACAATTGAATTATTCTGCCCGGTTTTAGCCCGGTAGTCTCGGTATCGAATACGATTATCATTTTTTTAATCCTTTTTTGATATTAGCGCTTGTTTTCTTTGATTTAACCGAAAAAATAATGTATAATGCAAGCATAAACGATGTTTTTTCGTTATTTGCGGCGGTACAAGATGAAATATTACCGCTATAAGCGCAATAAGATTTAGTCGGTTTTTGACGTAAAACCTGCGATATTCATTTGGTTTTACTATAAATCGTTTAGCGCTTAACGACTAAAAGTTCGTTGTTCTAAGTGATTAAAAACCGCGTAAAAATTAGGTTTGAGCGCGAAAGCAAGTTAAAAACGCAACGAAATAATTATACCATAAGACTCATAAATTATCAAGCATAAGTCGGCTCATAGCTTTGTTAACCGCCTTAAATCTGTGTTTTATGAGCAATTATTTTTTCGAATAATTTGCTTTTTAGCTAAAGTCTTTGCAAAATGCGCTTCTGCGGCGCAACTACTTATGAGGTGAGACATGAAAATTCTGTTCGATATCGACCAATTGCCGAGTACGAGTTCGACGTATAAGTCGAAAGAAGAAAGGTTTGCGGAATTAGAAAAAAGAATATGCGAAATTGACGAAAAAATCGCAAAAGTTCTTGCTCTAAAGGGCGATGATAAAGCTCTTTTTGCCACGCCGTCCGACGATAAAACGCCCGAAAAAGGTGAAGCGGTTGCCGATATAGCTGCGGAAAACGTAGACGAAAAGGCAACGTGCGGTAGCGATACCGATAAGGCATGTGAAAAGTGCGCTGACGCGAGCGATTCCGAGCGTTCGCGCGTTGTCACGCCTAAAACGCGAGCCGAGCGCATCGCCGAGCTTGAATGCAAACTTGCCGCCGTTGACGAAAAGTTTGATAGACTTGCCGCAAGTTTAGGCGTTGAGGTATGCGATGCTAAGCCCGATGACGAGAGTTCTGCCATAACCGAAGATGCGACCGACGAACCGATTGAAGCGGTAACCACGGAAGCAACCGCCGCCATGTCCGAAGAGGAGCTGTTGACGCCGGCGACGAAAACAGAAGAGTCTAAATAAGTTGAGAGACGGCTGTCTTTTTTGAATTATACCGTTAAAAGAGAGGTTGTTTAACCGCGTTGCAATTATCGCGGTTTCAATCCTTTTGGCATATTAGCGGCTTTAATCATTTGGCGTTCGAACCGTAATAAGGTTCGGGCGTTTTTCTATACAAAAAAATCGCTAAAAATGCCGATAATCGACTTATAGCCCTATTTTTTTATATATTTTCGCTGTTTTTGTCATATGTTTGTCTCGGCTTTCGCCAAGCTTTGCCGTCGAAACAAAGCCTAAGTCGCGTTGCTTTTTATGCGTTACTTTTTATGCGTTTTTTTTAATACGTTATTATTTATGCGTTGCTTTTTAAAAACAAAAGTGCGCGAATACTTGACGAACATATGTTTGTATGTTAAAATAGAATTATTAAACGGCGAGGGATTAATGCGAAGATTATGGATGCGGAAAACAGAGTTTACGTTTGCATAGACTTAAAATCTTTTTATGCGTCCGTCGAGGCGGTAGAGCGGGGAATGGATCCGCTCACGCAAAATCTTGTCGTTGCCGATCCGTCGCGAGGGCGGGGCGCGATTTGCCTTGCGATTACCCCCGCGCTTAAGAGGCTTGGCGTAAAAAATCGTTGTAGGCTCTTTGAAATTCCGAGCGGGATCGAATACGTAACCGCATTACCGCGGATGAAAAAATATATGCAATATTCGGCGAGGATTTATTCGGTCTATTTGCAATACGTTTCCGCTGAGGATATGCACGTTTACTCCATCGACGAGTGCTTTATTGACGCCACGAATTATCTAAAACTTTACGGCGTGACGGCTCGGCAATTTGCCTATGACCTCAGAAACGCCGTGTTCGAGCAGACGGGGATCACCGCGACTTGCGGAATAGGCACTAATTTATTTCTTGCGAAAGTTGCTTTAGATATAGAAGCTAAGCATTCGAGCGACGGCGTCGGGTATCTCGATCGGCTGGAATACCGCCGCAAGATTTGGCGCCATCGACCGATAACGGACGTGTGGAACGTCGGGCGCGGAATTGCCGCGCGGCTTGCTAAGTACGGCATTTACGATATGCGCGGAGTCGCTTGCTGCGACGAAAATATTTTATATAAAGAATTCGGCGCGAACGCCGAGTTTTTAATCGATCACGCGCACGGCGTGGAGCCATGCACCATTGCCGACATACGCGCCTACAAGCGCAAAAGCCGTTCGCTTTCGACCGGGCAGGTGCTTTTTTCGGACTATACTTATGACGACGCGCTAACCGTAGTTAAGGAAATGGCGGACTTTTTGTCGCAAGAGCTTGCCGAAAAAGGTCTGGTGACTAACGGAGTTTATCTTTCGGTGGGGTATTCAAAAGCCGAGCCGAGCGAGCAAGGCGCTAAACGTTCAAGGCGGGGCGGCGGTTTGTACGGCGAGTCGGTAGGCGGCTCAAAAAAACTTTACGGCGGCTACACGCGCTCGTTCGAAGTGCTTAAAACCGCTTTTATCGAGCTTTTTTCGGCTATTACCGATAGAAATAAAAAAATTCGGCGGCTTAATCTCGGTACCGGCGATTTGCAACCGGGCGAGCGCGAATCGTACGATTTGTTCACCGACGCAAAAAAACGCAAAAAAGAAAACGAAGCCATCGATACGGTTGTTAAAATCAAGCAAAAGTTCGGCAAAACGGCGATTTTTCGCGGTGTAGATCTAAAACCGGAAGCGACGGCGCTCGAGCGCAGTAAACTCATAGGAGGGCATAACGGCGGTGAGGAAGAAGATGGCTAAAGAGGAACGCGCGCGGCAGTTTTTGCCGTTTGCATCTTTGCGCGGGTACGAAGAAATGCTAAAAGCGGTCGAGAACGCGCAAAACCGTGAACCGTACGAAGACGTGGAAACCGAGTTCGACGATTACTTTATTTGTATCGAGGACGACGATTTCGGCGATTTTTAGCAGAATTGTTCCGCATTAAAGGTGTTAAAACGCGTTTTTAAAATATACTTAATTATAAACTAAAATTGTACGGCGTACATGTTGACTTGGGGTGTATTTTATGTTACAATATAATATATAACCAAAAAAAGCCGCTTTATTGCGCTGCAAAATTTGCATGCTTAGCGTTATTAAAGCACTACCGAAAAGGCATTTGTTTTGCACTATTAAACAGGCGTTAAATCGGCAATACGGGGTGCCGTACTTTGCGCTATAAAATCGTTGCTAAAAACAAAAAAGTCGGGCTATAGGTCGTTTTTTGCGTATTTGGATAAGTGTTTAACGGCAAACTTAGCAATTAAAAAGCGGCTAACGGAGGCGGTTAAGCCGCGTTGAATAGCGACGATTAAGCGGCTAATAAAAAATGGGGGTGCAAAAAATGAAATATTACGTCGTAGCCGACGTTCACGGCTTTTATACGGAACTGCGCAGCGCTCTTGCCGAAAAGGGCTTTTTTAGTGATACCGAGCCTCGCAAATTGATTATTTGCGGCGATCTTTTCGACCGCGGAAGGGAAGCGCCTCAACTGCAAGCGTTTATCGTCGAACTGATGAAAAACGACGAAGTCATTCTCATTCGCGGCAACCACGAGGATCTGATGCTCGAACTTATCGACGATTGGGAAAGCAAGGCGTATTTGCTGTCATACCACAATTCGAACGGCACGGTTGACACCGTTCTGCAACTTACCGAAACGCCGGGGCTTTACCCGGTGAACGCGGCACGCGTTAGGCAAAAACTCATCGAAACGCCATTTCTTGCCGAGATTATTCCGGCAATGCTCGATTATTACGAGACCGAAAATTACGTTTTCGTTCACGGCTGGATTCCTTGCCAAATGCTCGGCAGCGGAGGTCGGCTGAGCGTTTACTCGGCTATCGACGGCTGGCGCGAGGCGAGCC
>CAZHGN010000068.1:0-4621 GCA_964532155.1 uncultured Acidiphilium sp.
GTACGATAAGAATTTTGCGAGAACGCAAAAGTCGGATATTGAATTCGATTTATACGACGCGGCGAGCGAACCGTTTACGTTATACGGCGGTTTTTGCGAGGCTGATCGTCCGTACGAGAGGATGCCCGATGAGATTTCGCGCAATATTAGCGATGGCGTGCATTGGGCGAGCGGTTGCGCGGCGGGGCTACGTCTTACGTTTGCTACCGACGCAAAAAGGATAAAGCTTCAGGCGGTTTTTCGCGATAAATGTCTTTTTACGCATATGGCGGTGACCGGCGGCGGAAGTTTTAATCTCGTATGCGAAGAGGACGGAAAAAATTGTTTCGTCGGCAATTTCATGCCCGATTTCGACGCCGAAAACAAATCGATCGAGGGCGAACTCGAGCTTAAAGGCGGTTCGCTTAAAAAATATATTCTGTTTTTTCCGTTATACTGCGGCGTGGACGAAGTGTATTTGAGTTTCGATAAGGGTGCCGTGGTTAAGCAGTATAAAAAGTACGACGGTTTGAAACGCATCCTTTATTACGGATCGTCGATAACGCATGGTGGATGTGCCTCTCGCGCGGATAATACCTATCCTCAACTGATATCCGAGTGGACGAATACCGATTATACGCTTTTGGGTTTTTCGGGCAATGCGCTTGCCGAGGACGGCATGCTCGATTATTTAAAGAATTCCGAATGCGATCTTTTCGTCTGTGATTACGACCACAACGCGCCGAGCGTAGAATATCTTGCCGACACGCACGAAAAACTTTATAACAAGTTTAAAGAAAATCCGTCGCACAAGAACGTGCCCGTAATCTTTCTTTCCGCGCCCGACGGCTTGCGCTTAGAAGGGGGCGCCGACCGATATCGCGTTATTGAAAAAACCTATTTGAACGCGAAAGCACGCGGTGACGAGGTGTATTTAATTGACGGTCGCACTTTTTATCCCGAAGACGTTCGCGAACATTGCTCGGTAGACGGCTGTCATCCGACCGATCTCGGTTTCTATTTTATGGCGAAAGCCGTTTATCCGTTGGTAATAAAGGCGCTCGCGATTGAGAGTGCGGAGTAACTTAAAACGCGATATAAGGCGCCAAGCGCGCCGTTAACTAATTGATTTTTTCATTAAAATGAGACGAATACATTTAATTTGTAACGCGCATATCGATCCCATATGGCAGTGGACGTGGAACGAAGGTATTGCCTCGCTCATATCCACCTTTAAAAGCGCAGCCGATTTGGCGGACGAATACGACTACGTTTTTTGCCATGGCGAGTCGATGTTGTACGAAGCGATAGAAGAATTTGCACCCGACCTTTTTGAGAGAATAAAAACGCTCGTTAAAGCAGGGAAATGGCATATTTCGGGCGGCTGGTATCTTCAGCCCGACTGTCTTATGCCGTGCGGCGAAACTTTCGTCAGGCAAATGGCGGTAGGCAAGGCGTATTTTAAAGAAAAGTTCGGCGTCGAGCCGAACGTCGCGACCAATTACGATTCGTTCGGGCATAGCGTAGGGATTGTTCAGCTTATGGCAAAGTGCGGTTTTAAGGGGTACTTGATTTGCCGACCGAGCATGAACCGCTTGCAATATCTGTCGCGGTTTTTCAAGTGGACTGCGCCCGACGGCAGTTCGGTTATCGCGTCGCAGTCGCCGTCGTACTATTCGGAATTGGGGTGCGCGGCGTATAAAATCACGTCGGAGATATCCGAAAACGGCTACGGAATGCTCGGCGCGGAGCAAGCGGTGAAAAGCCAAGTTTCAGAGGATGTCGATTACGTTTTGTGGGGTGTAGGTAATCACGGCGGCGGACCGTCGCGCAAGGATCTTGGCGATATAGCCAAACTGAAAATCGACGGCTGTGAACTTATTCACAGTTCGCCCGAAGCGCTTTTCGGCGACGACGTAAGGGTGGGCGGAGAGATGAAGACCTCGCTCGTTACGGTAATGCCCGGTTGCTATTCGTCTATGGCGCGCATAAAACAAGGTTATAGGCGAGTGGAAAATTTGTTTTACGCGACCGAAAAAATGCTCGCCGCGGCTGCGCTTTACGGTTTTAAATTTGATTTAAATCCCTTAAAGGACGCCGAGAAAAAGCTTTTGCTTTCTTCTTTCCATGACGTTTTGCCCGGCACGTGCATAGAAGACGGCGAGCGCGAGGGGCTTGCTACCCTTTATTCGTGCGAGAAAACGTTGACCGAGTACGGAACGCGTGCGTTTTTGTTTTTGAGCGTGCACGGCGAAAGGGCTAATGAGGGTGAGTTCCCGATTTTTGTGTTCAACTATTTGCCGTACGAGGTAACCGTTCCGATAGAGGCGGAGTTCTCCATGCCGGACCGAAATTTCGGAACGTCCGTGGCTGTTCCGCATATTTTCGACGAGTCTGGGTGCGAACTTAAATGCCAGACGGTGAAAGAAGCGTCCACGCTCAACCTCGATTGGCGTAAGCGAATTGCGTTCGAGGGGCGGTTGAAACCGCTCGGAATGACTCGTTTTTCGGTGCGAACCGAAATTGTTCAAGGCGTGCAATCCAAAGTGAAAACGCAAGAGTTTTGCGAATTTGAAAATAGATTAAAAGAAAGCGGGCTAATAGGCGGTGCGATCGCGATTGAAAAGTATACCGATTCTGCGGATCCGTGGGCGATGAGCGATGCGGAGGCGGTTCGGCTCGGCGGCGAGGGAACGGCGCTCGAGCTTATGTCGCCCGAACAAGCAAAACGCTTTTGCGCCGTAGACGGCGAACTTGCGCCGTGCAGAATTATTGAGGACGGTGACGTTTATACGCGCACGGAATGCTTGTACGGCGGCGGCTCGACGAACGTCGTTCTGCAATATACGGCTTATAAAAATCACCCGTATTTGGACGTTTGCACGACCGTTGAGTTTGCCGATAAAAATACGTTGATCAGATTAAAAATTCCAACGCCGAACGGTTATAAAGACGGTGAATTAGTCGGCGACGGCCCCTACGTGTGGGAAAATAAACCGACCGTAGGCGAGGTGTCGTTTCAAAAGTGGCTGGGAAAAAAGCGCTCGGACGGCAAGGTTTTTGCCGTGATTAACGACGGTATTTATTCGGGAACGGCAAAGGACGGCTATCTTTATTTAACGCTACTTCGCGGCGCAGGGTATTGTTTTCATCCTATAGGCGACCGCACGCTCTATCCGCAGGATAGGTACTTGCCGCGTATCGATTGCGGTCGGTATAAGTATAATATAAGGCTGTATGTCGGCGACGTTTCGGACGTATCGCTTATGGCGGAAAGTTTTAATTTGCCGCCGCAAGCGGTGAATCTTTTCCCGGTAGGCGATAAAACGATCGACGGAGACGGCATTCGCGTGGACGGTAAAATCGTGCTCGGCGCGCTCGTTCCGACCGATAGCGGCAAGACGATTATGCGTTTTTATAATCCGAGCGAGCAAAGCGAAGACTTTATTGTACGCGTAGGCGATGTGTCGGTGGCGGTCACCGCTTGCCCGCGCGAAGTTCTTTCCGTCGAATATTTTGGCGGCGAGTTCACCGTTTTGCATGACGCTTTGCCTTGCGTGTAGTATTCATTATGGTGTGTGAGTAGCGCACACGGCGGTTTTAACTTTTTTGTAAAAACACGCGCTATAAGTCGATTATCGGCATGTTTTAATAATTTAAAAGTATAAAAGCGCAAGCGGGAAAACCCGTTTGCGCTTTTAAAATGTAATTTGTATTTGTATTATTCGGATTGCATTAATCTACCTAAGAAGAGCGCTAAAGCCTTTTCGGTGTCGGTAGACTTGCGGTAAGAATTGACTTTTTTTACGTCGAACAGGATGCAGCCGCAGTGCCCCTTAAAGGTGGGAAAGCAGATTATATCGAGGTAGGTGTCGATTTCGTGACTATAATCTACGATCTTAATCGTTTCGCCGAAAAGCGCCGAGCGTTCGTACGTTTTCAGCCATTTGAGATCCATATTCGGGAATAAATTATGGAAGGTGTTGCCGATAAGTCTTGAAAGGGGGACTTTTTCGAGCTCGGCAAGGGCGTTGTTGGCGTAACGGAAAACCCAGTCGACAGCGTTAAATTCGTTATCGAATATCATTTCGATATCGCAAAATGCTATGGGGAGGGAATCGAATAGCGAATAATGCTTGAGGTAGTCGTCGTTTGAAGCAAAGGCGGAAGCTTCGTTAAATCGATGTATTATCTGTGCTTGACGGCTGCGGAATTTTTTGATAATTTCCTTTTTATGGCGCATTGCGTAATCGAGCTCTTCGCCGTTTATAAGGTTGACTTTGTCGGTAAGGTTGTAAATGGCTATTACCGATACGATACAACCGCGTTTAACCTTTATAAAACTATCGTCGAGCAAGACTTCGATGTCGTGAAGGGGAGTACGCGATTGAATGACTTCGCCGTTCGTGAGGTGCACGAGCGCCAAATTGCCATCCATAATAATGTAAAGAATTGAGTTGGACGGTATGGTAACTGCCCTTTTACCCGCTACGATTGTTATTACGTTATTGTTTTGCATAACGTTGGTCTCCCTTGTGTTTTAGAATTGCGTATTGGTACCGAAATAACGACCTTTTACCGTTGTTAATTATCGGCGATATCAAGCGGAACTATTATAACATATTTTTTCGCATTTTTCAAC
>CAZHGN010000069.1:0-4587 GCA_964532155.1 uncultured Acidiphilium sp.
CGCAACAAAAAGCGCGGTGTATCGCGGTCGGTGGTTTGCAATTTTTATCGCATTCGTGGCGCATCGTATTGCGGTTGCGCTCTACGTATAATGCGGTGACAATATAATACGATACCAAAAACACCGTAAAACAGACTTCGATAAATGCGACTTACAACCTTGAAGGAATAAAAATAAAGACCTAAAAAATGACAGCAGACTATGATTAACAACAACGATTTGCGCGCTGCGACAAGTGCTACGTCCGCAACGGCGCAGACAACTGAATATAAAAGTGCAACGCAATCTCTTTCGGGAGGCGTTATTGACGATTCTACCGCCGTTAAGGAAGTAAAAGCGGAAAAATCGTTCGCTTCGAGGAGGTTTAAGCCGGGGTTTGGCGACCTTAGGTTGGACTATCCGTCCGTTTCCGACGATACGTATTACAAGCTTCCGGACAATTACACGAATAAGTATAACCTAACGCGCGGAGATTTTCCGCCGATGCCGCTTGACAAGGCTTTTACCGCCTGTTTGCAAAAGCGCGGCGGCGTTGATATCGAATATATTTCCTCGCTTTCGTTACTGTCCTTAAAGGACGTCATTATGGGGCTCGGCAACAAGATTTATCGCGATCCGTCGCGCATAGGCGCCGAGTTTTATACCGGCTACGTTACCGCCGAGGAATATCTGTCGGGCAACCTTATGAAAAAGTACCGCGAAGCGGTCGCGGCGAACAAGTCGGCAAGCCAGTCGGGCAGATATTACGCGAACATAAGGGCGTTATGTGCGGTTATGCCGCCCAAGCCGTTATTCGACGATATTTTCGTTACGCTCGGCTCGCCTTGGCTACCGCCGTCGTACGTTGCCGATTTCGTTCAACATTTATACAGAATATCGGTCATGCGCAACAAGCGCATTTGCGACGTGTATTATCAGCGCGCGATGAACGATTGGTCCGTGATCTTGAACTACGATGCAAAGGGTACTGTTCTTGCTTCCAAGACGTTCGGAACGGAGCGTATGGATATGTTCCGCATAATCGAAAAAACGCTCAATCACGAGCAAATTCGAATAACCGATCCCGAAGAGGGGGAGAAAAAGGGCAGGCGTTTCAACAAAGAGCAAACGATGATCGCCGAGGAAAAACGCGCGCGCATTATTTCTACCTTTAACCGTTGGATCAGGGAACTCCCCGAGGATAAAAAAGAAGAACTCGTCGACGTGTTTTACGAGCGGTTCGGATGTTTTAGAATGCGCGATTTCGACGGCAGTACGCTCGAGCTTGACGATATAGGCGGAGGAGTAAGCCTTTACGATTATCAGCGGTCGGCTGTAATGCGCATTATACAAAGCCCGTCCACACTGCTTGCGCACGACGTCGGCGCAGGTAAGACCTACGCAATGGTCGTTGCCGCGCACGAACTTTATAAAAACGGCGTTTCGTCGAAGAACATGATCGTCGTGCCGAACGCAATCGTCGAACAGTGGACGGAGGATTATAAACTGCTTTATCCCGACGCGCCCGTGCTCACCGTTCAGCCGTCGGATTTTACGCCGTCGAAGCGCATTGCCACGCTCGAAAATATTCGCGACGGCAAGTACGAGAGTATAATAATTCCGTACAGTTCATTCGAGCTTATTCCCGCCGGCTACTATTTCGAAGCGGAGGAGCTTAAGGCGCATGCCGACGAGCTCGAGCGTGCGATAGACGGCAACGAGCGTAAAAGAAATAAAATACGCAACCGCCTCAACACGCTTTTGACCAAAGAGCGCGAAAAGGTGCTTGCAAGATATGCCGAAGCCGAACGCAACGTCTTTGAAAGTAAGGACAAAATAACCTTTGACGATCTCGGCATAACCGCGCTTTTTATAGACGAAGCGCATAACTATAAAAATCTGCCGCTCGACAGTTCGCTCGGCAGCGTTAAGGGGCTTAATACCGACGGTTCCGAAAAGTGCGCGGACATTTACCGCAAGTCGCACTCGGTTTATCGTCGCGGCGGTAAACTGGTATTCGCTACCGGAACGCCGGTTACTAACTCGGTTGCTGACGTATTCGTTATGCAAAAGTATTTAACGCTCGACGAGCTCGAGTATTGCGACCTTGCGTATTTCGATAACTGGGCGGGTATGTTCGGCGAAATTACTCGCACGTACGAAATTGACGTCGATACCGACAACTACCGCTTGACTACTCGGTTTAACCGTTTTAACAATCTTACCGAGCTTTCGCACATGATAAACGGATTTACCGATTTTCACGTTGCGGGCAAAGACGGATTGCCGGAAGTAGACAGTCTTCAGACCGTCGTCGTAAAAAAGACGACAGTGCAAAAAAAACTTCTTAAAGAAACGTCGTCGAGAGTAGAGGCAATAAGGGCGGGGCAGGTCGATAAAAAGACGGACAACTTGCTTAAAGTTACTACCGACGGACGAAAACTCGCGCTCGACCCAAGGCTTATCGACGAAAAGTTCGGCGAGGAGTCGGGAAACAAGCTCGCCGCTTGCGCCGCGAAGGTGGCGGATATATACAAAAAGCACGACGGCAAATCGCAGCTCGTGTTTTGCGATATAGGCACGCCTAAGTCGGAATTTAACATTTACGACTGCTTAAAATTAAAACTTATCGACAACGGAATACCCGCCGAACAGATCGGTTTCGTGCACGACGCGACGAGCGACGGAAAGCGTGCAAAATTGTTTGAAAGTGTCAATAAAGGTGTTATACGCGTACTTATAGGCTCTACGTTTAAGCTCGGAACGGGCGTTAACGTTCAGGAGCGACTCATTGCGATACACCACTTGGACGTTCCTTGGCGCCCGAGCGATATGGTTCAGCGCGATGGCAGGCTCGTCAGGCGCGGCAACACTAACGAAAAAGTTTATATATACAGATACGTCACCGACGGCAGTTTCGACGCTTATTCTTGGCAACTGCTTGAAAATAAGCAGAGGTTTATTACCGAACTGCTTACCGGTACGGCTAACGGCGCCGACGAACGCCAGCTCGACGATTCGGTTTTGAGTTACGCCGAGGTCAAGGCACTTGCTATAGGCAATCCGTTAATCAAGAACAGAGTCGAGATTTGCAACGAAATAGCGCGGCTTAAAATGCTCGAGCGCGAAGAGCGGCTTAAACGCGACTCGCTCGAAAAAATGGCGCTTATTTTGCCATCCCGCATTAACGACGAACGCGACCGCTTGGATAGCGTTAAAGAGGACGCCGCGCGTTTTGAAAATAACCGCGAAAGTGCCGATAAACAAGCTATAGCCAGACTTATTTCTAAAACCATTGCCGAAAACGCACTCAATTCGCAGGAGATTTTCATTGCCGATATGAATTCGTTCAAGGTATATTTGCCGGCGAACTTCAATAAGATCAGACCGTACCTCGTGATAGAGGGCGCCAACCGCTATACCGTCGACATAGTAACTTTTTCGAGCGGAGCGGTTACCAAAATCGAAAACTATCTTGCAAAGTTAAAGGAAATGACCAAGTCGATCGCAGACCGAATCGACGAGCTCGAAATGCAGCTCGTTCAAGCGAGAGCGGAACTTGGCAGAAAGGACGAATACATCACTCAAATTGCCGAGCTGGAAGGCAAACTTTCGGAGCTCGATAGGGAACTTGGCTTGTCCGAGAGGTGATTTATGGAAAAGGATTTTTTTGATCGTGCGTCGGATTACGTTTACTATAAATCTGCTTGCGAAGACATCCCCGGGACCACGCTTTATTACTTGGAATCTCAGTCCGAGCTTTTGCCCGAATCGAGCGCCCGTCCGATAGATTTGGTTTTTTCTGACGTCGGTGCTTTAAAAATTCAGCTGTCAACGCCGCTTGTAAATCCGTTTATCGATAGAGGTATGCTTGCGAACCTTCTCGGGCTTACCAAAGGCGCTTTAACGTCAATTTTAAAAGGGCATATGGCGGTGGTTTATGCTCCCACTGAATTTCGCAATAGAAAAAGAGGCGACTTTATTTCCACGGAGCCAAGCGCTCAATGGCTTAAAGAAACGCCGTGTTTTTGCGGCAGCGAAGCCGTCGCATACTTAATGTGGAAAAAGGGTTGGTTTTCGGACTGGCTGCCCGAGGAAGAACGCAGTAGAGCGGAAACATGCTCGTACGCTATTGCCGAGCGCTTTAAAGAAACGGGGCTTCCGTTTACCGACGTTTTTATGAATGAAGTTTACGTTTTTCCGTCGGCGGTTAAATCATTCGAGGAAATACACAACGGCAACAAAGCCGCACAAAACGATATAACGTGCGCATATTCCCGTTTGGCGTCTTCGCTAATCTCTTATGGAAGCGCTGTAAGAAACCACATGCGCCTTCTTGCTTTGAATAAACAAGTCAAAGCTCAAGCCGACTTGGACGATTTGTTTTTTAACTTTTTCAAAGACGTCAATTGGAGATATTAGTATTAAAAAAACCTACCTATAAATCGCGTTAATCGACTTATAGGCGGGTTTTTTGTTAGTTTATTATAAATGAGCCAAAGGTGTATGCCGTTATTTAACCATACGCTGCTTTTAAAAGTTGCAATAAAAATAATGTGCAATTTTGCCAATTTTCCTTCAAACCGTAGCTGTATATCTGTTAAAATA
>CAZHGN010000070.1:0-4062 GCA_964532155.1 uncultured Acidiphilium sp.
AAAACTACATAACGAGGATTAACGGCGGCGGTACTTGGTCGCCGTACTTAACGGATTTTTTTATAAAGTCCGTTTTTTAGTGCGAAAAAGCCGAAGAAAAAGCCGAAGTATAAACCGAAATGTAAGCCGAAATGCAAGCCGAAGCATAAACCGAAATGCAAGTCGCGTTGCGCTTACGGATTGCGTCTGTTCGTGCCGTTCGGGATTGCTCGGGTGGCTCTTGGGCTTAATATATTTATAAAAAATTGCTTGCCGTGCAATAAAAACGGCGTTACGTTTGTTTAACGGTCGGTTCAAACGGAAGCAAAAGCAAGACGACCGTAAATCTAACGGCGAAGCGGTGTGCGATGAACAAACACGAAATCGATCGACTTCTTAAGAGAATAGGGCAGGGCGACGAATGTGCATTCGAGAAACTGTATTGCGAGACGAAACGCGGAGTTTACGCCTTTCTTTTCACCTACCTTAACGAGCCTTCCGATTGCGAGGACGCGTTGCAGACGGTCTATTTGAAGATAAGGACGAATATTGCGCGCTACACGCCGGGAACCAACGGACTCGCTTGGATTTTGCAAATTGCGAAGAATACCGCACTCAACGAAATTCGCGCAAGAAAGACGAGGCTGTCGGCTGCTGCGTTTGAAAACAACGAAGAGAACGCTTTCGACCTTTTTTCCGAGCGCGACTCGGTAAGATCGGCTATGAAGCGCGCTCTCGACGAAGAAGAGAGCAGAATAGTAGTTTTGCACGTCGTTTTGGGCTATAAGCATAGGGAAATTGCGGGTATGCTCGAAATGCCGCTCGGAACGGTGACGTCCAAGTATAAGCGAGCCGTTGCAAAACTTAAAAAAGAAATAAAGGAGGATGCGTTATGAAAGGCTGGAAGAAAAGGCTACTCGACGAATTCGACGAGTGCGTGCCCCCTCTTTCAAAAGAGGTTAAGTCAACGCCCATTGCCGCTTGCGAAGACGGCAATTTTAGACAAGGCGCGTTAAGCGACGGCGGCGGCGAACGCAAAAAGAGCCGCATAAAGCGTTTAATGCCGTGGATATATTCGGTTTGCGCCGTTGCGGCGGCTGTCGTCGTTTTGATTATTGCTCTTTATCAACCTGCCGCGGTGCCTCCTACGCCTAAGCCCACGCCTGCGCCGGGATATGGCGGCGGCGTGTATTCGCTCGAAATTAATCCTTCGTGCGCGTTTATTACGGATGACGACGGAAAGGTTACCGCAGTGCGCGCGCTAAACTCCGACGCGGACGTTATTTTGGCTAAAGCGGAACTCGAACTTGTAGGAACAAGCCTCGCGGAAGCCGTTAAAAAATACGCCGACTACGCCGCGCGACTCGGGTACCTTGACTTCGAAAGCGAAAAAAACGCCGTGCGGTTATGCGGTAGCGGCGATCAAGCCGTGCTCGACTCGGCAGCTTCGGCTTTGACCGATTACTTTATGAATAAGGGGGCGTTCGTCGCCGTTCTCAAGGAAAGTAAGACGGTTGAGGCGCTCGGCGAGGCATTCGGCATCGAACAAACCGACACGCTCGAAGGTCTTAGCGATAAAATTACCGCGTTTGCCTCACTTTACGGCAAGAGAGAATGCGAAAACGCAACGGCCGATCGCTTGCAAAAGATTTATTCGTCCGCGGTGCTCGGCGGCGATTTATTCGAAATCGTGCAAGGCGAGCTTTTGGCTAACGTTGAAAAAATAGTCGCAAACGCAAACGATCTTCTCGGTTTGGTCGATTGCGATTTGAGGATAATGAACCACGACGGCAACCCCACAAAGGATTTTTTGAGCGGTATTCTCGGCGGTAATGCGAGCATAGGCGGCGATTATTGGACGATTAAGGGCAATCCTGTTTTTTCCTCCGGTTACACCGAAGAATTCGGCGCGCTTATGGACGAAATGGAAAGACTTCTTGCCGATTACGAAGAGAAATACGGAACGCTGTTTAAAAACGTTTCCGAATTAAAAAACGCCGCGGCTGTTTACGAAGGGTACGCTAAGGACGATTTTGCAACGCTGTTCGGGCAAATGACCGCCGAAGATTTTTTGAATAATTTTGGCGACTTAATAAAAATGCTCGAGCTGATCGGTGAGGACGTTCAAACGGTAAAAGACCTTTTTAGCGTTCCCGAAACGGTCGACGAATATTTGGCAAAGCTCGCTTCGGTGCTAAGCGAAAAGTTCGATTTTAGGTTGCAAGAGCATAAGAGCGTTTACGAAAAGGAGCGCGAGGCGATAGCCCCCGACGATTATCAAACGTTTATCGACGGAATAATCGGCGAATACGGTTCGCTCGAAGATTTTTGGAATAAAAAATAAAAATCGTAACATAAAACAAAAAAATATTGTCGGCTTGCAACAAAAACCGCTTTTGGCGTGTTTAACGGTCAAAAGCAGAAATGATGTAGCTGCAAAAACGGAGGAAATTATGAAGAGAAAATTTTGTGCAATTGCGTTATCGGCGCTTATGCTGGTAAGCGGAGGAATGCTGTCGGCTTGCGGTCAGAGCGGAAAACCCGATTTTTCGGATGGCGGTTCTAACGGCGGCGATACGCCTGTGACTTACGATACTCAGGCGTACGTCAATCTCGATATCAATCCGTCGATCGAACTCGTCGTTGACGAGAACGGCAAGGTTTTAACCGTGCGTGGCGGCAACGAGGACGGACTCGTACTTTTATACGGCGAGGACAGCCTTAAGGGTAAAGACGTCGAAAAGGCGATCGAAATTATTACCACGCTCGCAATCGAATACGGTTTTATCGACGAGAACAATACGGTTATCGACACCATCGTAAGCTCGGGCGATTCCGAGTTTGCTCAAAGTATTTTATCTAAGGTTAACACCAAGGTTACCGCTACGGCAGATAGTCTCGGCATGACCGTTACGACCGACGGCGAGGGCGCATATTCGCTCGTTCGCAAAATGGAAGAACTCAAAAAAGAATTTCCGAATAACGCCGCCGTTCAAAACGTTACGATAGAAAAAATGCGCCTTGCGCTTTCCGTTTCCGAAACGGGCGATATCTCGCTCGACGCGGCAGTCGCGCTTTCGGATGAAGCGCTCGTCGAAATGCTTAAAAACGCAAGCCTTAAAATAGAAGAGTTTGCTACCGCCGCTTATCTCGACGCAAAGTCTCAAGCTCAAGCGATATACGAAAAGGCGACCGCGCTCGTAGGATATAGGGTGTACGCCGAACATTATCTCGAAGTAGCAATGAAGGCTATGACCAGCACCACGATGGAAAATGTGCTTGGCGCGAGAAAGGCTTATTACGGCGGAATTTATCAGGCGTATGCGGCTTCGGCAAAGGGCTTTGAACTTGTTTGCGACGCTTACGAACTCGCGAACAAAATGAGCAACTACGCCTTTAACGAGGCTCAAATAGCCGCGGTTGCAACCGCGCTCGGAATGGAATCGACCGAGCCGCTTAAAGGCTCTGACGGAAAGATAACCGTCGAAAGCATCGAAGCGTATGCCGACAAACTGTTTAAAAACACGCCTGCATCCGAGTCGCTCGAACAGATGAAAAAGGATTTGAGCGCGGCGCTTGCTACGGCGGAAAGTCAGATTAAAACTGAAATAGACGCAGTTTCCGCAGAGTTCAAACCGCAGATCGAGGCGGCTCTCGATGAAGCGGATAATATGATTAAGGCGGTCGAGGATATGTTTAATATGGTGCCCGATAGCGTAAAGAGCGTTTTAACGCAAAAACTCGGCGAGCTTAAGGCTATTCTTGCCGACGTGCGCACTTTGTTAAGCGGTGAAGAAATAAGCTACGCCGCGATAAAAGCTAAAGCCGAAGAGCTTAAAGCAAAAGCCGACGAATACTACGAAATGATCGAAAGCGATTTGGACGATAGCGAACTTGAAGAGCTCAACGCTAAGATTGCCGAAGAGGTTGCAAAGCTTTCTTCTCAAAAAGCCGCGCTTGACAGCGCTCTCGAATCTGCCGAACAAACCGCAAGGAATTATCTTGCCGGCTTAAAAGCCGAAAGAAGCGAAAAAGCCGAATAAACTAAACCGTTACGATAAAAAGGTGCCCTCTTTGCGGGGG
>CAZHGN010000071.1:0-3934 GCA_964532155.1 uncultured Acidiphilium sp.
CAACCTAAAAACAAACCGCGTTATAAGCCGATAATCGACCTATAGCGCGGTTTTTTGCGTGTTTTAAGCGTTAAAATTACGGCACTAAACCCCTTTTTTATAGGGTGCCATGTAAGAAGACTAAGATATTTCGTTTTCGATAAGGATTTTCAAAAAGAAAATCGATTGTAACGGCAGTGACGGTTGCGCTTTGCGCCGAGGCGGGCACGGCTGGTGTCTTTTTTCAAATAATATACCGTGTCACAGAATACCTGCGACCGTTTTGGGCGCAAAACTCTAGCCTGTAGTACAGTAAAGCGTTTAACCTCAAGTGCTGATAAGCGTTATTATGTCAAACCTTTTAATGTTGTGAGAAATATATAATCACACAAAAAAGGACCACTTGTAAGTTCGAAAACTTATCGGTAGTCCTTTTGCTTAGTTGTAATTATTAAATTATAACAAACTTGCAATAGGCGTGAACTAAAAGCCGTTATATACTATTAATCGTCGTCGATTTCTGTAGCGGCGTATATTTCACTGCTATAGACATCGCTGTGTGGAACGACGTAAGTCTTGCCGTTCGAGCCTGTGACGTAAGTGTTATAAATATCGCCCGTGTGCGAAACCTCGGCTCTGCTCCTATTTCCGTAAGAGTCCATAACATACCACGAGCCGTCTTCGTTATATAAAGCGGTCGTGTTGTTATCGTTTGCAAAATTTTGGGCTTGCGAAGAATAACCGTTATACGTATAGTCGCTTGAGGAGTCCTGAGCTTGCGAAGAATAACTGCTGTAGGTATAGTCGTCGCTACTCGACGAAGAGCAGCACATGCCACCCATAACATGCAAACATATGGCGTATATAACGCAGATTATTGCAATTACTATTAAAAACGCCGCAGAAAATAAGCCTATGACTAAAAATCCGGAGGAAAAGCAGCAAAGTAAATACCAACCGCTCTTGCGCATGCTCTTCTTTTTTCCGAAAATAAAGAATAAAAGTAACGATAGTCCTATGCTAAAAGCGAGAAGTACCAAATTTAGCGGTATGCCGGGCGCTAATTCTATTCCCATCGGCAATCCTAATTCGAGATGAGAGTATTCTATATCGAAAATACCCAGAAGAACGGATAAAACTATCCCTATAATAAAGCCTTTTTTACCGCGACGTACTCTCAAAATTGAAAATAGCATTAAAGCGATAACGTAGGAATACTTAAAAACGCTTGGTGTTCCGAGTTCTAACATTACGTTAAACTGCTCGATTTCAGATGCTAAAGTTTCCCACGGTATATAGTTAACGGCAATCCTGAATACTATTGCCAATGCGATCGCCAAATAAGAAACGACGGTAATAGACTTTTCTTTCTTTTTTTCGTACGCCTTTTCGGATTCGGTGAGTCCTTCCGTTTGAACCTCGTTAGAGGGGGAAGAAGGTTTACTTGCATTACCTTTTTGCGCTTTTCCGCTCGTCAATGCGCGGTAATGTTTTAAAGAGAATTCATCGTTTAAATCCGCTTCACACGCTTTTTTATAGCAGTCTGCCGCTAAAGAAATGTCTTTTTCATAGCCGAATAGCCCGTTTTCGTAAATTATCCCGAGTATGCGCCAACCTTTTTCATTAGTCGTATTAAGCATTTCGTCTATACGCTTGTTTACAACTTCGTTAAAATTCGGTATTTTTGCTCGCTCTTCTTCGCCCATTTCGATGTAGCAATCGAGAATGCATACGAGGGTATCGCCCGAAGAATCTGAGGCCAAAGAGCGTTCCAAATACTCGACGGCTTTAGTTAAATCCTTTTTGCCGCACATCCCTGTTCGATAAATCTCCGAATAACAAACGTTCGCAAAAGAAGGCTCGTATTCTTCGCATATGGCAGCATATTTAAGCGCTTTATCGGGAACGACGTTTTCGAAACAGTAATAGTGTGCCGGAATAGAACAAGCGTCGTAACCACCGAGTTCGATTGCTTTTTCGGCTGCTTTGACTCCGAGTAAGCGTTCTTCTTCGTTTTCGCTGTCGTACATCAAACTGGCATATACTAAATACGCTCCGATGTGGTTAAGTTTCATTGCCCTGTGAAGATAATCGACTAACTTTTGGCCTGCGTCCTGCAGATCTGCACAAGTTCCTGCCTTTATGTTTTTACAAGTAAGTACTGCTAAACCGAATAACGCCGACGGGTTTTCGTTTTGTTCGCCTGTGATTAGGTAATTGCCTAAATAAGGCGAATTGAAAAACGCATTGAACGCTTCTTGTTTATCATTCCAAAAGTCATCGGGCATTTTTAAAAGTTCTTCGCATATGATTGTTGCCGATTCAAATGCGATTGCGTTGTCGTAATCGGCATCTGACTGTGGTGTAAACAATTCGGTTATGCGATTAATAGCCTGCGTATCTCCTTTTAAACAAAGTGTTATAAGTTCTTTTGCGGATAAAGCGTTGTAATCCATAAGATGTGACCTTCAAAAATTATTAATTATTCCAGCCTAAAACCTTATTTCCTAAAGAATCGCTTCCGCTGCAAATGCTAACGACGATAATAGGCGGAATTAAAAATCCCCATACCATGAGAATAAAGCGTAAAAGGTCGTTGCCATTACTGCGACCGCGTGTATCTATGTAAGATATGTTATTATAGCAAAAAATGGCAAGGCCTACGGTAACTATGTTTACGAAGGGGATTAAACTGAGCAAAAGGTAGATAACCATTCTTTTTTTTGCTCTGTCTTTAAGTTCTATGAGTTCTACAGGGGATGCGCCGCCGCTCCATTCTTCAAAAGATATGTTATTTTTCATATATATTTATCTCCTTACAATAAGTCTTATTTGTCGAAATATTTCTTAATTGTGTCAATACTAATCGTTTTTTCCCAAACCTTAGATTTGATAGTAATCTTTTGGGTGTGTTCCTTTCCGCATTTTTTGCATTTTAATTTAACTTCTACATCGGTATAATCCGATCCGGTGGGGTTGGTTACATTGCTGCCGCCCCCATATGATTTTGATGCTATTGCGCAATCCAATACGCAAGAGGAATCGTATTTTTCTCCGCAGTGGGGGCATTTTTTTCCGCGGTTCATTATTTTGTGATAAACTATTGCGAAAACTACTACGAGTGCTATAAAGCCTATAATAAATAAAATTTGCATTTTTTTCTCCTTTGAATTGTTTTTTAATTGGATTTTCTTAATGAATTATTCGTTTTGGTTCTTTTTTTGCGGCTTTCAGTAATATTTATCCTTTCGTCCCATGTTTTGCCTCCTTCGTTCGTTTTGTAAAGCAGTGCGTTCGTGTAAAGTATTGCTCTTTATGTTTTAAAGAAGATAATTTAACAAATACTATGTTACACCTAACACAATATAGTTTACGACATAATTATACATTGTGTCAAATATAATGTCAATTGATTTTTAATAGTAAAATATTAATTGATCAAAAAATGGAGATATGTTAAAAATGACTATTGACCGCGATGAAATAATAAACCGCATCGGAATTATAAGAACGCGCGCTAAAATAAGTGCTCGTGCGTTGAGTCTTGCCATAAACAAGAATCCTGCGTATATCAATCAAATGGAATCGACTCGTTCGTTTGAGCCGAGCTTGTCTACGTTACTCGAAATTTTAGAGGTTTGCAACGTTTCGGCTGAAGAATTTTTTTATTACGATATGGCTGCTTATCAAAAGGATAAAGAGTTGATTTCATTTTTCAACACGTTGTCGCTTAAGCAAAAAAACGCAATTCTTAATCTTTACGAAAAATAAATTGTTTTGTAGAGAAAATACAGAACAATTTTGTTTTAAACATAAACAAAAAAAGCAAGGCGTTTTCGGTGGCGGAAGCATCTTGCTTTTTTTAGTGTGCTTTATTATTTGGGGTTCTTGAATAAATTGGGGGGTGTGCCCGATAGAAAAGAAGTTTAATGGCGGCGATTAGCCTTTTTTGTGA
>CAZHGN010000072.1:0-3727 GCA_964532155.1 uncultured Acidiphilium sp.
AACGACCTGCCGGGTATGAACCGGCCGCTATAACCAACTAAGCTACGCCGCCATATTCTTTCTTTTAAAAAGAAAAGATAGAAACAATGGTCGCGGAGGCGGGATTCGAACCACACGACCTTCGGGTTATGAGCCCGACGAGCTACCAGCTGCTCCACTCCGCACCGATGTACAATGCTTGCTTATTTTACTTTATATCGCGAAGTTTGTCAACTGTTTTTTGTGGATTTTTAAAAAAGAGACAAAAATTTTTCAACTTGCTTAAAAGCTCGGCAAAAAAGCAATTTTTAGGTGGTGTTTTGCGGTAAATCGTTTAGTTAAGCCGTATATCGAGCGGTGAAATTATGCTCGCCGCATTAGGCGACAAAACTTTAAAGCGCGGCTAAAATGTTTTATGTGCATAATTGACGATACGCTTTAATTAAAATCGGTTAAAACAAGTCGGGTCATTATCCTAAGGTTTTTTTGCAACGCCGTCGTATATACTAAAAATTTCTTTGGTGGTAGCTTTTGTTCCGCTCGTTACGTTAAGTCGATTAAGGTTTTTTATATATTTATCGCGATTTTGCCACAGTTCGACTAACAGCCGAGTTGCGTTTTTTGGCAAGACGTCTTCGTCGCACGTTTCGCTAACTTTCTTAGAACAAAAGTATTCTGCGTTTTTAACCTGGTCGCCGCGCGAGCCTTTTTTAAGCGGTACGATAAGCGACGGCTTTTTGCAATATGCAATTTCGAACAACGTGTTCGAACCGCCGCGAGTAAGCACGATATCGCAAGCCGATAAACAATTGCTCATCTGTGCAAATTCGCACGGATAATAGCCGATAATCGACTTATAGGTCGGCATATTGCCTTTTCCGCGCAGGTGCAATATATCGAATGTTTTTAACAGTTCGTTTAAACTAACGTCGATTGCCGCGTTAATCGTTTTGCTCCCTTGGCTGCCGCCGGTAACCAAAAGCAGCGGTTTTTTCGATTTTTTTATACCGAGGGCTTTCCGCGCTCTTTCGCGAGGAACGGCGTTTAAGTCCTCTCTTATAGGCGGCCCCACGCAAACGCCGCCGTATTTTTGGGCGGTTTGGTCGAAAACGGTCAATAGCCTTGCGCTTTTTTTATAGGTTAATTTGTTTGCAAGCCCCATTGAAAGATCGGATTCATGGCAAACGTACGGTATGCCGAGTTTGGCGGCGGCAAGGCAAACGGGCAGTGCGCAATAACCGCCCTTGGAAAAGACGACGTCGACTTTATTTATCTTTAAAATAGCCGCACATTCTCTTACGGCACGCAAAAGTTTTATCGGAATAAGGAGATTTTTCGGCGTAATCGAGCGTTTTAAAGCGGGCGTGGGTACGGTAAAAATACGCACGTCGTCGACTTGCATAAGTTTTTTTTCAATTTCCTTTCCGCTCGAGAAGTATATAATAGATTTAAAGCGTTGCTTTAAGTGAGGCAAAAGCGCGACGAGAGGCATAACGTGCCCCGCAGTACCGCCGCCGCAAAGCGCAATGGTTTTCATAATGCATAGTATGCCGCATCCTAATAAAAAATTGAATTTTATATCTTTTATTTTTTCGCATTGCTTTTTTTGTAAAAGCATGATATAATACGAGAGGTAAGAGCGGTTTTGCGAATTATGAGTTTGAAAACCGCGCTATAAGTCGATTATCGGCTTTTTTGTGTTTAATAAACGTTTAAGGAGAGGTTTATGAAAAACAAGCATATTTTAAGGCTTACGTCGTTTCTGCTTATTTTTATCGTTGCGTTTGCCGCATCTTGCTCCTCGGAACCGACAGCCTCGTCGGTATTGGATACGCACACCGAAGAGCAAAAAAAATTCGTTTCGTCAAGTTACGTTACTGCGGCGAATATAGCGGACGGCGGTGAGGAAAAGAGCAGACCGCTCCCCATAGAACTAAATCTCGGAAAAGTAAAAGAGGGCTATACGCTCGTTATCGCAAAAAATTCGGGCGAGGTTTTCGTGCGGGCGCGCTTGGACGGCGGTAGTAAATTTCAATTTTATAATTCCGAACTCAACACTGAGTACGTCTGGCATATTGAGGACGAAAACGGCAAAAAAACGGGCAAAAGCGGCAGCATTACCACTGCCGATACCGTTATTCGCAATTTGTATATTGACGGAGTTACCAACTGCCGCGATTTGGGCGGCTGGAAGACTGTCGACGGAAGGCGCATAAAACAAGGTCTTCTCTATCGTACCGGGCGTTTTAACGATGGCGGATCTGCTTGCGAAAAGAATCTCTACGTAACCGACGCGGGAATTGACATGTTCGTCAACACGCTCGGCGTAAAAACCGAAATCGATCTTAGAACTAAAGAAAACGGAGAAGCGCCTGCTATTCTGAAAAGCGCGCTCGGCGAGAGCGTTAAGTACGTTCAAGTTTCAATGCGCACTAAGGGCGATTATCTCAAACTCAACAAAGAAAAGCTTGCCGAAGTTTTTGAAGTGTTTGCCGATAGGGATAATTATCCTATCGTTTTCCATTGCAGTATAGGCACCGACCGCACCGGCGTTATCGCATTTTTGGTAAATGCTCTACTCGGCGTCGAAAAGGATTCTCTTTATTACGATTATTTGTTTTCCAACTTCGGCAATATAGGCGGAAATCGTTCGTTTACGCAAATCAATAAATATCTCGAAGAAATAAAAACTGCCGGCGGCGAAACCATTGCCGAAAACGCTTATAATTATCTCGTCAAATACGGCGTTCCCGCCGAAACGCTCAACTTCATGCGTGAATTCCTCGTCGAATAATTTAAAAAACGCTCCACGATTTAATCGCGCTTGAATTAAAACGCCGATTTTACCGTAAAACGTAAAGAGCCGTTTTATCGGCAAATGATTATAATTAAAACTTAAAATACTTAAAGCCGCGATTTATAAAACAGTCGCGGTTTTTGCTTGCGGAAAAACGATTTTTACCACGCGGGGATTTGTCGAACTGTGAATAAAGGGGGTGAATATTTATAAATATTATTATGAATTTTATTTATTTAACCGCGATTTTACCTGCCTTTTACCGTATTTTTACTTGACTCGTGATAAAATAAAGGCATAAAAAATAAAGAGGCAAAATGACGAACGCGGCGAACGCGCATAAGTAAAAAACGCGTAAATAAAAAAGTGCGCGAGTAAATAATGCGCAAGTAAAGAATACGGCTTTACGCGACTAAATGCCTATTGAGGTCAGACAGATAAAAATGATTATAGATTGTTTTGCAACCGACAAATTCGCGATAAGCGAGCTTGCTCGAAGAACGGACGACGAAATCGTTTCTTTGAGCGACTTAATGAACGAGGACGAGTACGAAGTCATTTCCGAGCGCCCGTTCGTTTTGGCGCTCGACTACGGTTTTTCGTTCGAAGCGGAGATAATAAGCCGCTTTTTATCGACTAAATTCGGCGGGACTAAGGTGCTATATTGTATGTTTATAGGCGCAACGTCCGACGAAAAAGGGCTTGAACTTGCTAAAAAAATCGCCTCGACCAAAAAACTCGTGCTTTTCGGCGTTTGCAAGGTCGATCATTTCGTCCTTTCTAAGGACGAGTATTTCGCCAAGCTCGACCAAATCGGGTTTTCGGTGAATAACGTCGTTCCGCTCGAAAGCTTTTGCGGCGAAAGTTTTCCGTGCGCTACTTGCAAGCGTAAAAAACTCGCTTCAAACGGCGTATAAACGGTTTATAAGCGGCGCATTAGGGGGCATGCTT
>CAZHGN010000073.1:0-3695 GCA_964532155.1 uncultured Acidiphilium sp.
AAACCGCAAAAAGCGGTTTGTACGGCGAAAATAAAAATGTGACGAAATGCAATTTTTTTGCATTTCGTCACAAAAATGCTAAGTCAAACCTGTGACGAAATGCAATTTTTGCATTTCGTCACAACAAAAATGGTATTTTGCTAAAAATAATTTAAAAACGTCAAAAAAGGGTTGAAAACAACCGACCGTTTGTGTTACAATAAAGCAAGAAAATATGGGCGTACCGCTCTTTCGGCCGGCGTCCTTAACGCAAAAGCACAACGCGCAAACAATGCAAAACTTTATTGCAACGCGCAGCGCCTAACAAGCATTTGCGTTTAAGGGGCAAACCGATTGGCAACGTACATACCATATAATATTGTTAAGGAGTCAACTAAATGAAAAACAGAACGATTTTGACGTTTATTTTGTCTATCGCCATGGTGTTCTGCCTCGCTTGCGGGCTGCTTGCTTGCGACAAAGACTGCGCTCACGAGTGGAAGGACGGCGAAATAATACGTGCCGCCACTTGCAGTACCGTCGGCGAGTTAGAACAGGTCTGCGATCTTTGCGGCGAAACTCAGGTTATCGAAATTCCTAAGACGGCGCACGGCTATTCTACCGAGTGGTCTTCGGATGCCGACAAGCATTGGCATGCCGCGTCTTGCGAGCACGTAAGTTTTAAAGCAAACGAAGCCGCGCATACGTTTGGTGAAGTAGTCGTTGAGCACCCTGTTTCCGACGCGCAAACCGGTTTGGCAAGTTATACTTGTACCGTTTGCGGATATAAAAAGAGCGTCGACATAACCGAGGATCACACCGAGCATCTTTACGTTTGGAACAGCGATAGAAACGAACACTGGAAAGCGATCGGATGCTGCTCGGCGGAGGGCGAGGAAATTCAAAGGGGCGAACATACCTTTAATAAAGATCACGTTTGTACCGTTTGCGGAGAGTATTCGCTTGTGGACGAACTTAAATCGAAATTGATAAGCGCTCAAACGTCGACCGTCGTTATAAGCGATTTGGTCGTTAATGTTGGCGGAAGTCAAGCGGTGATTGAAGAATTGGCTATCAATTTCGCTTTCGAGGAAGATTTTACTCCGGTTGCAAGAATGAAATTGCGGTATAAAGTGGGCGATTTAGTCGCCGACAACGAAGACGAAGAGCCTGTTTACTGTTACAAAACCCAAGTTTACGATATTCTTTATAAAGGCGAATACCTCTATTATTACGACAGCATTTTGGATAATATTAGTAATAAGTTCGGCTCCTCTATTGACAGTGTTTCCGAAAAAACAGTTACATACACGAAAACCACGATGGAAGCGCTCGTTAATTCGATTATCGTCAAAATGCCCGATGAGATTAAACAGGTTGTCGATATGGTAGTGGACTACGTCGATTCCGCGATAGAATATCTCTACACCGCTTCCGAAGAACTTAAAACCGCGTTCGACAATTTTGGCGCACTTTGCGACAAACTGCCCAAGAAGCTCGAAACAACAGTCGCTTTAAAGCTTTTCTTTACGGAGACTAAAGAGAAAGACGGCACCTTCTATACCTTTAATTTTAAATCGCTGAGCGATTTAAACGACGCTTGGAGCAAAATGACGCTCGGTAACGTTTTAAAGGCTAACTTCGGTGATGATTACGCAACCGATATTCCCGCGCTCGTTGATGCAATGCTCGACAAGACCGTCGGCGATTTCATCGACGCGCTTGACGAAGAGGGAATAGATATCGAAGAAATCAACGACAGCATAAACACGGTTCTCGGTATTTCAAGCGTAGTACTCGGAGAATCCCCCGTTACTCTCGAAAAGTTGGCTGCTTTAGCCGGTTTGACCTTACCCGAGGGCATGGATCTTGCCGCATACGTCAAGTCGGACGCCATTAGCGCTTATAAGGTGATGGACTTTGTTCATATGTTGACGGGTGATAACACGCTTACCAAGGATGACGTCGTCGAGCGCGTTGACAGCGAGCTTAAAGCGCGGGACAAATCTCTCGTATACGATATCGTTGTTGACCTTATAACCCATATGACCATAGAAGCTCAAGGTGAAAAAGATATAGCGACGATAAAAAGCCTTAACGAAGAACTCAAGGCATACTGCGCAGAAAATAATATAACGAATCCCACGCCCGAAGACGCAGCAGACTTCTTATTGGCTAAGAACAACGGCAACCCTGATAATGCCAGCACTTATAAATATGAAAAAAATGGTAACTACTATAAAGTTTTTTGGTATGACGGTCAATTCGTTCTCATTTGCACGATTGGAAAAATCGAAGTAGTTGTACCGAGCGACCTAACTATTCCTGAAGATGGGGAATTATATATTGTTACTGCCTCTAATGAGGCAAAGTTCCACATTTCTTTCGGTAAGCTTGTTCCGGCTGACGAATATACCGGCAAGACGTTGCACGGCATTGTGGACGCTACAATATCCTTCTTCAACGAATGGCTTACCATAACCACGACTTACGACGAAAAATGGTCGCGCGAAAGCCTTAATATAGAGTTTGCTATTACCGATTACATGCTTATCGCCGACGGCGAGATAGAGGACGAAACTTCGACGGAAGAGGTTGATTCGTACGTTCAAAACACTATAGATTCCTTTGAACGAATAAAAGCATACCTTTCTAAGGTTAGCGGTAAAATTGCCGTTTACTCAGATTATAAGTTCGATTTATCGAATGCGGAACTTATTAAAAAAGTCGAAGACGGCATTGGAACCGTCAAACTTAGCGATGAAAAGTGGGTCGAATTGCTTGAGGAAAAATATGAGCATGCCAAAAACTTAGAGGTGAAAATCGAAACCGACAAAGACGGCGAAAAATTCTTGGTTATATCTTACGACCACTTCATGCGTGAAACGTTTGATTATTTGAATGACGGCAACGGGGCTACCGTAGACGTTAAACGGCACGTTGTAGGCAAGGCAAATCTTAAAGACATTCCTTACGGACTTACTGTGATGGATGCGTGCTCGGAAGTCGCTTTATACCGTTATAAGATAATGTTCAACTACACTGATGATTATTCGTTCACTTCGGTGACCGATGATACTACGTCGGACGGTGAGGGTGAACCCCTTTCCGATGAGGAAGTTGCGTTGATTTTAGAGGAAATGGAGCTTAATTATACTTATACCGACATCGACTTTATTGAAATCACCGTAAACGACGGCGAAATAACATACGGTTATAACAAGGCTGAATTTAATCCTAATTCGAATGATGAAACTACCGAGACCGAGAGTAGCGACGAAATTCATACTTGGGAATTAACCGAAACAAAGATCGTCGGTAACTGGAGCGTTGAAGTGTATACTTGTAATGCTTGCGGCGAAACGCACGAGCTGTGGATTGCCCTCAAATAAGCGGCGCATTAAACCGCTGCCCGATTAAGTCGTTTTAAAACTTAAAGGGTTTAAATATAAAGTCTTAAACATTTTTGTTTAGCACTTAAAAGGTGTGAATTTATAAACTTAATACTTAAAAAGTTTATCCGCAGAATTTAAATTTGCACTTTCAAACTAAAAAAATCGGATTCCGTTTCGGTCTCCGATTTTTTTGCGTCTAAAATGTTTTTTGGGGCGTGCGGTTTTAGCAATTATTGAAAAAATGCAGATAATCGACTTATAGGGCGAGTTTTTGTAAAAAACTTAGTGATTGCCTTACCGTTTTGCTTCACTCTCGGAGGG
>CAZHGN010000074.1:0-3502 GCA_964532155.1 uncultured Acidiphilium sp.
TCCGTTAAGTACGGCGACCAAGTACCGCCGCCGTTAATCCTCGTTATGTAGTTTTTTAGACATTTCGTCGAGTTCCGCGAGCATTCTGCGCGCCTCGTCGAAGTCTTTAAGCGTTGCACCGCTCGCCTTTGCATGTCCGCCGCCACCGTATTTTACGGCAATAGGATTTATGTTGCAACCCGAAGAACGAAGTTCGCAAAGCACCTTGCCGTCGCTTTCGGTAAAGTTTACCCAAATATCAACGCCCTTGATATCCGCCATAACGTTGACCATTCCGCGCGAAACGGTAAAGGTATCGACGCCGAGCGCCGCGACCTCTTCTGCGGTATTGAACAAATACCCCACGCCGTGCTCGGTAAACTGCGCTTTAGTTAGGAAAGACGCGCGCATTTTCACGCGTGAAAGTTCTTCTTTATATAACGCGGCGAAAATTCTCTGCGCGTCCGCGCCGCTGTCGAGCAAAACAGCGGCTCTGCGCATGGTTTCACCGTTTACGGAATCGTAACGGAATCTGCCCGAATCGGTAACCATACCCGAATACAAAGCGTTTGCGGCAAGAGAGTTAATCTTAAAGCCCGCCTCTACGGCAAAACCGGTCAAAAGACCGCAACAGCTTTCCGCAGTATCGTCTATCACTTCGAGATCGCACCATTTTTCTTTAAAAATATGATGATCGAAACGCACCGTTTTATCGGCAAGCGCGATTCTATCGTCCGAGAGCATAGCGCGCTCGGGCGTGTCGAGAATTAAACACAGCGCACCGCAAAAATCCTCGTCGCAAACGGTATCGGGCGCACTGCCCTCCACAAACGCATAGCGACCGGGCGCGTCGCCCGTTATAAGCACGCGCTTTTCGGGAAAATTCTCTTGCAGTAAATATTTCATTCCGACCTGACTTCCAATGGCGTCGCCGTCGGGAAAAGAATGGCGGTGAACGATTATCGTTTGATGAGAGTCAATAAGTTCTACTACTTCTTTTACGCTATATTTCATAATAACTCCTTAAAATATACGGTAAAGCACGTGGCAAACATGCGGAAAGCGCACGATTAGTCAATGCCCGACGTCAAGTCCACGTTAGGTCGTTTCGCTTCGGCTTTGCGGCGAATTTTTTGCGTTACGAAGGAAACCCACCTTATAATAGACGTTTCGCATATAGCAAACAGCATGCAAAGAACCCACGCTCTGCCCGAAACGGGACTGATGTCGAACCAATCGGGCAATACGAACAAGCACAGCAAAAATCCGCTTATGCAAAACGCCATAACGGCAAGTCTATATTTGCTTGCAGGCTTCGTAAGCGCCCACAGTATTATAAAGCCCGCCACCGAAAGCAGGTACGTGCTCGACGTGCTGATGTCCTCGGCTGAAATAGAGAACAAATTGGCAAACGAAACGAGCGCTATAATTACGAAAAATGAAGTAAACGCCGCGGGAAATGCGCGCGTAAGCGTTTCCACTATAAACTTTCCGCGTTGCTTGGTCTCGTTAGGCTCGAGAGTCAATAAAAAGGCGGGAATGCCTATGTTGAACAGCGAAACGAGCGATATTTGCGACGGCGTTATGGGGTAAACGTCGAGGTTTATAATCGAGAAAATACCGAGCAAAAGCGAAAAAATATTCTTATACAAAAACAGCGAAGCCGTTCTCGTAATATTGTTCACGTCCCTTCTGCCCTCGGAAACAACGCTCTTCATGTGTGCAAAATCCGAATCGAGCAAAACGACCTGAGCCGCTTCGCGCGCGGCGTCGCTGCCGGTACCCATAGCGATAGAGCAATCGGCTTCTTTCATGGCAAGAATATCGTTAACGCCGTCGCCCGTCATAGCGACTTTAAGTCCTTCGGCTTTCATTGCAAGCACGAGTTTTTTCTTTTGCTCGGGCGTAACTCTGCCGAAAACGACGTATTTTTTTATGGCTTTGGCATAGTCCTCGTCGGCGGTAAGCGTGGTCGCGTCGACGTATCTGTCGGCGCCTGCGATACCCGCCTCGGCGGCAATGCGCGAAACGGTAACGGGATTATCGCCCGAAATTACCTTTATCGCAACGCCCTGTTTTCTGAAATAAGCGAAAACGTCGGCGGCGTTGGTTCTTATCTCGTTTTTAAGGCAAATAAGCGCAATAAGCTCTTTTTCTCCGTCCGTAACCGAAAAAGCGATCACCCTTTTTGCCTGCTCGGCAAAACCGTTTATTTGCTCGGCGTAATTTGCATAGTTTGCACCGTCGATAACACGCTCGGGCGCGCCGAGCTTCATAATTCTGCCGTCCGAAAGCACGACTTCGGATCGCTTGCTGGACGAATTAAAGTTTTCCACCTTGGCGTTTTCAAAAGCCTTTCCGCCGACAAAGTATTTTTTAAGCGCAATCATAGTCGCGTTTTCGTCGGTTATAGTCGCAATATACGAACAAAAAAGTTCCCTTAAATCAATTCCGTCGGACAAATCGCAATCGATAAAATCGGTTACCGTCATTTCTTCGTCGGTGATAGTGCCCGTTTTATCCACGCACAAAACGTCCACGCGAGCAAGCGTTTCCGTGCTTCTCATATCGTGAAGAAGAACGTTTTCTTTACCGAGTCTAATAGCGCTTAACGCAAGCGCAACCGTCGTTAGAAGGTACATGCCTTCGGGAATCATTCCGATAATAGCGCCGACCATCGATTCTACTGCTTGCTTGAACGAAAGGTGCTCCGCGGTGTAAGACTTTAAGAACAGCGCAACGCCTATGGGAATAATGGCGATACCGGCAAAAAGAATGATGCGCTCGATATCCCTTATCATCTCGGACTTTTTGTCCTTGATTTCCTTTGCCTGCGCCATGAGCTTAGCCGAATAAGAATTGCCCCCGACTGCGGTAAGCGTCGCTTCGCAATTTCCCGATATAACGAAACTGCCCGATTTAAGCTCGGCACCGACCGGCTTTTCGATCTCGTCCGCCTCGCCCGTCAAAAGCGATTCGTTCACGAGAATGCAACCGCTTGCCACCGTGCAATCGGCAGGGATTTGCTGACCGCCCTTAAGCTTTATTAAGTCGCCCAAAACGAGCATTTGCGCGGCAAGTTTGACCTCTTTTCCGTCGCGCACGACGACGTATTCCGATTGAGAAAGAAGATTCAACCTGTCGAGTACGACTTTAGAACGAATTTGCTGAAAAATACCGATTATTACGTTTGCGAAAATTACCGGCAAAAAGGTAAGCTCACGGTACGATTCGCAAGAAATAAGCAGTATTGAAATTACCGCAAAAATCGCGTTGAAGTAAGTAAAAATATTCTTGAAAAATATGGAAAAATAGCTTTGATTGGTCTTTCGTTTGACCTTGTTCGTCTGCCCGAGCCGAGTTCTTTTTTCGACCTCGACGCTCGTCAAACCGCAGTTTTCGGTTCTCATATAACTCCTTGCGGCATATACCGCACTGTATCCACTAATAGCCGAGCGCATCTTGCGCCCGCATAGCATGATTATATAATGAATAACTACCAAAAGTCAAACGATTTTCCCCT
>CAZHGN010000075.1:0-3325 GCA_964532155.1 uncultured Acidiphilium sp.
TCGACCATTCCGTTTTGTTTAGCAAGACTGCGTATGTCGTCCGCCGTCATGCCCGACGTTATTTTAGCCTTAAGCGTGCCGTCTAAATACAGAATTTCGTGCACGGCGATTCTGCCGACATATCCGGTGCCGCTGCAATGCGGACAACCGCGCGCACGGTATACCGTGGCAGGTGCTTCTAATCCGAGCAGTTTCATTTCTGACTCGGTCGTTTTAGAACGCTTTTTACACGACGGACACAACCGTTTTACAAGTCGCTGAGCAATTACCCCGATGAGCGCGTCTTTTACGAGATAGTCGCTAACGCCCATATCGATAAGCCGAGTGAATGCCCCGACAGCGTCGTTCGTATGAAGCGTTGAAAACACGAGGTGCCCTGTTATCGACGCGCGAATGGCTATATCCGCAGTTTCCTCGTCGCGTATCTCGCCGATCATAATCACGTCGGGATCTTGCCTGAGTATTCCGCGAAGCGCGCTTGCAAAAGTCAGCCCCGCTTTGGCGTTCACCTGTATTTGATTTACGCCGTAAACGGTATACTCGACCGGATCTTCTACCGTAACGATATTCACCGACGGCGAATTTTTCTCTTTCAAAAAAGAATATAGCGTAGTAGATTTTCCGCACCCGGTAGGTCCCGTAAGCAAGACTATTCCGTGCGGATTCGCGAGCATTTTATCTACGACGGCGTTCTCCTCCGCCGTAAAGCCAAGGTCCGCCCTCGTAAACCCGAACGACGTCTTGTCAAGTATACGCACGGCGACTTTTTCGCCGTAAACGGTGGGCAGTACGGAAACGCGAAAGTCGCGCTCGGAGCCGTTTATCGACATATTTATCCGTCCGTCCTGCGGTATTCTGCGCTCGGCAATATTGAGCCCGGCAAGAATTTTTAGCCTTGCACAAACTGCCGAATACGCCTCTATCGGAAAACTCGCGCGGTCGAGAAGCTCGCCGTCTATTCTGTATCTTACTCGCACGGTCTTTTCGTACGGCTCGATATGTATATCGCTTGCGCGTAACGGTATGGCTTCCTTAATAATAGAATCTACCAGCCGCACGACGGGCGCATTGATTACCTCTTCGGGTTCGGCACTCTTTTGGTCTTCGCCACTGTCGGCGCCGGCGTTTTGCACCGTCTTTAATGCGCTTGTCGCGCTCTTTTTCGCCGCAACCGAATCGAGCAGTTCGTCTATTTGCCTGGGCGGCACGAGAATATACTTTTTGCTACCGCCGCCGAATATTCCGCTTGCGCCCTTAGCCAAATAATCGTCCGCATACCCTATCGCAAGCACGCACTCGCTTTCGCTTTGCGACAGCGGCAACATTTTAAGCCGCTTTAAAAGCACCGGATTATATTTCTCTATTACCTCGTCGGATATTTCAAGTTCGCCTATCTCGGCATACGGCAATCCGTAATATTCGCCGAGCGCGCTTAAAAGCAAAAATCCGCCCTCCGAGCATTCCCAAACGAGCTTTTCGACCGAAAGATTTTTTTGCTCGCATTCTTTAATAACGGCATCTTTTTTGCTTTGCGGCAAAACTCCTTTGTCTATTAAAAAATCAACTAAACCGATATCGATTTTCATAACGTCCACCTAAAAAATTGGTTAATCGCCTTAATTGCCGCCGCGCCGTAATCCTTTTGCATTATCGCCATAATGGGCGAATAGACTGCAACGAACAGCAGACAAATGGCAATACCTGCAAGCGAAAGCGTTATCGGTTGCAACACGCCTGCCAGCTTATTTATCGCCACTTCAACCGATTTATCGAATACGTACCTCGAATTTAGCAACACGCTTTCGATTTCGCCGCTCTCTTCGCCGGTCGCTATCAACCGCGCGAGCAGCTCGGGAAACACTCCATAGCTTTCTACCGTAAAACTGAGCGAAGCGCCCCTTCGCACGCTTTCCGCCACGCCGACGAATTGCTTTTTCAAATATTTATTGCCGAAAAGCCCGCAAACTACGTCGAGCGCCTCGGTCAAATTCATTCCGCCGGCGGTAAGCATGCCGGTCGCTTTTACGAACCGACTCGCCTCGGTCTGCCGCACTAAATTACCGAGTAGCGGCATTTTGTATTTTATCATATCGCAAATATACCCGCCCTTTTTCGTTCGCGAAAAAACGTATACGGCAAGAGCGAAAACCGAAACGGCAAGCAACAACGCAAATCCGTTTTTTATGAGAAATTCACTAACGGCAAACACCGCCGCGCTCACACCGCTCGGCTCGATATCCATCGAGCGAAAGGTATCGCGAAAAGTCGGCACGACAACTAACAAGAAAACCAAAACTATAACCACCATTAAGCCGAGCGTCGCTATCGGATAAGCAAGCGCCGACGTAATTTTTCGGCGTTGCTCGCCTTCTCTTTCGTAATATTCGGCTAACCCTTCGAGCACCTCTTCGAGATTCCCCGAAAGTTCGCCAACCCTAACCATTTCGCAAAAAAAATTAGGGAAAACACGGGCGTGTTTTCCGAGCGCCTCCGAAAAAACAAGCCCGGTGCGTACGTCCTCGCACGTTTCCGCAATAACGGTCTTAAAGCCCGACGAATAGCTCTGGCTTTTCAACTCGACAAGGCTTTCGTAAACGCCCATTCCCGCACCGACAAGCGTTGCAAGCTGCTTGGCAAACGACACTATCTCACGCCGATATCCGTCTTTTAACACCGAAACCTTTGCGCAACTCTTGCGCTCGCGCACTTCGCGACTTTTTATTAAAAACAAGTTTTGCTCGGCAAGTAATCGTCTGAGTTCTTCCGCGCTTTCCGCATAAAAAGTGCCGACAAACTTCTTCTTTTCAACGTTGACCGCCGTATATTTAAACTTTCGCAACGCAATCACCTCGCCTTTTGCAAAATTTTATCCGATTTATCCGTAATCGATTCTTCGACCGCCGTATTTTTATTACGCACTGCATTGAGCGCTGCGATATTAAAAATCAATCGCCAATGCCCTCGACTAAGTATTCAAATTGTTTAAAACGGTCCCGTCGGTTTTACCTTTTTCCAAAACTTTTTATCGTTTCGACCTATTTTATCTTAACATTTTTCTTTATTATTTACAAGAAGTTTTAAACTGTTTTTATCAATTTAAAACTACTTTCCTTTGGCTCGGTTATTTTTTAACCGTTTTTATGCACGGCACGCCAAAAGTCCTTCCCAAATCGCTATCGAATCTTCTTTCAAAAATCATTTTACTAAATCACTATAGTCGCCCGTGAAGCATAAAAAAATTACTTAAACCGAATAAAAAACCGAGATAAGAAGCACAATGAAAAAGCTTTTAAAAATTACAATTTTACGACGTTAGCAGTGGTTT
>CAZHGN010000076.1:0-3186 GCA_964532155.1 uncultured Acidiphilium sp.
CAGCTTCCTCCCGGAGGAAGCCGAGGGTGTTTATGCGCAACCAAAAATCCGTCGCGGAAGGAGCCGAGGTTTTGGCGCGCGGAAAAGGTGTTAATGCGCAACCAAAAAACCGACGCGGAGGAAGCCGAGTGTTTTGCGGGTTAATTCTTTTTGTGTAAGCAATTTTAAGATTGCCGAGCGTGTTATCACACGCTCTGAGCGACGATCTATTTGCAAATGAAGCAAAACGGTTGGCAAGCGCCGAGTTTCAATTGATGGATTTTTACGCTATGATGAAAATGCAATAAAAACAACATCGATATTGTCTGCAAACTTGAACGAATTTTTTTCGTTAAAATCTGTGGTTATATAAACTAAAACTTTTGCGCGGCGGCGAGTTTTTATCGTCGCCGTTTTTGGCTAAACTTTGTTTAGACTTGCTTTATAAACTAATTATTATGCATAAATTATGCAATAATCGTTTAATTATGCATAAAGATAAAAAAATATAATTTAATTGTGAATATATATACAAAAACGTTTGACAATCTAACCAAGCGGAGGTATAATGGCACTTGCGACAAACGCGGGGCAATAAACTGCCCGATTGCGTTAATCGATACGAAATTTTTTATTATCTAAGGGGATCGATATAAAATGAAAAAGTTAATTGCAACTCTTGTTACTTTTGCATTGACGCTTTGCGTCGGGATGTCGGTCGTCGGATGCGGCGACAATTCAAATAAACTGATTGTTTATACCGAAGCGGGGTTTGCTCCGTGGGAATATACCCAAGCGGGCTCGCTCGACGTCGTCGGTGTGGATATGGAAATCGCGAAGTATATTGCTGACAAATACGGTTGGACGCTTCAAGTCGTAAACGGCGACTTCAATACCATCGTTGCCGGTATCTCCGAGGACAATGCTTTGGGAATCGCGGGGATAACTTATAGCGAGGAGCGTGCAGAAAAGGTTGAGTTTTCCGATTTTTATTGGGGTGACGCATATCAATCGGTAGTATACTTAAAATCTTCCAATCCCGACATGAACGACGATAATACTTTTGCCGTTAGCAATTTTGAAGGTAAAAGGCTCGTTTATCAAACGGGTACGACAAGTCAAATTATAGTAGGCGAAAATGAAAGCGCTTGGAAAATCTCCGGCAAGGCGGATTTTGCGCAGGTAATGGCGGCATTGCAAGACGTTAAGGATTCCGGCGGAAACAATTATCTTATAGTAGATTCGCAGGTGGCGGCGCGTTTGGCGGCAAATGACGATACCCTTGCTTATGCGGCGATCGAGGGCGTTGAAGCCGAGCAGTACGGTATAGTTGCAAAGAAGGGCAACGTCGAGCTTATTCAAAAGGTAAACGCCGCGCTTGCCGAGCTTTTGGAAAAAGATTCGAACGGACAAAACCAAATCGATAAATGGTTTGTTTTGCACAGTGCCAACGCTAAATAATTAACAGATAAAAATTATGCAGTTAAGAGCCGAAAGATACGGCTCTTTTCGGTGTTTACGGAGAAAAAATGTTTGAAGCGATAGAAAAATTCTTTAGCGGAATATGGGCGGACTTTTACGATTGTTTTTTGAAAGACGGCAGCTACAAAGTGTATTTAATGGGGCTACGCAATACTTTAATAATAGCCTTAGGTGCTTGCCTTTTCGGTTTGGTTATCGGGGTAATAGCAACGTGCGTGCGAATTTCGCCTAAGAAAAGCCCGATAATGAAGGTTTTGGATTGGTTGGCGAGGTTATACGTAACCGTAATACGCGGAACGCCGGTCGTATTGCAACTGTTTATATGCTATTTCGTAATTTTAAAGGGAATAAAAGCCGAACTGTTTTTGGGAATATCCGACACGAACGGAATATACGTTGCAATCGTAACTTTCGGGCTTAACAGTGGCGCGTATATGACGGAAATTCTGCGTGGGGGAGTGAACTCGGTGGATTACGGACAAATGGAAGCCGGGCGTAGTTTAGGTTTATCTTGGGTTCAAACGTTTTTTAAAATCGTTTTGCCTCAAGCGTTAAAAAGTGCCATTCCCACGATGTTTAACGAATTTATAACGCTTATTAAAGAGACGTCTGTTGCGGGGTACGTCGGCATAGTAGAACTTACGAAAATACAAAATTACGTTACTTTTCAGCAAATGCAGTTATACATGCCGTTGTTTATAATTGCCGCAATATACTTGGTAGTGGTTTTAGTTTTGCAGTACGTTCAAAAACATATAGAACGGAGGTTGAATAAAGGTGATAAGCGTTAGAAATATATACAAATATTTTGGTAAAAACAAGGTTCTTAAAGGTGTTTCGACCGAGGTTGAAAAAGGCGAAAAGGTCGTTATTGTCGGGCCGTCGGGCAGCGGTAAAAGCACCCTCCTTCGGTGTATGAATCTTCTCGAAGAGCCGACCTACGGCGAGGTTTGGCTTGACGGAAAACTTCTAACTCCCGTCGATCCATATCTTCACCCCGATGTTATCCGCGCGAGCAATACGTTTAAGCGCGGGATGAAAAAACTCCGCGCGACAGGCAAAATACTGTCCGACGAAAGCGTGTTTGAAAACGACTTGGTTGCCGAAATCAAAGCGAAAGACCTTTTGCATGAGCAAAACGAGGGCGCGGAATACGCCAAGCTTATGCGGAAAATATATAAAGAAAACGCGATCGACGTCAACGCAGGCAGGGCGAAGATGGGAATGGTGTTTCAAAACTTCAATCTTTTCAATAATATGACGGTTATAAAAAATATGACGCTTGCGCCCGTGCATTTAAAGCTCAAAACCGAGGAGCAGGCTATAGCCGACGCGGAAAAGTATCTTGAAAGAATAGGGCTTGCCGACAAGCGCGACGTTTATCCGTCGACTCTGTCCGGCGGGCAAAAGCAACGTATTGCCATAGTACGCGCGCTCAATATGAACCCCGAAGTAATGCTTTTCGACGAGCCGACGTCTGCGCTCGATCCCGAAATGGTCGGCGAGGTGCTCGAACTTATGACCGAACTTGCCGAGCAGAATATGACCATGGTTATCGTAACGCACGAAATGGAGTTTGCTAAAAAGGTTGCAAGCCGCGTTATGTTTATGGACGGCGGCGAAATTCTCGAAGAAAACGCGCCGAGTGAGTTTTTCAAAAATCCGCAAAATCCGAGACTTAAGGAATTTTTGTCTAAAGTATTATAACTTAAGCTATTTGCGGCT
>CAZHGN010000077.1:0-3161 GCA_964532155.1 uncultured Acidiphilium sp.
TGGTGCATCCGTCGGGGGTCGAACCCGAAACCGTTCGCGTCGGAGGCGAAAATTCTATCCAGTTGAACTACGGGTGCATTTACCGTTTTATTTTAGCATATTTTTTGTGGCTTGTAAACGGTTCGCTTGCCTGCATGCGAAGATTGTGTAAAGATTTGCGCGCTTTTCGGCGGTTATTTTGCGAGAGAAGGGGTAAATCTTTTTATTTTCGTCGTTTTTTGTTGAAATAAAACGCGATTTACAGTATAATAATTAAGATTAAAAGATGTGGCGGGCGGCAATTCCGTTCGCGCCGATTGCTACTTTGGCAGCGGCAAAGAGGTGTTTAAAATGAAACTCGGTGTAGTCGGACTTCCCAACGTCGGAAAATCGACCTTGTTTAACGCGATAACGCATGCGGGGGCGCAAGCGGCGAACTTCCCCTTTTGCACAATAGAACCCAACGTCGGAGTCGTTGCCGTGCCCGACGAGCGGCTTGACAAGCTTGCCGCATTGTACGACAGCAAAAAAATTACCCCTGCGACCATAGAGTTCGTCGATATTGCCGGGCTCGTTAAGGGTGCGTCGAAGGGCGAGGGCTTGGGCAATAAGTTCTTGTCGCACATCAGGGAAGTGGACGCTATCGTTCACGTCGTAAGGTGTTTTACCGACGACAACGTTACGCACGTCGAAAGCGGCGTTGATCCCGTCAGGGATATCGGCATAATCAATCTCGAGCTTATTCTTGCCGACCTCGAATCGGTCGCAAAAAGGCTCGACCGCGCCAAGAACACGGCGAAGTCGGGCGATAAAAAGGCTAAGGCGGAGGCGGAACTGCTCGCGCGTATTTACGACGTGCTCAGCGACGAAAAGCCCGTGCGCTCGATGGAGCTTTCCGAGGAAGAGCGGCATATGGTCGACGAGATGTTTTTGCTTACGTCCAAGCCCGTTCTTTACGCCGCGAATATCGACGAAAAGGATATGGGCAAGCCCGACGTCGAGCTTCCGCTCGTTAAAAAAGTGGAGGACTATGCCGCGAGCGAGGGCAACGAGGTCTTGGTCATTTGCGCTAAAACCGAAGAGGAGCTTTCCGAGCTTTCGCCCGAGGATGCGGCGCTCTTCCTTGAGGATCTCGGGCTTAGCGAAAGCGGGCTCGATAGACTTGTAAAAGCGTCGTATAAGCTTTTGGGCTTGATTAGTTACCTCACCGCGGGCGAGAAGGAAACGCGCGCTTGGACGATTAAAAACGGCACTAAGGCGCCTCAGGCGGCGGGCAAGATTCACTCCGATTTCGAGCGCGGCTTTATCAAAGCCGACGTCGTCGATTATAAAACGCTACTCGATTGCGGCAACTACACCAAGGCGAAAGAGGCGGGCAAGGTGCGTTCCGAGGGCAAAGAATACGTCATGAAAGACGGCGACGTCGTTCTGTTTAAGTTCAACGTTTAATTGCCCTTTTACCGCAGAAATGGGGCTATAGGTCGATTATCGAATAGTTGAGAAAAAAATAAAAAATCGAGGCGAAGAATTGGTTCTGCCTCGATTTTTTTGCGGTTAATCGACCTATAGCGCGGTTTTTTGATTATTTTTCAAGAAGACGGTCGCGTATGTACCCTGCAACCGAAGCCGCCATTTTCGCCGCCCCGGGAATGAGGTCTTTGGGGAACTTTCTCGCCCAAGAATCGGCTTCTAAGGTGACGTCGCCGGTGTAGCCGACTTTCTTAAGCGCCTGAATAACGCCCTCGAAATCGATTGACATAAGGTAGGGGAGTTCGTGCGAATCGTCGCGCTTGTTGTTGTCGTGAATATGCAACGCTTTGAGTCGCGGACCGAGCTTTTCGATGCACTCTACCGCCGAGGTGTCAACGCCTTTCATTTCGGCGTGGCCTATGTCGAGGCAAGCGGCGAAAAGCGTGGGATCGAGTAGGTCGAGGTGCGCGTTGAAGTCTTCGGGCGAGGAGCAGGCAGCAGGGCAGCAAAACGCCGCGTCGGGCAACCAGTCCCACATGTTTTCGAGCCCGATTATCACGCCGCAGTCCTTTGCCGTTTTCGCAAGGTGCGCGTACACGATTTCGGCGTTCTCTTCCTTCGTAAAGTTTACGCACGGATGAACAACGCAAAGCTTAACGCCGAGTATTCCGCTTACTTCGATTGCGCGTTGCAAAAGCGTTAACTTTTCTTGATCAAAGCCCTTTTTCCAGCTGAGCGTAGGCCAAAAAGGCGCGTGCGATTGATTGAAAATCATACCCTCGTCGTCGGCGAAGCGGCGCAGATGCTTGGCAAGCTCTACGTAGTTCGGCTTGTCGATTAGCGAATCGTTATGGCGTAAAAACATCGAAAAATCGCAAGCGTCAAAGCCCGCTTTTTTCAGCATTGCTACTATCTCTTCGTTGGTGCCGTACTTGCAGTACGAGGCTATCTCTGTTGATATATACATATTTGCCCTCCGCTGCGTTTTATTCTATCACTGCCCGCACTTTTTGTCAATAGTTTATTAGTTTTTTTATGAAGAGCGTTGCAGTGTTTTTTTGTTGGTTTGTTTTGAGTTTTTATTTGGTGTGCTTCTATATGCGGCTCGCTTTTGGTCGGGTTGCGTTTATATGGCGTGGAGGTAGCGTGGCTCGCGGTTTGTTGTACTTTATTAGCTTTTTGGTTCTCTTTCGAGAAAGACTGCGCCGAAAAAGTTTTCGGCGTGTTTGAACTCGAGCGAAATTGTACCGAGATAAAAAACGAGACGGAAGTTGGGGTGAAAAATAATGGAGGAAAAAGGTTGAATTGAAGTTAAAATGCGGCGAAAACAGGGTGGGAACGAGACGAAAAACGTAGCGGAGGTATGGGCGGAAGATGAAATGAAAAATGTGCGGAGGTATGGGCGGAAGATGAGGCGAAAAACGTAGCGGAGGTATGGGCGGAAGATGAAATGAAAAATGTGCGGAAGACATAGCGGAAGGCGCTTAAAAACGAGTTTTTAAGTTTTTTAAATGCCGTCTTCTCAGCCAACTTGAAAAAATAATAAAAAAAGCCATTATTTTTTTTGACAAAGCCGAAAAGATGTGTTATTATAAATAGGCTAAATTAATCTTTCGGATGGAGAAATACCCAAGAGGCCGAAGGGGCTCCCCTGCTAAGGGAGTAGTGCGGGATAACTGCAGCGAGAGTTCAAATCTCTCTTTCTCCGCCAA
>CAZHGN010000078.1:0-2968 GCA_964532155.1 uncultured Acidiphilium sp.
GGGGGTGTGCCCGATAGAAAAGAAGTTTAATGGCGGCGATTAGCCTTTTTTGTGATAGAGTTTTTTTGATTGATATTTCGGCTCGCATGTGAGGCGAATGCCCAAGCGCGACAGTGTGTTGATATCGACGTTTGCCAAAATCACGGACGAATGCATTTCGCAATCGCGAAGGTTGGGGAGCTGTTTGAGCGCTTTGTCGGCGTCTTCGGACGTAACTGCGCAGATGGCGAGCGCAACGAGCAGCTCGTCGGTGTGAAGTCGGGGATTGCCGTTGCCGAGGAAGCGTGTTTTTAGATTCTGGACGGGCTCTATTATATGCGGTGAAATAATGGGTTTTTCGTCGGGAATACCGGCGAGTTTTTTGAGCGCGTTCAGAATCATTGCCGATGCGGGACCTAAGAGTGAGGACGTTTTGCCTGTGACAATAGAGCCGTCGGCTAATTCGATTGCGGTTGCAGGAGCTTCCGTCAAAGCCGCCTTGTCAAGCGCCGCTTTTATTACCGGGCGGCGGTTTTCGTCAATACCGGTTTGCTTAAGCAGTAACTCGATTTTAAATATTTCCGACGAGTTGTCCGTGCCGTATTGCAGTGCGCGGCATTTTGCGTGGTAATAGCGGCGTAAAATCTCTTGCTCGGCGGCGCGCCGACAAGCCTCGTCGTCGGTAATGCAAAAGCCCGCCATATTCACGCCCATATCGGTTGGAGATTTATACGGCGAAACGCCGTGAATTTTTTTGAACATTGCGTCGAGAATAGGGAATACTTCGACGTCGCGATTATAATTGACCGCCGTTACCGAATAGGCTTCGAGGTGGAAAGGATCTATCATATTCACGTCGTTAAGGTCGGCGGTTGCCGCCTCGTATGCGACGTTGACCGGGTGTTTTAGGGGCAGGTTCCATACGGGGAAGGTTTCGAACTTAGCGTAGCCCGCCTTTACGCCGCGCTTGCTTTCATGGTAAAGCTGGCTTAGACAGGTTGCCATTTTGCCGCTGCCAGGACCGGGGGCGGTGACGATGACGAGCGGTCTTTCGGTTTCTACGAATTCGTTCTTGCCGAAGCCTTGCTCGCTTACGATATATTCGACGTCCGAGGGATAGCCCTTGATGTTGTAGTGCTTATACACCTTGATTCCGAGTTTTTTCAAAAGTGAAATAAAGGCGTCGGCGTCGGGCTGTGCGGCGTAATGAGTAACTACTACGCTGCCGACGTACAGATCTACCATTCTGAACGCGTCGATAAGTCTTAGCACGTCTTGATCGTAAGAAATTCCGAGGTCGTGGCGCACCTTGTTTTTTGCTATGTCGGCGGCGCTTATAACGATGAGAAGCTCAGCTTCGTCTTTAAGGTTGAGCAGCATTTGCAGCTTGCCGTCGGGTAAAAACCCCGGCAGCACGCGCGAGGCGTGGAAATCGTCGAAAAGTTTTCCGCCGAATTCGAGGTACAGCTTGTCGTAGCAAGAAATGCGCTCTCTGATTTTTTCAGATTGCAGCTTGCGGTATAAATCACTGTCGAAACCGATTTTATCCATTGTGTAACTCCTTATAAAACTGCAAGGTCGTTAAAAAAACAACGCCAACATGTTACCATAACGCGAAAAAAAAATCAACGCGGCGCGGCGATTGAAATAAAATTTTACGAATTTTTTTATCAAACGCAAGCGGCGGTTTCTTAGTGCCCTTTTAAAGGGCTTTTTGCTGCCTAAACCGTTTTTTTTATTATCGGCGCATATTACGTATACGTTGGCGTACGTATCGGCAAATAGGTTGGCGAATGCATTGGGGGCGCCGAATGCGTTTTATTAAATAATAGGCATTTTGAGCGATAGTGCTAAATAAGTGCGCCTAAATAAGCGGAATAAACAATATTTATTATGCAAATTCACAATATTTTTAATAACGAGCCGTTTTTCATTTGCAATAAAACGGAAAAGGTGATAGAATAAAAGGCGTTGCGGGGTTGAACTACAAAGGATAAATCCCGATAATCGGAGTAAAAATGAAAGAATCTCAATTTAAGCAAGATAAACGCAGCGTAAGAACTCGAAAACTCATTAAACTTGCCCTTTTAAAGCTCGTAAGAACCAAAGATATCGAAAACATATCCATTACCGAGCTCACCGCGCTCGCCGGGATAAACCGTAATTCTTTTTATACGCATTATACTAACGTCTATAATATTTTGGACGATATAAATTGCGACATCGTATTTACGATAGACAGTATCGTCGCTAAATATACTTACCGCGCGTTTAGGGAAGATCCGTATCCTCTTTTGCGCGATTTCTCCGATGCGATAACAGGCAATAAATATTTTACCGAATACCTAATTTTTTCGGGCTCTTCGGGGGAACTTATCAAAAAACTTAAAGAAATGCTCTGCGAAAGATTTTATAATATTTACATCGACGAACGCGGAAACTCTAATCCGCACGTCAAGTATATGTTGGCGTTCCTCGTAGGCGGCGTTTTCGATATTTATCAAATGTGGTTCACGAGCGAAAAGAACGTTCCCATCGACGACATCACCAAAAAAACCGCCGACTTACTTAAACGCGGCATCGTCGTTATGAGGGAGATCGCAGACTGACCAAAGGAGCTTGCGTACCGATTAAAGGAGCTTGCAGACTGATTAAAACGGCGGATAGGGTAGCGCTTCGGTGCAAATCCATCCGCTTTTTTAACGGAATATTTTAAAAGGTTAAAGTTTTTAAATGGGTTAGCAATAGTAGCTCGGCGAACTTTTTTGAGAGTGGCGTAAAAGTTTTAGGCATTTTGCGCAAAAAACGGCGCAAGGCAATGTCAAGCCTAAATGCTGCAAGAATAAAAAATTTTTTTATTTTTTTAATAATGCACTTTAAAAGGTTGATAAACTTAAACCGTTTTGATATAATAACAAAGCTTGAAAAGAATATTGGGGTGTCGCCAAGCGGTAAGGCTACGGACTCTGACTCCGTCATCCGGGAGTTC
>CAZHGN010000079.1:0-2884 GCA_964532155.1 uncultured Acidiphilium sp.
TTAAATGTAGGCTCTTTGTCAAATGTTGGGGTGCGCCCGATAGAAGGCTCTTTGTTAAATGTTGGGGTGCGCCCGATAGAAGGCTCTTTGTCAAATGTTGGGGCGTAAGACAGAAAAAAGTATAATAGCGGTGGCAACTTTTTTAAGTTGCCGCCGTTTTTTATGTTAAAACCTTAAGTTAAAATAGTTATAATTCCATATTGCTATACTAAAATTGCACAAAACCCGTTGATGTTTATTCGCAAATTATATAAAATAGTTATAAAGATATAAGGAAAATGTTTCAATAAAAGATTTTTATTTGAGTCAAGCATTGTTTCGTACGCAAGACATTTTAGAAAATTTTACAAGCGTTCGCAGAATGCAAGCTAAATTAAAAACATTAATTGACGTTGGTCGTATAGCTAAAATAAAAAACGGATTATATGCGACTGTTAATCCTTTAACAGACGGAGTTTTTGCGAACCGTTTTGAAATAGCGTCTGCACTTTTTGAAAATGCTTGCATTGCATATCGCTCCGCACTGGAATTTCACGGACTTGGTAATCAAATGTTTTCCGAAGTTCAGGTGTTTACAGAAAAAAGGAATATTCCTTTTGAAGTATTTGGGGCTTACGTATCCCGCAAAACTTATAAACGCGGAGAACTGATATGATAAACTTGTCGCAAAAAAACGTTGTAAAAAATAGCAAAGAAACGAACTTTATCAAAGATAACGTCGAAAAGGTTATGCGCCTTGCGGATATTTTAGAGTTTTTGTTTACGTCTAAATGGAGGTGACGCTCGATAGAGTTTTGAAAACTAAAGGCTTGAATTAATACCCTAATAATAAAGTCTATATGCCGATAATCGACCTATAGCTTAGGATTGTCATAATCCGATAGAGCTTTAAGCAAGTATTTTTTGCCTAAAGCCGATTTTTTTATTTAAAGCGTTGTGTTTTTTTTGCGTATGTGGTAAACTTTTATAAAAGATATTCACTTAAGTATTTATATTAACTTTAGTTTTATTGGCAAGCCAATTTGGCGGGAGGGGTACATATGAACAGCGTTTTTATTTCTTTTAAAAACACAACGGCGGACGGAACGCCTACGACCGATTCGGTCGTTGCAAAGCAGCTTTACGCCGCGCTCGTTGCGCAGGGGATAGATACCTTTTTCAGTAACGTAACGCTTATGGAGTTCGGTGAATCGGCGTATAAAGATGCAATCGAAAAGGCACTCGACGAGGCTGTCGTGCTCGTTTTGCTTGCAAGCGATAAAGAATACCTTAATTCGCGTTGGATCAAATACGAGTGGAGCAGTTTTCACGAAGAGATTTTGTCCGGCGACAAGGAAAACGGCATTATCGTGCCGTATATAAGCTCGTCCATTTCGCGCAAAGACCGCCCGATCGCGCTTAGGAATTTGGAAACGTTTTTGATTGACTCCGATCCCGTAGAGCGCGTCGTCGAGTTTGTAAAATCAAGCTTGAACAGGCTTGCGCCCAAGCCGCAAGAGGCTTCGCGCATGGGGAGCGACAAAACGCATTCGACGTACAATCCCGCCGACTATAGGGAACTTTCGCGTTTGCGTATTCAAGCGCAAAACACTCGCGACGCCGATATGCCTGCGATTAATTACGCGTTTAATTATTTCGGTGGCAAGCCCGTCAACGTGCTCGACGCCGGTTGCGCATACGGCTATGTGACGATAGACCGTTTTAAAGATTTCGAAAACGCTACGGTATACGGCATCGACCGCTCGGAAAAATGCGTGAGTGCGGCTATTGCTAACCGTCCGTCGGACAAGTTTCGCTTTGCGAAAATGGACCTCGAGAGCCCCGACTTCGTTTATCAAATGGAAGAGTATATGGCGGAAAACGGCGTGGAAAAGTTCGATCTCATAATTGCTACGCTCGTAATACACCATCTTACCGATCCGGTAAAAGCCCTTCGCAACCTTCGCCGACTGCTCTCCGACGACGGTTTTATCATCGTGCGTGGGTCGGACGACGGCAGCGTAGTCGCCTATAACGACAACGACCTTGTCAAAAAGATTATAGACCATCATACGCGTACGCCGGGAATATCCGACCGCTTTAACGGCAGAAAGATTTATTACCAGCTTTACACGTCCGGCTATAAGCAAATTAAAATGATGAATTATACCAAGGAAATTTCGGACAAAGACTTCGACGCGCGCATGGACGTTTTTAACGAAAGGTTTTTGTACCGCAAGAATTACGTTTCCAATCTGCTTAAGCAGGATCCTACACGTATGGAATATCGCAACGAGCTCGAATGGATGGAATACGCGCTCTCGCAGCTCGAAGAACTCTTTGGGAACGACTCTTTTTGGTATCAAGAGACCGACTTCGTTGCCATCGCGCGCAAAAAATGACCTTGCCTTTGCGGCAAAGAGGTGCTTGCAAAAACAAGTTTGGTTATGAGCAAAGTACCTTTTTAGTCGTTAATACGGCATATTTTGCGGTAAAAATCGGTAAGTTTAGCGGTGCGACTAAAGGTCGTCCTAAATTAGATTAAAAATTGATTAAAAGAAAATAGTCGTTACAAAGGCAAAAAAAGAAAACCCGCCCGACGGGCGAGTCATCTGCACGCAGCGCGTGCGACCGTTAAACGGCGATTTGGTAAAAACTTATTTGAACCTTATAGTGTAATTTTAAATGGTAGTCAAACGAAAAAAACACGCACAAGAACTTGCGAATAGTTTGAGTATAGTGTAATTTTAAATGGTAGTCAAACAATTGCTTTGATTAATGCCAGATTGATTATGTTTGAGTATAGTGTAATTTTAAATGGTAGTCAAACCTTGCCGTTGCCTTACCAATAAGGTTGAAACACAAAACAAGACTTTGACTAACCAAAAGCCTCCATCTTCGAGGG
>CAZHGN010000080.1:0-2868 GCA_964532155.1 uncultured Acidiphilium sp.
TAATCGACCTATACCGCGGTTTTTGTTTCTTTTTATTACTTTTTAAACGCGCAGCGCAATACAATTTTCGCCGCCCTTGCGAGGGAGCCGAGGTTGAGTTTTGCGTGTTAATTGTTTTGCATAAGCAACTTTGGGATTGCTGCACGAACGCGTTAGGCGGGAAGCCCTGCCCCGGAAGCGTCCGTCGGAGATATTTTCTTTTCTTTTTTAATTTCTCCCGCTTTTTCGAGCGCCCACTTGGTAACCAGCGGTCCGACGAATTCGTATACGAGAGTAGCGCAAAGCGTAACGGTTACGATACCGCCGCTAAGCCCCGCAGCAACGAGTTCGGGCGTTAACGCAACCTTTTGCGCCATACCTATAGCGACGCCCGCTTGCGGCAGCAACGTAAGACCGAGATATTTGCGAACGTTATCGTCCGCACGCACCAGCCTTGCGCCCACGTTTGCACCAAAATATTTGCCGAGCGAACGAACGAGTATGTACGTTACGCCGACGAGCCCTACGCTCGGTATAATCGTAAGATCGAGTTCCGCGCCCGAAATTACGAAAAAGAGCATAAACAGCGGCGCCGTCCATCTGTCCATAATGTCCATGATACTGCCGCTTTCCTTGTTTATGTTTACGTACATAACGCCGATCGCCATGCAAGTAAGAAGGTCGGAAAGCTGAAAGCCTTCGCCGAAAACGTCGCTTAGACCGACGCCTGCAAACACGGCGACTACGCAAAGGGATATTCTGTTCGCTCTCGACTTAAATATTTTAGCCGCATACGCCAAAATTACGCCGATTACGCCGCCTATGCCGAGCGAAGCAACGATTTCGAGCAAGGGAATGACGAGGATTTCGGTTACGGTAACTACCTTACCGGGTACGGCAAGCGCCTTTGCAAGCGCAAGCGAAACAGCAAACACGACGAGACCTATGGCATCGTCGAAGGCAACTACCGGGAGAAGCGTGTCGGTAACGATTCCGCGAGCCTTGTATTGGCGAACGACCATAAGCGTTGCCGCAGGAGCGGTAGCCGTTGCGATAGCACCCAAGCAAAGCGCGGTGGAAACGCTAACTTGACCGAGGAGCGCAAGACCTAACAGAGCGGCGTCCACGACGAGCATGGTCATAATCGCTTGACAAACGGTGATAACGACTATGCTTTTGCCGATTTCCTTTACGTGTTTGAGCTTAAACGACGAGCCGATGGAAAAAGCGATAAAGCCGAGCGCGACGTCGGTTACGACGTCCAAACCGTCGAACGAGGTGATCCCTGCAAGTTCGACGAGATAGTGCATGATAAGCCCCGCTACAAGATAAGCCGTAACGTTGGGCAGGTTGATAAGCTTAGCCAGACGAGTCAAAGCAAGTCCGATAGCCATAGCGATCGCCAGGCATAAGATGGTATTCATGTTAATCGAGCCCCTCCACGAACGCAAGCGGCATAGCGTACATAATTCCGACCTTGTGCTTGATCTCGTCGGTCACGGCGCGAACGATCGTCTTGACCTCTTCCAACCTTTCCTCGCCTATAATGCAATAAATAACGTAATTGGAATCGTGCGGGTACTCTACGACGTGCCTAAGCCCCGTAAACGCGGGGATTTGCTCGTCCTTGTTGTCGAGCAAAGCCGATTTAAGACTTTGCGCCGGTAAAACTACGCCCTTAATTCCGTTTCTTCTGAGTGCGGAAAAAAGCGCGTATGCGTCTTCGTTTTTGGAAAGTATAACCTGAAACATATACTTCATAAAACATTTATCTCCTTAAAATTTTTTCGTTTAAAACACAATGCGGCGCGTCGCCGCGCCGCAAACGATTACAGATATTTTAGCATTTCCGCATTTTCTTGCTTTTCCTTAGGCGATACGACGACGTTATAATCGACGTAATAACTCTTGTGATTTACGATATATTGATCGGTTAGCGAGACGGAAATGAAGTAAAGCGAGGTGAGCGGCAACGAAACTATTAGTCCCATGTACAGTGTGAACACCCCGAAAGAGACGTTGATGTAAAAGAACAACAGCCATAGAAAAGAGTAACTGCCGAGAAGAGCGGCAAAATCCTTGCCCTTGCGAACGCAACCCTTAAGCGCCTTGCCGACGGACAATCGGTCGCAAACGACGGACGGAAGAACGGGCGAAAGTAAGGAATATTTGAGCGCGAAGCCGAAAACCAAAAACGCTACGCCGAATATTATCGCGAATACCGAAATATACGAAATCGTGTAAACGACGATAACGAGCGAAGTAAGGAAAATCACGCATTCGGAAACGACGGAAACGAGAGTTATGACAAGGGCGTATAGCGCGGCTTTGCCGAACGACTCTAAAAGCGAAGAGAAAAATCCGGGCTTGTTCATCGACGACATAAATCCGTCGACCGCGGAAGCAAACGCAAAATCGCCGAGCGCATAAAAGAAACGCAAAAGCAATACCAGCCCGAACGTTCCGAACAGCGCCGACAGCAAATGGGCACGCTCTTGGTAAAGCATGCGGAAAAAATCGTCGAACGCAGGGCGCATGCTTTCCGCAACATCGGCAATCCCGCGACCCGACAAAAAGTCGGTCAAAAGCTCGGTTACGGTATCCCTAATGGCGACGAACTGCTCGGAATAAAAGATATACTTCAACCCCGACAGCACCGCAAAGTACGCAATAAGCGCGAACGCAGCCGTACAAATAAACCTGTATAAAACCATTTTATACATGGTGTTTACGTTTGAAAGAACTATTTTAAAAGCGTTTTTAATGCGCATTTTTACCTCTTTTACGGAGACGAGACAAACCGCCGAGCGCCGCCCCTCTCCTATTTTCTTTCGTATAACTATTATAGTCGCGCACGCACGATATGTCAAACGATATTTTCGATTTTAA
>CAZHGN010000081.1:0-2621 GCA_964532155.1 uncultured Acidiphilium sp.
AATGAAAAAATGTTGGAGTATTTTTCTTCACACCCCAACATTTATTGTAGAACCTGCTATTAAAATGAACTTGGATTATTTTGGGCGCGTACGCCGCAAGCCTGATTACAACGAAACTTGTAATAGCGCCTTTTACTTAGTTAGAATTGCCAAAGCTACGTTATCGGTTATCCAATAGAGTTGCTTATTGGTAAATTGCTTCAATTTACCGCTATCATCGTATGCGTCTTCTATACTGTCAGGCAGCCCCTCGGCTAAATCAACCGTATTATCTTCACCTACCGAAATAAGGTCGGTAGCATCATCAGGAACGGCAGTTAAACAATCGCCGATATTTGCCTCGTTTGCTATATACGCACGAGTTGCGGTTTCAAGCGAGCCGGTCTTGCCGTCTTTAAAATACAAAACGAGAGCGGTTTTATACTCGGTTTTATCAATATTGAGACAGTATTCCCTTACGGCGTTGGTTGTTTCGCTTTTATACTTTGTTTCGTTTGCGTCTTTTATGACGTTGCCGAACGTAGGGATAAGTATCGAAGACAGTATAGCGATTACCGCTATAACTATAACCGTTTCAACTAACGTAAAACCTTTCATCTTCCGTTTAATCATTTGCATCTCCCTCTTTTTAGCAAACTTTCATTAAATTTATCATATCAAAAGTATAAAATATATGTCAAACGTTTCTAAACAATTTTTGATTTTTTTTAGTCGTTTTTGTATTTTTTGTCTACTTCAATAATAATTCCAACGATTTTTATCGCCTTATTCGGTCAAAAAGTTCTTATATGTTTTTATGAAAAAGTCGCGCTTAAATGTCTCAATTGCCGCTAACTTGTGTTTTTTTGCGCCGCTATAAAACCTTAATACCGCCATATCGCATTAAAACACGCCTTTTACGCAAAGCAACGCGAGGGATAATACGTATTTTACGCCTAAACATTTACATCTGCGTTTGATAAAAAACGCGGTTTTTATAGCATATAATATGTCGAAACGAAGGGTTTAGCGAAAAGAAAAATCCGCACACGCGACTTTAATGAAATAACCGTTAGAGGATTTATTGCTCCAAAAGCGAATTTAGTAAAAAAGCACTCGCTTTCGCAAGTGCTTTTTTCTGGTGGGGACGGATAGGCTCGAACTATTGACCTCCTGCATGTCAAGCAGGCGCTCTAACCAACTGGGCTACGCCCCCATAGCCTTTTTAGTATAATCGAAAACGTTTTTTTTTGCAAGCACTTTGCGCGCGTTTTCTTAATTTTCTAATTTTTGTATAGTTTTATTTTTTTATCATCGAGACCGAGATAGGACTTTTATTCTTTTTGCGCTATTAGGTCTTGTAAAAAAAATAATAGAAGAATAAAAGAATGGAAAAAGAAAACAAGACTACGGTAAGGAAGAAAAAATAGTTTGCGTAACAACCCGAAGCTGCTTTTAGCGTAGTGTAAATTTATAAAGCACTCAAAAAAAACCGCTCCGAAATAAATCGAAACGGTTAAGAATGAGAAGTCTACGCTAAAAGCCAGGCGTTCTTCTCTGTCAACGCGGAAATCCCGTTGTTGCCCTGTTACATGGGGCTAATGGCTTAAATATAATAGCAAAATTGTGAAAATGTCAACTGTAAATTATAGTCTTAAACATAAAGGCGTTAGATTGATTTCAGCTGAAAACGCATGGATAAAAGGCAAAAAAGGACAATTACGTTTAAATCCGAAATACCAAATTATTAGGAAAATGGATACTCGATTGCCGAACATGATCGTCACTGCATCGGATAAGAAAAAACCGAAGTATAAAGGCAGTACGTACGATTTAAACAGAACGGCGAAAAGTCGAATTGTAGACCATTTTTACGACGAAAGAGGCAAACGTAATAAAAAGACGGTTGCATATTTCGGGATAGCAAAAAACAAAAAAATAAAGGCACCGACTTACCGCTAATTCATTAAACGAAGTGACAAAAAATAAAACAATTTTTTGTCTATGGCTAAAATAAAATTGACAATAACGTTTCCGTTTGTTAAAATATAAAAGATTTTTAGCGATTATAGACTATGCTCCGTCGAATTGCATAAAGGCTCGATGCAAGACTTGCTAATCAATGTCGGTTTTAAAAGTGCTATAAAGCGCTCGGTTAAGCAAAATCTTGTTTATATAAGCTTTCGGCGCGTTTTGCAAAATCTACGTTAAAAACTGAATATGGGGGTATGGCTCAGTTGGTAGAGCGATGCGTTCGCAACGCATAGGCCACGAGTTCGAATCTCGTTATCTCCACCACAAGGAACCGCGGTCGAACCCGTGGTTCTTTTCATTTGCGTTAAAGGTGTTTCGGGGATTATTGTGAAAACAAAGAAAGCGGAAGTCCACGGCAAAAAATTATTGCATAGGTAGCCGAACTTTCAAAACCGTTTTGCTTAAAAAGCCGTTCGGAATCTTAAACAAAACCCAAGCGGCGGTGAAATATAAAAGCTCTAATTTACCGAAAATTTTGAAAAACGACAAAACAAATTAATAATTTCCACGCAAATGCTCTTGACAATGTATCATTGGAGCGATACAATATAAGTGTATCTTTACAACGATAGTATAAGGAGATTTGTTTATGGCTATTATTACATTGT
>CAZHGN010000082.1:0-2492 GCA_964532155.1 uncultured Acidiphilium sp.
AATGTGCAATTTTGCCAATTTTCCTTCAAACCGTAGCTGTATATCTGTTAAAATAGCGTTAAGTTGCAAGTAAATAGCGGCTTAAAATACAACCGTTTAAGCCTTGCGGTGCAAACTTTCCTTATGCATTAAATAAATTTCTTCGGTAGCAAACGCAACCTTAGTTAATATATCCCTTTTAGTAAGCGGATAAAACCAATAGCTTTCGTTCTCGCTCGCGACGTCGAAAACGTCGCCCCCGTACTTATAACCGTACTCGACGTGGATGCTGTCTTGCTCGCAACCCTCTTTTTTAAGCACGAAAGGCTTGCCGTAGGCGGTTCCCGTAAGCGTCATGCCCGAGCAGTCCTGCACGAAACGTCCCGTGCCTTGCTTTATAAAACCGCGTGCGTTGGGCATCGTGTCTATGCGAACCTCGTCTTCCATATAATAAGATCCGTTTCTGACCTCGGCTCTGACGTTAGCTCGTTCCCACTTGAACCAATCGGGAATGTGCGTAAACTCCGTTTCGCCGTCCTTGGCTTTAAGCTCGCCGAGCTCGGTCATTACCCAACGCTTGCCGCATTCCTCGCACCAAAGCTCCGTGCCCTTGGAATACATTTTAAATTCTTTTCCGCAATGCGGGCATTGGTACAGTATCGAATGCAAACCCTCGGCGCGCTTGGGGTGGTCGATAACCACGCCGTTGTCGCGTTGCCAAGCAAAATCGTCGTATATAAAAGCCTCTTTAATACGCGCGTTTATCTCTTCCACGCTACAGTTTTGAACTTCGTCGGCGGTGAGAATTTGCGTAAATTCCGCCTCGATTTTAGTGTGCTTGTTTATCTTGTTCCATTGCGGCTGCGTAACGAAATTGCCGCAAAGTTTGAGGATTACGACCGGAACTTTGAACAGTTTCATCATTTTTCCGAGCGAATCGGGTAGATACGAAGTGCAACCGTCGAGCGAATAACGCGCCTCGGGGTAAATGCAAAAAACGTTGCCGAGTTTTTGCAAACTGTACCTGATATTGCGAATCAGATCGAGATCCTTTATAAACTTACGCTTGCCTATTACGCCCAACCGACGGAAAAGCCACTCGGGATAATCGTGGAACGCCTCGATCGAAGCGACGTTGTTTGCCCTGTCCGGATGAGTAACGCGAAGCATGACCTCAAAATCGACCATCGACGCGTGATTGGAAAGCAAAACGTACGGCGCTTTAAGCCCCTCGACGTTGTTCTTGGTGCATTTAAACCCACGCATTTTAAGATCGGTAAACGATATAAATTTGGCAATGGGGTTCCAAAAACGCGACGGATTTCTCGGCGGTTTTTTAAAGTCGAATCTCTTTACTTCTTTGCTCATTCTCAGTCTCTCTTCAATAAAATTATTACGCAAGTAAATATGCGTTTGCCTATTATCGTATTTTTATCAATAATAAAAAACACTCGGTGGCAAATCGTAACAATTTTATCAAAAAAGAATCTGCATGTCAATCCATTTTCAGTCAAACACGCAAATTATTATACAAAACGGCTAATTTTGCACGGTAATTTAGTTAATCTTTAACTTTTTCGTATAGTCTGCAGTGGCAAAAGCCGTAAAAGTTTTCGTCCTTAATCTGCTCGCGAAATTCTTGGCACATGCATTTGTTTTCGGGCGTTCTTTCAAGGCGGCACGGACAATATCCGTCGCGAGCTTTAAGTCCCTCCTGAATAAGACGAACGGTTTCCGTATCCGAATTAAGTATTATTTTCATTATTTTCACCATTTAAAGCGGTAACGCTTTTTTTGTTTTCGCAATTTATAGCGGTAACGGTTTCTTTACGTTTAAGATATACCGTATATTTTATCAGTCCGACGACGCCGGCAATAAACACCAAAATTTGCCTTACCACGCCGACGTATGCTCCGACGTGATAGTTGAACAGCACGTAACCGAACGAAATGGGTATAAGCGCTATTTTTAGTTCTCGCTGAGGTCTGAGCGTTGCAAAAAACGAGTCCGCAATCGTGAGTACGGGCGGCAAAATCGACCATATATCGTGCTCCAATATAGTGCTGACGATACCGCTAACGGCAACCGTCGCAATGATAGCGTAGCATATCCAAGTGGGCACGCGTTGTCCCTTTTTGCCGTAAAAAAGAATAAAGCAGTTGCGCACACACACGAGAAAAACGGCAATAGCCGACGACCAAGCGTAAAGCACGAGCGACTCGAAAATGCAGCACACGCTTCCGCACAGCGTTAAAATAAAGTATGCGCGATCGCGAGTTAAATATCCTATAGCGGTGAATACGAGCATTGCAAAGCCGAATATTTGCGCAAACAAATTCACTTGCAAGCCGAACAATTCAACCGTAACGTCAAACATAAAAATCAAATCCTTTCAAAATAGTACACGGAACTTAGCCAAACCGATAAACGCTTATAACCGTTTTTATTGCCCATTCCGTACCGTCGGATTATTATAAACCTTTCTCTTCCTTTTGTAAAGCGTTTTGCTACG
>CAZHGN010000083.1:0-2228 GCA_964532155.1 uncultured Acidiphilium sp.
TTTCTTTCCTTCTTTATCCGTTACCGTAGCAGACGGCAAAGCCGATTGCGTTTGCTGATTTTGCGAAGCGACCAAAGTTTGCGGTTTATTGCTTTTAAGAAGCATTGCCACCCACAAGCACAGCAATAATATAGGCAGCAGCAAGGACAACGCCGCAACCGCGAAGGTGACTTCCATACGAACGACGGTATGATCGCTTGAACGAAGGTATGCGGAAACGGCGGCAGCCAACAATAAGGCGGCAAGTATCAACGCCAATATCAAAACCACGTATTTCTTTTTAGCAGTTCTGTGTTTGCTCATTATTCCTCACTTTCCTCGTCTCTATTTGTCGTTGACGTTTCGTCTGTAATCGTCGGTTGTTCATCGTCTTCATCAACGCCGTCCTCACCGACGTCAATTGACGCGTCGGTCTCTTTTTTAGCGAATATATCTTTTATTATCTCTTTTACCGAACCGAGCATATCTAACCGAATACGCTTTTTCGTTTTAGACCATTCTTTGTCGAAAAACCTTTTAAACGCAAGATATTCTTTTTCCAATTCGTCCATACCGGATTTTGTCGTGTAATCCTTGTCGTCAACCATCTCGCCGTATCTTAAGCATAACGCTTTGTATCGGGCGGAAAGCAACGCTTTTTCTTCTTTTTCGTTTTCGTAACGTACGGACAACGCATCCCATTCTTCCGAGCTTTTTTTCAATTCGTCTTTTAAGCGAGCCGTTTGCAAGTCGTGTTCTTCTTGAGCCGCGCGAAGTTTTTCCGCATATTCAACTTGCGCGTCGTGCAGTGCTTGCGCGTGCGCTTCCTCGGCGGCTTGTTTTTCTTCTTGCAAGGTTTGCAATCTCTCGTTTAAAGCGTCTTTTTCTTCTTGATTAACTCTTTTGAGTTCTTCTATCGCATTGTTATACTCTGAGTGAATATCTTCGATTTTTTGTTGATATTCCGCGATGCAAGCGTTCAGTTTTTCCGCATGCTCGGCTTGTAAATTATCTATTTTGCAAGCGTACTCGCGGTGAATAGCGGTCATCTCTTCGCCGAGTCGACGAACTTCTTCCCTTAAATCGTTCATCTCGTTTTGCAGTTTTTCCGATTCCTTTTCGCGAAGGGATAATTTTGCGCGCGCTTCTTTAATTTCTTCCTCAACTTTTTCTAAATCGCGAATACGTTTTTCTAACAATAAAATGTACTCGTCTGCGGTAATATTATCCGTTTTTAAGCGACGGGCGATATTGCGTATTTGCTCGGCAGTTTTTAACCGCTCTGCGTCGAGCCTACGAATCTCTTCCTCATCGTAACGCTTTTTAAAAAAATCGCGAATGCCTAAACCGTGCTCGTAGGTCAAAAACGACGCAAGCTCGGTCACTTCGGCAAATTCATCGCCCGCAACGTTGTTAAAAGGCGAAAGTTTGCGCGTTTCCGTTTTAATGGTATAACCATCCTTGTCGTATGCGGTAATATACTCGTACAGCGAAAGTGCCTCTTTGAAATTTCTGTTCATTTTCAAAACGTTGGTACGCATGATCGGCGGTTTAATCATAGGCGTTTTCGCAACTTCCACCATTAAAGGGGTATTAAGATATAACACCACCGCTTTGTAAGCGGTTAAAATTCTGTCGATTTCCTTTTGCGCTTTATTATGCTCGCGCAGGTAATCGTCGTTTTTCTTTTCTTCTTCTAATTTGACGAAAATATGAAGGTTACGGTTGCTTTCCACCACTGCTTTGTCAATTTCCAAAACGCCGTTATACGTATTTGTCAATTCCAAGATTTTCTCGTACCGCATGCCTATAAAATCACGCAAATAACAAAGCAACATATACAAAAATCTATTCTCGTATACCGCATAATCGCTAAGCCGCTCCACAGTATAAAGCTGGTCGGGAATAAGATCTTCGCCGCTCTCTTGCTCGCGCGTGAAATAATTGCTGTGCCGTGCAAGATGTTCGACCGAATCCTTGGAAACGCGTTTTACTTTTTCAATAGGGATAACTTCCCCGTTTGAACGAATAAATTGACGTTCTTCCTTGATTGCCTTTTCTATAAATTCCAAGCCGTATTCGATAGCGTTCAGCCAATCTTCTTCCACTATGCAGTTTTGGCGCGTGATAATAATTTTATCGTTTTCGCTATCCGCCGGGACAATGGCGGCACGTTGTGTTTTGCATTCGTTTTGTTCCAACGTGTTTTTGCGATAATCGACAAGCGCGCGATACAGAGTATCCGAATA
>CAZHGN010000084.1:0-2222 GCA_964532155.1 uncultured Acidiphilium sp.
TAACTACAAAAGATTTTTTACATATTTTTTAAAAAATAATTAGTATTTAGCTCTAACTTTATATTATTTTATATATAAACACGACATTATATATAAACACATCAAAACTTTTTTCATCTCGTTTATTGTTTTATCTAATAAACTCAACGGTAAAATTTGACGTTTTTGTAAAACTAGCTTGAAAAAGTTTTATTTCTTTGCACAAACTCACTTGAAAAAGTTTTAATTTTTTACACAAACTCACTTGAAAAATGATTAATATGATGTATAATACTCCCAAAGTTAATTAAGGAGTGCCCGTTATGTTAAAAAGAAAAATCGAGCAAACAAATTTATCCTATTTTTCGCGGGATTGTATCGGAAATCGGTACATCCGTCAAGGGTATAAATATTGCTCAAAATACGCAATAATCGACCTATAGCGCAATATTTTGCACTTTTCCCTTGACCGCTTTGTCGCTTTCCGATTATTTTCTTTTTGAAAAAAAGATTATGTACGGAAGATGAAAACGGAAAACGGAATAATCTATGCGAGGTTTAGTCCTTACGGACAAAACGAACAAAGTATAAAGGTGCAAATACGCATAGACGACACAAAAGAACCAATAGAAAAATATTAAAAACGCGCGACTGCCAACGTCGCCACTCTACCACAAGGAACCGCGGTTAAAACCGCGGTTCTTTTTGTACTCTAAAATAAAAACTGCCGACTACATCGGCGGATTTTTCACTTAGAACCTATATCATTGCAAAAATCTATCCATATAATTGAGAATACCGAGGTCAATTTTTCCGCTTTTAACCATTCTCTTCTATGCGGCACCACTCGAAAGCGGAGGCAAAAAACGGCAATACTATCCAAAATCCAATGCAAAAAACCGCGCTATAGGTCGATTAACGGCATATAACGCGGTTTTATACTGTTAAGTTTTATCCGGACTTCGTCGGAGTAATATTATTGCCAAGCATCGATTACTTAACGATACTTACCGACAAAAAACTTTCGAGCGGCGGCACTACGTCACGCAAACCCGCCATGCAAATCCGCCATGCGAATCCGTCATGCAAATCCGTCATGCAAGTCCGTCGAGGAGAAGACGGTCGGCAATGAGCGCGATAAACTCCGAGTTTGTAGGTTTTTCGCTTGCGCCGTAGGTACTTACGCCGAACAGAGCGTTAAAGCTTTCCACCTTGCCTCTGTTCCAAGCGACCTCGATGGCGTGTCTTATGGCGCGTTCAACCTTGCTCGCACTCGTATTAAACCTTGCGCCTATCATCGGATACAGCCTTTTAGTTACGCTATTGATAATTTCCGGCTCGGCTACGGCGAGTTTTATTCCCTCGCGCAAATAAGCGTAGCCCTTAATGTGCGGCGGTATGCCCATGCCGATAAAAATGCGACTAATTCGCTCCTCGATCGCCTTAGACTCTGCACGCGTGCCGTGCACGAAACCGACGAGCGAAGACATACGTTTTCTCAACGTAGAATAATCGGCAGGCTTAATCATATAATACTCGGCGCCGGCGGCAGTCGCTTGCTGCACCATTTCGCCGCCACCGTACACGCTGACCGCAATTAAATGCGTTTCGGGCGAAATGCGCTTGGAACGCTCCATAACGCCTATTCCGTCCGTCTTTTTAAGCGCAAGCTCGGTCACGAGAAAATCGGGCTTTTGCTCGAGCAATCCGTTTTGAGCAAGCTCGGCGTCGTCGGTTGCAAGCACGACGTCAAATTCGGGCAAAAGCCCGTCGGCAACACTCTTCGCCTCTTTTTCATCGTTTTGTAAAACGATTACCTTTTTTCTACAATCTGACATATATCCCCCTCACTTCGCCCTTTTTCGCAAAACCTCGGGCGTAAAGTAATTTATATTGCAATTATACCACTTTTTTTGAGTTTTTTGCGAAAAAATTTGCTTTTTTTAGCGCTATGCAAGGTCTATTTTTAGCGTTTGATGTCTAATAATGTAGAAACGTTCGAGGTATTCTTGCCAACCCGCAATTCACCGCTTTTAAAACGCAACGTCAAACCGAGCAAAAAGGCAAAAACGTCAAAAAAGCGCGGCAACAATAAGTTGCCACGCGTTATAATTAAGTTAACTTGTGCAAATAAACTACTTACGGCAAACAGCCGAAAGCATGTTCGGAGCATAACCTTATTTAGAAAAGCCGCAAATAGCTTAAGTTATAATACTTTAGACAAAAATTCCTTAAGTCTCGGA
>CAZHGN010000085.1:0-2106 GCA_964532155.1 uncultured Acidiphilium sp.
TTATAAGCGGCGCAATACTGCGTTTCTGCTTGTCTCTGCGCGACAATGGTAGATAATGGTGGTTATTATTTAACTTATAGATATAGAGTAAGATAAAAAAATGCAAGACTATATTGTAAAAAGCGCGACGGCGCGCCCCTAACACACTTTAATTAAAATGATAAAAACGGCGATAACGGTGTTATACGCCGACTTATGGATGGAATTATGACTGAATTTTCTTATGAAGTAGTAAAACAAGATCCTAAATACGGAGCAAGGGCGGGAATATTGCACACGCCGCACGGCGATATCGAAACTCCCATATATATGCCCGTCGGAACTCAAGCGACGGTTAAGGGAATGCTCCCGCGCGACGTAAAAGAGGCGGGCGCTCAAATCATACTTGCAAATACGTATCATTTGTTTATGCGTCCCGGCGACGAAATCGTCAAAAAGGCGGGCGGCTTGCACACCTTTATGAATTGGGATAGACCTATTCTTACCGACAGCGGCGGTTTTCAGGTGTTTTCGCTTGCCAAGCTCAACGATATTAAGGATGAGGGGGTGGTCTTTTCGTCAAACGTGGACGGTTCGAAGCATTTTATCACTCCCGAGCGCGCTATTCAAATAGAAAACAATCTCGGCGCGGATATTATCATGGCTTTCGATCAATGCAGTGCTTACGGTACCGACCATAAGGGATCGGAGCTCGCAATGAAGCGCACGCTAAGATGGCTTGACCGTTGCTATAACGCGCATAACAACCCCAAGCAAGCGCTTTTCCCCATCGTGCAGGGCAATTTGTACGGCGATCTTAGGGAAATTTCGCTAAGAGAAACTGCGCCTTACGCCAAGTACGGCATAGGTATCGGCGGCTTGTCGGTAGGCGAGCCCAAGGAGCTTATGTACGAGATGCTCGATCTTATGCAGGATAAATATCCCACGCATATTCCGCGTTATCTTATGGGAGTCGGCAGCCCCGATTGTATTATAGAGGGCGTTTTGCGCGGAATAGATATGTTCGACTGCGTGCTTGCAACGCGTATTGCGAGAAACGGAACGGCTATGACCTCGCACGGAAAAGTCGTCGTAAGAAACGGAAAATATAAAGAAGATTTTACGCCGCTCGACTCCGAGTGCGATTGCTATTGCTGCAAAAACTATACGAAAGCGTATTTAAGGCACCTCGTCAACGTGAACGAAATGCTCGGCGGCATGCTGCTCAGCTTGCATAACGTTACTTTCCTCGTTAATTTGTCGAAAAATTTACGCAAAGCGATTATCGGCGGTTATCTTGACGATTTCGTTGCGGATTTTTACGCTAAGTACGGCAAAAATTAATTTGTACCGAAAAATAACTTGCTAAAAATAACCTTTTAATATATACTAAAAATAATGAAATCGTGCGGTTTGGCTGCAAGATGCCTTGCGACCTACGCACTAATGGAGAAAAATATGTTAAACTTATATTATTTACTTGAAGCAGCCGCTTCCGACGTTACAAGCAGTTCGGCAGGCAGTTCTTGGACAACTTGGGGAATATGGATTATCATCATTGCCATGTTCGTTTTGATGTTCGTTTTCAGCGGTCGTCAACGCAAGAAACAAGAAAAAGAAATGAACGACAGAATGAGTGCTTTAAAGGTCGGCGATAAGATTGAAACCGTCGGCAGAATCTACGGCAAGATCGTCGAAATCAACGACGAGGAAAACACCCTCGTTCTTCTCACCGGCAGCGACGAGCTCCCCGGTTATATTAAGGTGGATAAAATGGCTGTTTATCGCACTATAAACGATTTCGTGCCCACCGCCGAAGAGACGACCGAAAATGCCGAAACTTCGACGGACGAGGTTGTCGATTCGACCGATGAAAGTGCCGACGCCATGCCTTTTGGGGACGACTCTATAACCGCCGACGACGCAATCGAAATAATGAGCGAAGACGACGAAAAGGACGAATAATAATCGTTTTTAAATCGGTAATGGTTTAAAAAATCGAGAATGTGTTTTTAAAATCGATGACAGTTTCAAAAAGAGAAGATTTTTTTAAAACTGAAAACGGTTTAAAATTAAATGTAGGCTCTTTGTCAAATGTTGGGGTGCGCCCGATAGAAGGCTCTTTGT
>CAZHGN010000086.1:0-2043 GCA_964532155.1 uncultured Acidiphilium sp.
CAGTTTTGCCTTAATATTACAAAACGGCGGGAGCAAACTCCCGCCGCACAAAAATGTTTTTAAATAAAGTTTTACAGCCGAATTAATCTGCTTTGAAGAACGGTTATTTTTAACGTTACCAAATAATAACACGGTTTTTAGGTGCTATATACATCTTATCCGTGGGTTTTACGTCAAACGTCTTGTACCAAGCGTCGAAGTTTCTCGGTTGCATGTTGGCACGCAAGTAAGCGGGAGCGTGAACGTCGACCTGTAACAAAAGTTTCAGATATTCGGGACGACCTTTCAAGCACCAAATACGTGCCCAGTTGCGGAAATACGCCTCGTAATCGGCATTTTCCATATTAGACATAATCTCGAGCGTTACAGCCATACCGCCGTTGTCCGCGATGTTTTCGCTCACGATAAACGACGCGTTCACCTTGCCCCATTCGAGTTCGATTCCCTCGAATTCCTTAATCATGGCTTTAGTCTTTTGAACGAATTTTTTATTATCCTCTTTCGTCCACCAGTTATTCAAATTGCCGTTTTCGTCGCATTTTGCGCCGTTGTTATCGAATGCGTGCGATATCTCGTGCCCGATGACCGCGCCTATACCGCCCAAGTTTTCGCTTCGGGATTGTTTGACTGAATAGAACGGTTTTTGCAGAATAGCCGCCGGGAAAGTAATATCGTTAGACGTAGGATTATAGCAAGCGTTTACCACGTGCCCCGCCATTATCCATTCGGAACGATCCACGGGGAGCCACAATTTCTCGAAATTGTCGAGAGTGCGAACCGCGAGTATTTCTTTTATCGCGCCGTAGAAAGAAGCGCGCTGACCAAAACTAATTTTATCGTAAAGCTTGTTGCACTCGTCGGGATAACCCATTTTTACGACTATTTTATTGAGTTTTAAAATAGCTTTTTGCTTAGTCTCTTCGGATAGAAAACTATTGCATTCCAAGCGAGTCTTGTAAGTGTCGATGATTTCGTGAACCATTTCCACTACGTCTTTCTTTGCCTCTTCGCCGAAATATTTTCTGCCGTAATAAAGCCCTACCGGCTCGGAAAATAACGCAGAAGCCGTGCTATAAGCCTGTTTTTCGATACTTGGCAGTTCGTTAACGCCTGTCAACACCTTTCTGTATGCGGAAGCGATCTCGCGAAGTTCCTCGCTCAAATAACCGCAAGCGGAAACCAAGGTGTCGATATAAGCCCAGGACTTATAAAGTTCGAAAGTTCCCTCGTTAAGGAGTTGACTGAACCCCTTAAGGAAACGCGGCTCCGTAACGATGATTGTTTCGGGAAGCCTTTCCCCATAAAAGCTTGCGAGAAGTTTTTTGAATTTTATAGGACGAAGCAAGGTGCAAACGCGGCGAGTCGGCATGGGGTTGTACATCTTTACGTACTCCGACCATTCCTCACTGCTTTTAACGAGCGTTGCAATAATTGCGTCGAATTTCAACGCGTTTTCGATATAAATCTTTTGCTCGGTCTCGGTTAACGTGGTGCGCTTAAGAAGTTCCGCCACCATTTGCGACCATACGCCGATAAGTGCGTCGTGCTGAGCCTTCATTTCTTCCTTATAGTAAGTAGTATCGGGAAGAATAGTCGACGGACCGCGCAAAACGAACGCATGGCGAGAAGTATCCTTCATATCGTCGTCGACGCCCACGCCGAACGGCAAAGCAATTCTGCTCAAAATAAAATCTTTAAGTCTTCTGTTAAGGTCGGAAATGCTTTTTAAATTATAAATTTTGTCAAGATCCTTTTGAATAGGCTTTAACCCTTCCGCGTTGCGCCTTTTAACGTTCTTTGCAAGCTTGAACAGTCTGACGGCTTTTTGAACGTTTTCGTCGGGAACTATCGCTCCCCTTGCCATTTTATTGAAATCGCCTATCATAAGCTTTTCAACGTCGGCGTCGAGATTGATAAAACCGCCCGTCGCAGGCTTATCGGCAGGAATAACCGCATTATCGAGCCATTCCTTATTAACGTGCATATAGAGATCGTCTTGAATTCTTATTGTATCTGCCATAGTGTATACTCCTTTCGCTCGCA
>CAZHGN010000087.1:0-1911 GCA_964532155.1 uncultured Acidiphilium sp.
TTTTAAATCTACTAACGCACTGAAAACAGTTTATATGAATATTTAGCCAAGTCGGTTTTTCGATTTGGCTTATTTTTTATTTATACGTATACGAATTATTATGACTTTTTTACGTTAATTTCAAGGCAGAGCAAACAAAAAACTTCCCATACTACAAATTATAATCGTCACTACAAGCGTGCTTTTAACAGCACTTTAATCCCCTTATTCCTTCCTCGCAAAAATTACGCAACAACCATCGATTTAGTGACGAAAAAATATTACGGCAACAAAAAAAGGTTATCTGCAAAAAGCCGAGTCTTTAAGTGCATTTAACCTTTTATAAACCATTATTTAATTGTGCCAAAAGCGCGATAACGGGCTTATAGCCCCACTTTTGATTCTTTATATTTCGGTGCAAAAGCCAAGCAAAATACCCGATAATCGACCTATAGCCCCACTTTTGAGCAAGTTAGACGACAGCCGAACCCATTGTGCCGCCGATCTTAGATATAATGTAACCTACAACTTCGGAGCCGTTCAATAATGAAACAACCCGGGAGGCATCTACAGCCGCCTTCACGGATTCCGCAAAAGAAACGGATGCGGGCAGCAGTTGGATTATATAGACGGCTACGTATATTAGCACAACAGACTTTATAAGCCCCAAAACGATTGCAAGCAAGCGGTCTACGCCCTTAAGCACGGGAAGAGTAAACAGTTTTACTATAAGCAATTTTAAAAGGCCGAGCAATAATCTTGCTACGATGAAAAGAACGATAAACGAAAGAGACAGCAATACGTACTTAGCGATAACGGTCGATAGGAACGTTCCGACGTTTTCGGCAACACCCTCAGCCCCCGACAGAAGCTTTACGGCGGCATCGGAGACGAAATCGGGCAACCCTATGGAACTTATCGCAACGCGAACGTTTTCTTCGGTTAGAGAGGCGTTAAAGAACTCTTGAGCGGATAAAGAAGACGCGAGTTTGTCGGCAAATTTATCTTGCCAGCCGAATTGAGCGTTAACGAGGGCAAGAAGATCTTTACAAAACAGAAAGGCAATAAGAACGGCGCCGATCGTAGCAACAACGCCAATAATCTGCCTTACGAACCCCTTTTTTATATTTACGAATACTATAATAAGCGTAACGACGGCGATAACGATGTCGCAAATCGTTCCGGCTCCCATTTCCGCAAGTAGATTAAACAAATTTTTTTCCTCCGTTAAACTTTGCGTTCATCTTACAGTTAAGTAATTATATTATAACAAAATGCCGAGTAAAAAGCAAGACTTTACCTAAAAGTTTTAAAAAAAGGGTATTTTGACCATAATTATTAACCGAATAAGGCGCTTTTAACCAAAAAAATTCAAGCCTTATCACTATAAAATATGATTGATCTCGAAATTTATGTAAACGACGTCCGCGCAACGGAAATTATCTCTCGTAAACTTTACGATATATGCAAAGAATATTCCGATATAATATTCGTCTTTATCGGCACGGACTGCAATTTAGGCGACAGTTTAGCCCCTCTTTGCGGCGAAATGCTTAAAAAAAGAGTAAAAAACACCTTTTTTTACGGAACTTTAAAGAACACAATTACCGCGAAGGACGTCCCGTACCTATCCGAATATATTAAAAAAGCCCATCCTTCAAGCTTTGTCGTGGCAATAGACGCCGCTTTAGGCGGCAAAACCGACGTCGGGAAGATAAAAATAACCGATAAGGGGGTAAAACCCGGGCTCGGCGTGAATAAACTACTGCCGACGATAGGCAACGCGAGTATTATAGGCGTAGTAGGCGAAAAAAACGATAATCACAACATGACTTCGGTTATGAGACTCGGTCAAGTATTTGCTATGGCAAGAAAGATTTCTTCTGCAATAGAAAAATTTCTCGATTTAAAAGATAATTCAAAAGCAATTAT
>CAZHGN010000088.1:0-1761 GCA_964532155.1 uncultured Acidiphilium sp.
CCCGACAGTTTAGACGACGAGGATTATTCCACTGAAATTTCTTACGAGCTAAAAATAACGGTAACCCAAGTAGACTAATTATTTGCAAAAGCCGAGCTTGCAAATTCGCAACGATAAAAAATCGGGGAGGTGAGGCATACGTCAACGGAAAAAGGAAAATCGTCGGTCGGCACGCGCAGACAGTGGATATGGATAATGCTTATGGTCGACATAGTATTCGTCCTACTACTCATAACGCTTGGCGTAATAGCCTTGCGCGTAGGTAATTCCATACCCGACGGAATGGACGTTTTGTTCATCGTCGGCAAAAATCCCTCGGTTACTATCGGCGAAGACGGTAAAGCTTGGGAAGCAAATAAAAACGTAGAAATATTCAGATCCGATTACCAAAACGGCGAGGGCTATACGACCATCGTTTCGCAAGACGGATCCAAGGTCGTCGCACCGGGAATGACTTCGACTTACGCGTTTGCAATGCATAATAACGGCAACGTCGCAGTCGTTTATCAAACGGATTTATCCTTCGTGTTAAAAGAAGGCGAAACCAAAGTCGATTCTTCGTCTTTCCCGATGAAGGTGCGCCTCAAAAACGGCAACGGCGACTATCTTATTGGCGACGAGGAAACTTGGGTTCAGGTAAAGGATGCAACTCTTGCCTATCATCCGGGGCTTTTAGGTTCCACTTCATACGAGAGTTTTTATTTGGAACTCTATTGGGCGTACGACGGCGAAAGCGACGAGCTTGACACTCAGCTCGGCAATTTATCCGCCGAAGCGGGCGTTAGTTTAACGCTAAAAATTTCTTCTTACGCCGAAGAAGCCCCCGATCCTACCGCCAAGGGCGGTACACTTATCGAAACGGAAGGCGCAAAGGAGCAAGGCGGCACTATAAGATGGCTATGGCTGATATTGCTAATGCTGAACGCCGCGATTTTGATATTCTACATTGCTTGGCTTTTGAATAAGCGCTTGAATAAATTTAGCGCTTGAATAAATTTTAGGTAATCTTGCCGCTTTTTCGGCGATATGCCAAAAAGGCGATACAAAAAAAAGGAGACATTATGAAAAACAAAAAAAGCAAAAAACCATTAATCGTCGTTGCTATGATACTCATGATCGGGCTTGTTGCCGGTATGGGCGCAATGACTTACTCGAGATATATCACCTCGGGCACTACCGGTACCCAAACCGCTACCGCCGCAAAATGGGGCTTTGTCGTTACGGTAAACGCCACCGATTTGTTTGCAACCGATTATTCTGTAGCGGAAGGCGCTACTCTTGCTACGAAAGTTGCAGGCGACGGCGTTGCGGTTAACGCAAACAGCACCGCAAACGTCGTTGCACCCGGAACGACAGGGTCTATGACTATCAGCATAAGCGGAAGCGCCGAGGTTCTCGCTAAGCTCTCTATTACGACTATCGGAGATGCGAGCGAAATATATTTAGGCGATTATTACCCGGTAGTGTGGAAGCTTACGGATGGTGGTACATTGAATGTATCGGGTAAATTATCCGACGTATTAAGGGAGCTTACCGGCACTTCTGCAACTGTCTCTGCAGGTGAATCATATAATAAAAACTATACTCTTTCTTGGGAATGGCCTTTAGAAACGGGTGCAACCGATGATGAAAAAGCTACCAACAACGCGAAAGATACGCTTATCGGTTACAAAGCGCAGGATAAAGGATATGCCGATATTAAGGATACATACGTCGGCAGTAAGTTATTAAGCGAAGTTGTAACAAGTGAAAATTACGGCG
>CAZHGN010000089.1:0-1605 GCA_964532155.1 uncultured Acidiphilium sp.
AGTATAGCACTCGCCGTGTTTTTTTGCAACCTTTTATTTGCCTTTCGCTCGTTCTCGCAGCGAATACCACTTATTGATAGTTAAAGTAATCGCTTTTGCTTAATAACTTGCACGCCGCACTTCAACAAAAAAACTTGCACGCCGCGGATGCTACGACGCATTCGAAACGTGCAAGAATAAGCGATATATAAGCGCTATAGAATTAATTGGAGAGCCGAGTGTTAATACGTCGGCATGGTTGGCGCTTGTTAAAGCGCGCGCTTTGGATTACGGATATTATTCCGAAGCGTAGTTGGTAAAATAGTTTTGGATGTATATTATGGGCGTGCCTTTGTCTCCGCTTCCGCTAGTTAGGTCGCAAAGTGAACCGAGAAGGTCGGTGAGTCTGCGCGGCGTTGTGCCTTGCGAGGCTTGCGATGCAAATAAATCGGTCGGCTTTGCCTTTATCATATCTTGTATTGCGCGTTTTGCTTCTTCGCCGCTAAGATCGCCGATTGCGTTGTCGGCAAGGTATTTTAGTTTAAGTTCGTTCGGCGTTCCCATAAGTCCGCTCGTGTAAGCGGGGGATACGACAGGATCGGCGAGTTCCCAAATCTTTCCGACGGGGTCTTTAAAGGCGCCGTCGCCGTACACCATAACTTCTATTTTTTTACCCGTTTTTTCGAGAATGATTTTTTGAATTTCTTCAACGAGCGGTTGCGGATCGCGGGGGAAGAGTTTTACGCTGTCGTCCGTTGCGAGGTTGGAGCCGAGTATGCCGTAATCGGGATTATAGCCGCTGCCGTTTACGGGTTCGTTTAGAATATCGTGCAAACAGAGCACCTTTTTTGCGCCTGCTTTTTCAAGAATGCGCTTCGTTCTAAAGCGAGTGTGTATGTCGGCTGTAATGACCGTGTCCGTGTATTTGAGAATTTCTTGAGGGCGATTGGCAAGGATGATTTGCGTGTTTTCGCCCGCCATAGTTTTGTAAAGGTTGACGTAGTCGATTCCGGTAAAGGGGTGCTTTATCTCGCCGAAAGTTTGATAAACCTCTTCTTCGGTGAAGACGTCGGTATACGGATTGATACCTTTTTCGTCGAGCGCGTCCAAGCTCATAAGGTGATTTCCCACCTCGTCGCTCGGGTAAGACAACATTATAATAAGCTTGTCAACGCCTTTTGCAATGCCTTTAAGTAACAGAGAAAAACGATTGCGCGAAAGGATAGGAAAGATTAGCCCAACGACGCCTCCGCCCGTTTTTTTGCGAACGTCCGCCGCGATATCGTCTACGGTCGCATAGTTGCCTTGACTTCTGCCGACTACGGCTTCGGTAATGGCGAGCACGTCTTTGTCCTGGATTTTAAACCCCGTTTCAGAGTCGTTTGCTGCCAACATAAGGCTATCGACGACGATTTGAGCAAGGTTGTCACCCTTTTTGATGATGGGGGCTTTAATGCCTCTTGAAATAGTTCCCAGTGTTTTTGACATAAGTGCCTCTAAGTATTTAATTCCCAACGCTTAGCGCTGTGCGTAAGGCGTTCGGTTACGTTCATAAATTTTATCACACGCGGGCGCGAATTGTAAACTGTTTTGATTTCATACTTAATTTTTTTAGTCGTTTTTTTT